>CAJXCW010000274.1 GCA_913051705.1 uncultured bacterium
TATACGCCGCTCAAACAACGTACGACCTTATCCACTGTATTTGGCGCTATTCCGGGCGCCTTGCCGCCGGTGACCGGATGGGCTGCTGCCAGAAATGAGATTGGTCTGGAATCCGGTGTTTTATTCACCATCATGTTTTTATGGCAACTGCCGCACGCCCTGGCGCTGGCCTGGATGTATCGGGATGATTATGCCCGCGCCGGTTTTCAACTCCTGCCTATTGTTGATCCGGATGGCCGGGTGACCAGTACACAGATCCTGATCAACTGTCTGGCATTAACCGCCGTCAGCCTGACACCGACGATCATCGGTTTAACCGGGATATTATACTTCTTTGTAGCACTCGGGGCCGGTCTGGGCTTTCTTGGTTTTGCGGTCCATTTAACGATCACCAGAACATCTGCATCCGCCCGTAAATTATTCTTTGCCTCATTGTTGTTTCTGCTTGTGCAATTTGTTACGATGGCGATTGACAAGGTGTAAGATTAAGTGGTGATTGAAAAAGTTTATTTACAAAATACAAAGCACCAAGTACAAAACACAGCATATGATGTCCGTTCAATCCAGACCTGTTGGTATCATCGATAATGCGCGACTTGGCATGTTGCTTTTTATTGCGGCGGAAGTCATGTTTTTTGCCGGATTGATTGGTGCTTTTCTTGTTTTTCGGATGGGTGTGGCGACGTGGCCCCCGCCTGGTCAACCGCGATTGCCTGTCTTGACTACGGCGTTAAATACGCTGTTTCTGCTGGGCAGCGGATGGACGATCTCGATGGGATCTCGAATGATACAGCGGAAGAAGGCCATTCGATGGGAGCGCATCACATTGGCCCTGGGCCTGGTTTTTCTGATCGGACAGGGCATGGAATGGGGGCGGCTTCTACAATACGGCCTGACGGTAGAAATAGGCCCCTATGGTTTTACCTTTTATATGCTGGTCGGTTTTCATGCGCTTCATGTGATCGGTGCCCTGCTCTGGCGGTCTGCTGATGTCTTGCGGATCTTCCACTTCGGCGGAAAGGTATACAGGGATCCCGATCTGTCTCGTATGTACTGGTATTTTGTTGTGGGCCTATGGCCTGTTTTGTATGGCCTGGTGTATCTTTAATAGGAATGATAACGAATGTGGCATGATGGTAAAAAAGGAGTGGCTTTCGGGTTGGCCATGCTATATTTATGGCGGACGCCCGAGGTCCTCGCACAGGGGTGTGCGATGTGCGGGACGGTAGGCACGACTGATGCTCTGGCGGCAGGGGCGTTTAATTGGAGCATTCTATTTATGGTTGCCATACCGTATATACTGTTTGGCAGCATTGCCGGGTGGATCGTGTATAAACACAGAGCATATGGACAGGTGGGCAGACGGCAGGCGATAGGCAGTAAGCATTTCAATCAACAAATCACCAAATCACCAAATTGGGGAGGGTGGTGGGCAGATGGGCAAAAAGAGGGGGAGGCATCTGAATCACGCCACCGGTTTTGACATATGTCGGAAATCTCCTCTGATACCTGACAACCGAGGTAGGTTCGGCATGTGGGTGTTTCTTACGGGCGATGTGATGATGTTTTTCGTGTTGTTCGCAGGGTACGCTTTTTTTCGATTTACACTGCCTGACGGTCCTGATGCAACAGCGGCGCTTAGCCGGTCGATTGGATTCTGTATGACCCTGCTGCTGGCCGGCAGCAGTATGGCTATGTTCTTGAGTATACGGTATCTGCGTCAGGAACACCGGCAACATCTTTCGAAACTTCTGATGATTACGATGGCGGCTGGTCTCTCCTTCATCGGGTTGCAGGGCTATGAATGGCAACATTTGATAGAACAGGGTTTTGGTCTTTCCGTCAACCCGTTCGGCGCCACGCAGTTCAGTGGATTGTTTTTTATAATCACCGGTTTTCACGGTTTGCATGTCCTGATTGGTATCATCTATCTACTAATTGTAATGATACAGCATCACCGGAAACCACCTATGGCAGACCAGGTTCATCCGATTAAGACCGCAGGTTTATACTGGCAGTTTGTGGACGGTATGTGGTTATTCATATTTATGGGGCTATATATATTATGATTGAAATATCGGATTTCCCGGCGCTGAACGCGTGTTTAAATGCAACGAGCGCGGCCTTTCTGACCGTTGGTTATATGTTTATCCGTCAGCGGAATATCAAGGCGCATAAGGTGTGTATGCTGGGGGCGGTCACGACATCGGCTTTGTTTTTAACCACCTATCTTACTTACCACTACTATCACGGCAGCACGGGTTTTACCGGTGAAGGTTGGGAGCGCGTTGTGTATTTTTCCATCTTAATCACCCACACGATTCTGGCCACCGCTATTGTTCCTATGGTGATCATAACCCTGCGATATGCTTTGAAAGATCAGTTCGACCGCCATGCCCGGATAGCACGGTGGACGCTCCCCATCTGGTGGTATGTGTCTGTTACCGGGGTACTGGTGTACTGGATGTTATATCATTGGAAAGTGTAACCGATTCATGAAAATTCGGACGATAACACAGACCGGATTATTGATCGCTTTGACGGCGGTGGCCACCATGTTTATTCGGATCCCCAATCCGGCTACGCAGGGCTATATCAACCTGGGTGATTCGATGATTTTTACGATAGCGGTCGTGTTCGGTTGGCGTGTAGGCGGGCTGGCCGGCGGTGTGGGTTCCGCGCTGGCGGATACGATAAGCGGGTATTTTCTATGGTCGCCCTGGACGCTGATTATCAAGGGTGTAGAAGGCTGTCTGGTGGGCAGTCTGGCCTGGTGGGGCCATCGACGTTTTTCGGGTTGGCAGGATCAGGTAGTGAGTGGTTCCGCCATCCTTGTGGGAGGAATCTGGATGGTCCTGGGATACTATATGGCCGGGACGGCTCTTTTCGGATCGATTGTTGCGTTGACAGAAATTCCGGGAAACCTTGTCCAGGCCGGTGTGGGCCTGATGGCGGCGTTACCTTTATCTATCCTCTTAAGACGCGCATTAAAGCGGAGCTATTATGGATCTGACGCATATTGACGAGCAGGGCCATGCCCGCATGGTTGATGTGACCGGGAAAGCAGAGACGGTGCGCCGGGCGGTGACCTACGGTGAGGTGCATGCATCGCCTGAGACCATTCGAAAGATCGCCGATCATGAGGTAACCAAAGGCGACGTGCTGACGGTGGCTAAGATTGCGGGTATCATGGCCGCCAAACGAACCGGCGATCTAATCCCGATGTGCCATCCCATATCTTTGACTCATGTAGAAGTTGATCTCAAACTGGATGTGGAACAGGGTAAGGTATTAATAACGGCCTCGGCTACAGCCTCCGGCAAAACAGGTGTTGAGATGGAGGCCATGACAGCGGTATCCATAGCTGCCCTGACGATATACGATATGTGTAAAGCGGTCGACCGGACGATAACCATCTCTTCGGTTATGCTGGTTGAGAAACATGGCGGCAAAAGCGGTTCTTTTGTCCGGCCCGGCTGGGAACAAACGATCGGATAACATTTTTCTTGACCTGATCTTCCCCTGTATATACTATGCGGGCATCCTATTTTATACAATTATCCTGATTTCTTGAAATAATTTACTGATTCAACGTATTATGGATCGATTCCATTGGCTTGCTCCTATCGGCCCGGAAGCCATATTTACCCTTGGTTGCCTGGGTTTTATTATCGTTTTATGGATTATCTGGTCGATCATTTCCGGCAAAAAACTCAAGGTGAAATTTCATACTATGCGTTGGGAAGAGCTGTTGTGGCGGAAGCATGGACTTTCAGTGAACGGCCTGTTTTTTTCTATGATTGTAGTCATTCTTATTCTGTACGGTGTCTGGGTATTTTTAGGAGAGCTATAAGGCTTTTGTACGAGTAGCAACAATGAGACCCGGTCCATAGGGTCAGGATTTCATTCGTTCCTTGAGGCGATTATGCGCGATCGATGGATTGGTCTGGTCTTAATCATCGTCATGTATATGTTCGGTTATTGGGCTTTCCCCCAGGTCCGTTCGAGTGTGCCGCTGCATTCAAATGAACAGGCTCAGGTAGATTTCGAAGCCACCCCGTTTGAAGTAATTGTATTTCCTCCCGTACTGGCCTCTCTGCTTTTTTTAATTATGCTGGTGCATAGACGCAGTCAGGCACAGAATCAACATGATCAGTACATAGACAATATGGCCTGGTTGCTCCTGAACCTGACCATCGCCATTATTTGCGTGATGTATTTTGCTGTATTGGGAAGGTACTTCGACTGGATCACGGAAATTCGCAGTGCGGTCATCTTTTCGTTTGGATTCGCCTGCATTATTATAGGATATTATCTGCCGTTTACCAAACGAGAAGAGTGGATCGGCATTCGTACGCCCTGGACACAACAGAGTGATATGGTCTGGCAAAGAACGCATGAATTCGCTCGGTGGACATTTATAGCCGGCGGTATCCTGATCGGCATCGCCGCTTGGTTTCCCAAACCCGACCGCCGTTATCTGGCGATGTTCGGTTTTTTAATCGCTACCCTTTTACCTGCCTTTTATTCATACTTCATCTGGCGGCGCACAGACAAATTATAATTTACAGCCCTCTGTACCAGTCCATGAATTTTGGAAACATCTCCTCCGGTTCGAGTAATTCGGCATGCCAGCGTTTTTCGTGTTCAAATATGAGCCAGCCGTCATATCCTTTGGTTCGCAAGAGAGCAATAGCCTTCGCTATCGGTAATTGACCCGTGCCGGGCGCCACATAACGCCAGCCGTCCGCCATGGATTGAGGATGGGCCGTATCGTATATAGCGTCCTTTACATGCAGGCAATAGATCCGGTCGCCCAACGCCGCCATGGAAGCCTCAGGCGTTTCCTGGCCTACCCGGGCGGAATGGCCCATATCCCATAAGACGCCGAATTGTTCATCATGAATACGGTTCAGAAGTAATTTGCTGTCCAGGGCTTTGATCCAGTGGTCATGCGTTTCAAGCACCCATTTGAAAGTTCGGGCGCCGTCCAGATCCAGCACCGCGGACATCATATCCCGTCCAATATCCGCCATCTCTTCTTTGTTGTGGACCGCCGGATTACCGCCCCCGAAGACGCGGAGCGTATCCACATCCAATTCCAGCGCCAGCGGAATGGTACGACGCGCTTCCTCCAGGTTAGCTTCTGACTGAGTCGCATCACAAATTTTCAGACTCGTACTGATGCCGCTGACCCGCAGACCAGCCTCCACAAACTTACGCTTGCTCTCGGCCAGATGCGTAGTAAACTCGGGCATAATCGTGATATCAATTTCATCCTGCATCCCCCGGAAATCTACCCCTTCAAAGCCCATCTTCGTCCCCTTACGACAGATATCGTCCAGATTCCAGGCGGGACATCCTAATGTGGTAAAACCAATATAGATCATCATATTCTCCGTGCTTAATGTGTAGCACTTGTGTTCTGTCTTTTGATATAAATCTTGTCATCCAATTATTCCGTTAATATTATCTCATTACATAAAACCGCAAGCGCAATCTTATTTCAATTCTTCGGCCATCTACTATAACACAGCAGACGCCAATAAAGAAACATTTTTGGTTTTACAATCACCAACTCACCAACTCACCACTTCAACGGAGGTTTCTATGCCTCGACTATCACTTTCCACCTGGAGTATACATCGGCCCCTTGGGCTTGGATACGGTCCTGCAGACGATGGGATCGGGCGGCTGGTCCCGGATCAGGATGAGCCGGGCAGCCATAGCCTGCTGGCGGTTCCATCACGTATGGCTGCGCATGGCGTCAACACACTGGAGATCTGCCATTTTCACTTTCCGAGTACGGATCAGTCGTACCTGGATGAACTCAGGACATCGCTGGATGAGGCCGGCGTCGAGCTGTTCAGCATTCTTATCGATGCGGGAGATATCACGGCAGAAGACATGACGCAACGTGACGCGGATCTGGACTGGATCAGGGAATGGCTCGATGTGGCCGGGGGCTGCGGGGCTTCTCACGCTCGTATCATCGCCGGCCAGACAGACGTGGAAGGGACGGCACACGGCGATTGGCGGGATCATCCGGTGATACGCATGAGCGCAGATCATCTCAAGATGCTGGCCGCCTATGGCCAGGACTGCGGCGTTCAGGTGATCACGGAAAATTTTCGGGCCTTGACAAAGCGCCCGGAACAGGTGCTTGCCATCCTGGATCTCTGTGAGGAACAGGTGGGACTGTGTGCGGATTACGGAAACTACGGCGGCCCAACCAAATACGATGATCTCACTGCCATCCTTCCATACGCCGACTCCATCCATGCCAAACCGGAATATCCGAACGGCGTAATGGATCGGACCGATTTCAACCGGTGTCTGGATTTATCCCGGGATGCACGTTTCGATGGCCCTTATTCGCTCATCTTTGAAGGTTCAAGCGGCGAATGGGACCATTTGAATGAAATACGTGATGTGGTCAAGGCGTATGTGTAGGCTGTGGCTTGTGGGTGATTTCTGCTTTCTGTAGCTGAGAAATGTGACTCTAAAGGAGTCTAAAATGGCCTTATCCGAAGGCAAAACAGTAAACGGTAAAAAAGAAGGCTACTGGATAACTTATTACGCCAACGGGAATAAACGCAGTGAGGGGGCGTATAAAAAAGGGATAAAAGACGGTAAATGGATTCAATATTTTAAGAACGGAAATATCTCAAGCGAAGGCCATTTTGAAAATGGCGAGTATGAAAATTGGTATGTCACCTATTTTGAGAATGGACATAAAAAGTGGGAAGGAGACTATGGGCCTCATGTAGGGAAATCCTACGACGGCAGAAAAGAGGGCGAGTGGACCTGTTATTCTGCCACGGATGGAAAAACCGTCTGGAGGACTATTACGTACAAGCAC
>CAJXCW010000275.1 GCA_913051705.1 uncultured bacterium
GGTTCTCATATTCTGCTTTTAGCCGTTCATGATTATATCCTCCCAGTTTAATCACATGACTCATCGCCATCGCGCCCGACACTTCATGAATAAGTTGATCGATAAGGCTTTCCGGCAACAATGGGGTGGAATTGAACTGGGCAAGGGATAGGGAGGGGAAGAGGAGGAAATATATAGTACAGAGGATAAAGTGCCGAAGACCGAGGATAAAGTGTCGAGGACAAATCGAGGCAAGCAATCTAATATAAAACTTTTCACTCAACCTATATCTCTTCACTCAGAACTCCTGTCTTTCTATTTTCAGTACTTGGAACTCGGTACTTTTCACTTCAACGGCTTTGGCCGCTGGACAAATTGCAGGGGGGCCCCTTCGGGGTCCCGGAAAAACAGTAAAGAATTCTCTCCCATTTTAATCGGAGGGCCTTCCATCTCCACACCGTGGGCTTCCAGAGCGGCCACTGCAGCATCCATATCTTCCACATCAAAAGCGAGATGAACATGCGCCGTACTGAAATCATTTAGCCGGGTATCATCACCAGGCGGCATGGGAATAATCTCAATCAAACCCGTTCCTGCCGGATCTCTTACAAAATAAAAATAAACCCCATGGGCGGGATGAAGCGCCTTGAATATGATCTCGAACCCCAATACATCACAATACCATTGCGCTGCCGTATCCGTATCTCGATAAGCCACAGCGACATGCTCTAATGAACCTACTTTAACCATGATATAACCTCTCGGGTGATTTGTTGATTTATTGAATTGTTGATTGTGCGGGCCTTTACTCTTTCAATCAACAAATCAACAAATCAGACAATTATATTTTTACCTGCCCTACCTTTAACCTCCCCGCCCTGGCATCCACCTGAATGGGTTGAACAATAATTTCATCCCCTACGGCCAGTTGCCCTTCCGGCTTGAGCGTCAATCGAGAACCGAAGTCCAGAAGCTCGACAAGCACATCACGTGTGCGCGATTCCAGGACAACAGCTTTCATCGTCATATTTTTTTGATCGTTTATATATTTCAAAAGCCAGTACCATTCCCGCCCTGCCCAGATTTTATTCCGGACTTTACTTCGTTCAAGCAGGGACAATTCATCCATCATCACCTCACTATCATAAGCAAAAGGCTGATTCTGCATGCTGGCGCTCAATTGTCGTTGAAGAATCAGATCGTTGTATCGGCGGATGGGAGAGGTGATCTGGCAATACATATCGACCCCAAGGGTAGCATGCGGTTTCGGTTCCAGACTTAACTCCAACGGTTTCAAACGCCGAAGAGTCAGAAATCTGTGTACGACTTCATGCCCCACTTCATCCAGATTACTGATATCCGGTTCACGCTGGGTACGGTAAACGGCGGGAATCTGGCGCTCAGCAAAGTATTTTGCGGCAACCATATTGGTCAAGATCATTAATTCTGATACAATATGTTCAGATCGTGTTGCCGAATCACGGATGGTGACCTCGATCTTGTTTGTTTCATCCACCTTAATGGATAATTCGTTACGTTCCAGTTCAATCGCCCCCTGGTCGATGCGCTGTTGGTAGAATGTGTCTACCGCTTCATTCAATATATGCAACGCTTCGGTATAGGGATGATCCGTTTCGCCTAAGATCTGATCCGCTTCGTCATATGACAACTTGGCGTGATTTATGATCACGGAAGGAACAATCCGGCTATCAAGCAGCTCAAAATCGGGCGCCACATGAAAAAAGAAACTCATGGCAACCCGTCGCTCATCCTGTAGAAGGCTGCATTGATCCTGGGAAAGGGAGGGGGGAAGCATCGGAATATTACGCTCGGGGAAGTACAAAGAGGTCGTTCTTTGCCTGGCTTCCAGATCAAGTGGAGACCCTTTTGGAATAATAGAGGATACATCCGCAATATGGACACCGATTCGATATCCATCCTCAGTCCGTTCAGCAGATAGGGCATCGTCTATGTCTCTGGTTGAAGCGTCATCAATAGAAAAAATAAGCAGCCCGGTCAAATCTTCCCGGTCGGTTTCAACCGGCAGCATCTGAACCGCCTCGTCAAGAATTTCCGGCGGGAATTCAATGGGGATATCAAATAGAATTAAATCCAGGTGCTCATCTTCGTCCCAGATTTTTTTCCGAACCATTAGATTAAACGCAAATCGTTGAAGATCTCCACTGCCTTCACCTTTAATCTCCTTCAGTAAGGCCCTCGCCTGATTGCTCTGTTCATATTCATCGCCTGAGATGGCATACTGTTGAATCCTCTGGAGCCAGTGCTTTTGCCGTGTGGTGAAGAAGCCATAATTATGTTCAGATTCATCAAGAATCCATCGAATAAAATCGGCCTCTTCAGCCTGCACAGCCTGTTGTCGTGCTTGTCTTTCCAATACCTCCTGAATCTGCTCAGACGACCGGGGCATAAAAGCAGTGTCTTTTTCATCGAAATAAAGGCGTGGTCTACTTAGATGTAGCAGCATCGCCGCATGACGCTCTGAGCCAATGTCGTCTCCCCAGTAGAATTCTGCTATGTCCTGAACGCTGTATTCAACCGGCTCATCTTTCAAAACCTCCCAAACTTCTTTTAAGTCCAGCGAATCGGCCAGCTCTTCTATCCGTTGCCTTACATCCATCAGGGCGGGTAAATCTACTGCTCGGATTCCTGTTTCCTGTATCACCCTGTCTGGGGGTATTTCCAGAATACGATTTGACCCGGTCGCCACTTTGTTCTTCTTACCCGATACGCCTTGCAACATACCGATCTGAACGTCTCCGCGGTGACGAAAAACAATGATGTCGCCTATTTGCACCAGTAGCCTTAATGTGATTGGTGGTCGGTGATTGGTGGGTGTTTTGAAGTCCACCTCATCATGAGTCTTGAAGTTATAAAAGTCAAGCGTTTTCCTGGGTAGAAATCTCGGTTGACTTCATCCCTTCGTTATATGTAATTATAAGTACGAGACGATAGCTTTCAGAATAAGATTTGGGTTCTTGATGAACGAAGTGGGAAACAACAAAGCTTCGTAGCTTTGACATTTGCCTTTGAAAGGATGAAATTATGATTTTTGAACAGATCAACAACGGCGGCGATCGAAATTTCGGCTATCTTGTCGGGGATGAAGAAACAGGGATGGCTGCCGCCGTCGATCCATCCTATAATCCGGCGTATTACATCGATCGCGCGGAAAAGCTGAAGCTGACCCTGAAATACATCATCTGTACCCATTCCCATCATGACCATGTAAACGGCAATGATCACATCATTGAACAGTTGGGGATCGAGGTGGTCATGTATCAGGATGCGGAATATTTCTTCGACATAGAAGTCAAGGATGGGGATATCTTCAAGCTGGGCACACTGGATCTCCGTATTATTCATACGCCGGGGCATTGCCAGGACGGCATGTGTATTTTAATAGAGAACAAGCTTATTACCGGCGACACCCTGTTCGTCGGTAAAGTGGGAGGGACGGATCTGGAGGAAGGCGCTCGTCTGGAATATGAGAGCCTGCAACAACTGATGCAGCTTGATGAGAATCTCGAAGTATACCCGGGGCATGATTTCGGTGCCCAACCATCATCCACCATCGGCTATGAAAAACGAAATAATCCGTTTATTTTACAGCCTACCTTAGAGGATTTTGTCCATCTGAAAGCCAATTGGGTAGCTTATAAGGCGGAACACGGGATAGAGTAAAACAGCAGGTGGGCAAGTCGGAAAGTGGGGAAATCTTTGTTGGACAAAAGGGTAACAGCATTGAATCTGCATATTTCCATTCTGCGTCAGACGTGTTATTCACACGTTTACCCAGTTGATCCAGAGCATTCTGAAGCTGTTTTGCATGGACGCCCCGATTGAAATACACCTGGCTCAACCGACGATGGTCGTTGGCATGCTCAAAATGGGCGAGGCTATGATCAAAATGTTCGTTGGCCAGATCGTAACTGCCACTTACCTGTTCGATCAGGCTGGCGTTGTAATATTTAATAGCGCGCGCGACCTGACCCCGGACCTGATGGATAGCGCCCAGACTCAAATTGACATCCGCCTTCATTTCGTCGGCGTCAAGTGTTTTGCAGAGTTTCAGGGCCTTATGTCATCTGCGGGTAACCTGATCATAGGCACCCTGTTTAAACTCAATATTACCGATATGCAGCAGTGTTTCAGCCTCATCTATTGTTCTGTCTAACGATTTGAATATTTTAACAGCCCGGTTGAGCGCCTGCCTGGCCTGGTGCCAGCGTCCCTGACGCCGTGTGAGACGTCCGATCCGATGAAGAGTTCTCCCCAGGTCATACTGATGCCCGCTCTCTTCTGCGGCCTTCGAGGCCAATTCATAGTATGCCTGAGCTTCACGCCAGCGCCCCATATTGTTAAGTGTATCCCCGATCTCCAGGTGTATTTTTACCCGATCGGCTCTATCTTCCGATCGTTGGTCAGCAAGTTTAAACGCAGCCAGGATAAGATCAAGGCCGGTTTCTAAATCCACCTCTTCCATACTGAAATCACCGACTTCTTCAATTAGATGTTCCTCGGCAAGCGCCAGTAGGGTTTCCTGGATGTCGTTTTTCAGGTCTTCACTCAAAGAACCGTCTTTCGCCATGACCTCCGATATCCGGTCCAGTGTTCTCATTGCCTTTTCGAGGTGTTCTCTATTCATTGTCACCCTACATCTATTAAGGATTTAGTCCGAGAAATTGGCTACCGTGCTGCGTTCTGAATACGATCTGTGAATCTCTCATTGTACATCCAATTCGGTCAATCTCCACCCAGCGGCCATCGAGATTGTTGGTCTGGTTTGAGCAGTTGGGGATGACTGTTATTCATTATGAAAGATTTCTACGGGACAACATCTAATTTATGATTTAACCATCCTATCTATCTCTATTGCTTACATGTTCTATATTTTACTTATTATTCGATAGACCATCAATCGGGGTTTTATTGAGTATTTATGAAAAAACCCTTAGGACATGATCCCATTATTCGAAGACCATTTGGCCATGGACACAGATGGCGATTCATGTATCCGTCGGGCATCCTCAAGCGTCTTAGCACGTCTCGGAGCGACAGTTATCGTCTGTAATGTGAATGATGTTGACGGTGAAGAAACGGCCCATCAGATCAGATCTTTCGGTGGACAGGCGTTATTCTTTCGTGCGAAGGTTTCGAGCGGTGCGGAAGTCGAGGCAGTGATAGGTGGGCCTTGTAGCTTGTTATCAGGGATAATCAAGGGTTGCGACGACCGGTAGATGGTCGGAGTGTACCCATAACCCGGATTGTTGCGGTCCGTCCTGCCGGAATCCATCGCGCCGAATCACCTCGGCTGTGGTCAGATGTCCGGATAAATCGCTGCTCACGTAGATATGATCGATGGTCCATCCCCCACCATGCTTTAAACCGACCGTATCCATGGTGGGTTGCAACCCACCGCCAGCCGTGGCCATAGCATTGGTGAAAGCCTTCGAGGCCAGCATCGTATGTATGGCCTCTCCAACCTCACAGTTAAAATCCCCCAGAACCACGATAGGATGATGCATACCAAACAGTTCATCGATCCGCCTGGCGATGTGTTCAGCTTCTGCATTCCGTAGTTCGACAAGCCCGGGATGTAAATGCAGATCGACCACCCACAACAGGTGGTCTTTGTCTAATTCGAGTAAAACAGCGCCGGCCGTACGACTGAAAGGGTATTCGGCGGCATTGGGTTTCGGGTGGCTGTAGGTTCTGGATTCCAATATAGGGTACCGGGACAGGATATGACCGGACCATGCTATTGGTGACGGGCATGTGGCGACCTGTCTGTCCATGGCCAGGGCAATGCGCTGTATTTGTGTTAAAGCCACCCCCTCCTGCAGTGCCAGTATATCACAGGCCAGTGATTGGAAGACGTCTGCGAAATGCTTCGCTGTTTCTTCTGAGTACGGATCACCAAGATCTTTACTCGCCTCTTCCGCCGGATAACCTGTCAGCCCGAGTACGTTGTATGTTCCGATCCGCATAACGGAGTTCCTCTCATAAACAAAATGGAAGATGGGATTAACTGATTCGCTGCATGACATTCATCTGGACGGGCATATCAATACGAATCTGGATTGAAGAATCCTGTCGGGTCATGGCCTGTATGCGATGACGATCAACCTGTCCCAACGTAAGGCTCTGCCATTCTGTAGATACAAAATGATCAAACACCTCAAAAGACCGGCAGTACCAGGCCACATAAAATGTTTGGTGTACCAGTAATTGCAATTGGTCTTTCGGTCTCAACCTGCTTGCCAGAAGCCGATCCGCATACCGGAAATCATCCGCTTTTTGTTGTAGTGCCCCCACAGAGGTATTGCACTGATTACCAATACAGGTGATCTGTGGTCGACCGCTTCGGCAACTTCCGCTACCAGACGGTCGATACGGACGTATATCAACCGCATACCCACCGGGTTTAAGTACACGATATATCTCATCAAAGGCATGCCCCATGCCTTCCCAGTTCACTCATCAGTATGACCAGGAAAGCACCACCACATCGAATGCCTTATCCGAAAATGGCAAGGTGACTGCAGAGGCGATGAGAAATCGGATTTTATCCTCCAGCCGGCGCAGCCGTGTTCGATGGGCTTTTATGATGTATTCCTTGTTGATATCGATGCCCACCATGGCGTGAACCTGATGAGCTATCTTCCGCGTCACCCGCCCGTCACCACACCCGATCTCCAGCACCCGGGCGTCCTGCCAGGGTACATCCCGTTTCAGACATCGGGCTTCCCGCCGTTCTGGATCACATCGTACGCCACGCATGGTTTTCTCCTTACATTTCCACGATTGAATTACGGGTAATCTGGTTGATGGTGTTGGCGCCCAGCGGGGCCGTCATTG
>CAJXCW010000276.1 GCA_913051705.1 uncultured bacterium
GTCTTTACCTACGTGCTCTTTGATCCAGACTCGCAGAGGAATATCTTCCGGTTCGGGTGAGGTGAAGCCGTGCCCGCCGCTAGGGGCGTCGCCCAGGAGTTGGCGACGGACGGGGTCGCAACGGTCCATATAGTGCGCCACCGTCATGTCGTCGCGGGGTTTCAGCCAGCGGTAGCTGTATCCGTAGAACAGGACTTTGCGGGTTTTCCCGGAGCGGTTATGGCCGCCTGCGTGCCAGAGACGACGATCGAAGAAGACCGCATCGCCTGGTGCAACCTGTATCGGTGTGGCGCCTTCCGGATCGGATTCCCCATCTTCGGGCAGGTCGAGCCGGTTTCGAAGATGACTGCCGGGGATCGCGTGAAAATTGCCGCTGACGGTGTCTGTACAGTCGGTCAGGAAATAGGCCACCTTGAGAGAGATACGCGGGCGGGGATCGCCTTCCAGATCGATATTGAGTCGCCCGCTGTCCTGATGCCACCCCAGGCGCTTGCGTTTGGGCGCCTGGCCCTCCGGCAGCGACGGCGTGACCATTACATGGGAATGGTACAACTGGATATGCCAACCCAGCAGGTCCCATACCTTGGGGAAGGTTCTGGGCCAGTCGAGGAGTTCGAGGAATATATCATCCTGGCCGATGAAATCGAAATGGTTACAACCCTCGTACGGTCCGCGATCGAAATTCGGTCGCAGTTCGGCATCGATACGGTCTACCACGGCGATCAGCTCGGGAATCATCTCCCTAGGCAACACATCTTTCACGATGAAATAACCATCTTCTTCAAACTGACGGCGTTCCTGATCCGTAAGGAGATAATTCAGGCAGGTCGGGTCCATAGGGTGTCCACCTTGTTGTCGTTGTCGGTCTTTGCGATTGGTTGGGCATTTTTCTTTATACATGGGGCGTACAGGGGAGGTGCTTATATTTCCTAAATATCGGCATCGTTCTCCACCTGATAGGTATAATAGGGGCCTTGTTTGTGGCTGTCAATAGTCTCCTGGTTTAAATGATGGAAGCACCCGGTTGCCCGAATTCTTCTTCGGGAACGCAATTGTCGGGAGAATATTATCCGGTATAAACGGGGATTTCTACGTATATTATTAGGACTTTGGTCAATGGCTAATAAATGGCCTTTGGCCGAATTCACTCATGAATAGTCTTAAAACCTGTAACCATGGGTAGAGATAATATGGACAACGATACAGATAGAAAAGTAGATCAGTTGCGAAGAGAAGGTTGGTGTCTCTTAGAGCGGATTATCCCCAAGGATAAAATAGACGGGGTCCGCGCCCACGTAGAAGCCGCCCACGAAAAGGCGCGGCGCGACTACGAGGCGATGGGAGGGAAAATAGGGTTTCAGACGGGTCCTGACGGTGAGCCGGGGACCTGCCCAATCGCCTATTTATCGGAATTCGCTCCCTATCTGGGGAACGAACGGTTGCTGGCCGTGGTACAGGCGGTGTTTGGGAAACATATACGGATCGCTCAGACGGAGTTCAAGACGCAGGCGCCCAACCGGACCGATGTGGAATGGCGTGGGTTCCATTCTGATTGGCCCCATGACCTGACCGACCGGGATCTGGCAGGACGGGTAGCGCAGCCCTTTCCTGATGTGACGATGCAACTGTCGGTCTTGTGGATGCTCTCGGTGTTCAGCCCGGAGAGCGGCGGCACCTGGGTGGTGCCGCGCAGCCACCGCGATCCGCTCAATCCGCGGATGCACCAGACGCCTGAGGGGTTAGAAGAACATATTGACCAGCTCAAGTCCATACCAGGAGAGATACAGGTTTCAGGGCCTGCCGGCAGCGCGCTGGTGATTGACAGCCGGATCTGGCATTCAGCAGGGGCCAACCCCGGACCCGAGCCTCGCGTGGCGGTTATCACGCGCTACTGCCCCTGGTGGCTGAGCTTGGAGTTCGGGAGGCGGAACAATGCGATCGTGCCTGAGGCCACTTATGACGCCTTGCCGGAAGCAGTGAAACCACTATTCCGACACCGGGCCGAGGGGATGGATAACCCGTTTCGTGCGTAACGGTCCGCAGACGGATCGCCTGTGGCCCAATAGATTTCAATTCCGCAATCCTTACTTCCTCACCCTATCAACGTTGCCAACCGATCCAGGCAGACCACCAGAAAGATCCCCTGGGCGGCGGGCAGATTCCGGTGGCCTTCGCTGGCTATGAAATCATTCATAGCCATGATGACGACAAAGTCCGAAAGGGTGTCAAAAGTGCTCTGCTCAATCGACAGATGACTATCCCGAATCAGCGCGGCCAGCAGGCGCCCCTGTTCCAGCATGGCGGGGGGTGCCCCGGTTGATAATCAGATGACCTATGAACCCGAGCAGCGTAACTATGATGAAGATAACGATAAACGCCGTCATTTTTTCTTCTTCGGCAAATCAGTCGACAAACCGGCCGGCCGGCACCCCGGCTGCCATGGCGACCAGGCTGGCATTTGCTGAAGAGAGAGACCAGAATCTGTACCGGCGCGATAAGAGAGGCGAGGGCCGTGTAAAAGGCGAAGGATAGGGATTTATTCAGGTCAGGTCAAGCAAATGGTAGGGCGTACGGCGGGCCGTGCGCGTACGATGGGTGCAAATAGTGGTCAGGAGAAGGCAGAAGATGGGAGAATGAGGCGGTGACGTGGGGTTGATCACCGATCCAGATAATACATCTCGTCCACTGGCCGCAAGGGCCGGTTGAGCCACAACGGCCTGCGCAGACCGTCCGGGCCCGGAGCGGGTCGCGTCTTTTGCAGCCAGGCCTTGTACACCTCGAACGATTTATCCGTATCGACCATCACATCGCCGTAGGCGTCGCCATCGTGCGCTTTTTCAATGCGGACCTTCTGGTGCCAGCAATGCATGCCGCTGATCGGATCCGGGTGAACCGGGAACGTGATGTTCTGATGAACGCCACCGTCGTTCCAGAAGATGCGGGACGAATCGCCGTCCTCGCTTTTGTAGGGCCGTATACCGTCCAGCACCTTCATGTGCCACTGCCCGTTTTCCCCCTCCTGGATATCCACCAGATTGGTGGACCAACGATTTCCTTTCGCATCCTGTTCACGGCGCCAGCGGCCAAGGTGATGCGAGCAGGCGACCACGCCGGGCTTCATGGCTTCCGTCACCCAGACCCGATCTACGAAATACCCGATCTCGGTCGTCACGCGGATCAGGTCGCCGGTCTGGATGCCCATCCGTTCGGCATCCTGCGTATGCATCCAGACCGGATTCCGGTTGGATATTTCATTGAGCCATTTGGCATTGCCGGAGCGAGAGTGGATCAGCGTGGGCAGGCGGAAGGTCGGGACCAGCGGGAAGTCGCCCTTATCCCGGTCCAGTTCGTCCGGATGGACGTGGCTCTTGATGTAGGTGGGGATCGCATATTCGGGCCAGCCCCAGTCGACCATGGTTTGGGAATAGAACTCCTGCTTGCATGACGGGGTCGGGAAACCGGTTCGAGGGGCGCCGTCCGCCATCACGCCGACGGGCTTGCCGTCTTTGAGCACGGTGTTCGCTTCCTGGTCTACTGTCGTGCCGTCCATGATATCATCACCCAGCACCTTCATATGTTTTTCATAGGACGTTTTTTCGATTTCAAAGGCGCCGTATTTACGCATATAGTCCAGCACCGTCAGATCTTCGGCCGCCGCCGCTTCCGGTAAGCCTTCCACGCGCTCGAAGATATACCGGTAGTATTCATCGATGGTGATTTTCTCACCAGGCCGGTACGGAGAGATGAAGTGCTTCTTGATGCCCAGGCTGCCGTCCGGGTCGATCCGCCAGGATAGCTCGATCCAGAACTCATCCTCTTCCCACACTTCGCCGGGATTGGCTTCATAGGTAAATTCGACGGGCTCACCCATACGGCGTTTTGCCTCGCGCAACACGGGCTGACGGAAACCGATCCACATGCCGGAATGGGTCTCGTAGCTGATGATATCGTGCCGCTCGCTGGCATGGCCCATCGGCAGCACATAGTCGGCGAAATAGGCGGTCTCGTTCCAGGTGGGCGTCAGGGCGGCATGAAGCCCCACTTTCTCTTCATCCCGCAGCGCTTCGATCCAGGTAAATCCATCAGGAAACGTCCACACCGGGTTGAAGACGCGCGTAAAATATACGGACATCTTGCCCCGGCCTTCTTTCAGGAAGTGAGGAAGTAACATGCTCATCTCATAATGGGCGAGCGGGTATTCCTTCGGGAAATGCAGTTCATTCCAGAATTTGTGTGCAGGGGGATGGTCGAAGACGTCCGGTTTGAATTTGTTCCATCCGCTCGGCGAGGTGCCGCCCTCGGTGCCGACACTGCCCGTCAGGACATTCAGAAAATGCAGAGCGCGGGCGACGGCCCAGCCGCCCAGATTCCCACTGCCGGCGCTCCGCCAGTTGTGGGCGGAAAACCGGGAACCTGCTTTACCGATCTCACGGGCGATGTCAACGATCTGCGCGGCCGGTACACCGCTTTCCTTTTCTGCAAACTCGGGCGAATATTCCTGGTATACGACCTTAATCGCCTCGATAAACTGTTCGAAGGTTCGTGGGACATCGGGATGTTCTTTCTCCAGATAGGTTTGCCAGTTGACCCAGGTTTTCATGAAATCCGTGTCATACAGCTCTTCCTGCAGGATGACGTTGACCATCGCCAGTAATACGGCGGCCTCGCTGCCGGGATACGTCGGCATCCAATAGTCCGCCATGCTGGCCGTATTCGACAGGCGCGGGTCCATCACGGCCAGTTTCGCACCATCCATCATGCCCTCGATAATCCGCTGGGCATGGGGATTGAAATAGTGACCCGCCTCCAGGTGGGCGCTGATGAGCAGAATAAATCGGGCGTTGGCATGATCCGGTGAGGGCCGATCGTAGAAATGCCACAGGGCATAACCGAAACGGGCGCCGGCAGAACAGATATTGGTATGGCTGTTATGGCCGTCCACCCCCCAGGCTTTCAGCACCCGGTCCATATAGCCTTCATGGCCCGGCCGACCGACGTGGTACACAATTTCATTGTTGCGGCCGTCCAGTAAGGTCTCTCGAATACGACCAGCGATATCGTCCAGCACTTCATCCCAGGATACGCGGTCCCATTTGCCGTCACCCCGCTCACCGGACCGTCGTAGTGGATATAAAATGCGATCCGTGTCCTGTATCTGATTGATGCTCGCCGGTCCCTTGGCGCAGTTCCGTCCCCGGCTGGCCGGGTGGTACGGGTTCCCCTCGAACTTTCGGACTTCCATCGTCTCTTTATCGATATAGCTGAGCAGACCGCAACCGGCTTCACAGTTAAAGCAGGCCGTCGGCACGACCATATAATGCTTCGGATCCTTCTGGGGCCAGCTCTGCGATTCGTACTCGACCCAATCGTCCCATTGATCCGGCGGTGGGTAGTCTGTCAACGCCCCCGGCTCCGAAATGCTGGGAATATCCGCTCCGGCCTCATCGTGCAGATTGGGAATCAGATGAAGGGCTTCAGCAAGAGATTCAATGAATCCGGGTTTTTGACGATTGGACATGTGAGCCTCTTTTAATTTATGAATTATAAATGTTGATTTTATGATTTATAACATAGTACACGACAAAACTTGTTACTGGATTGTCCATACCATAAAGTAACACGTCATTTCCTCTGCTTAAAGCCTGAGGAAATAACGACTTTTTCTTTTTTGTCGTGTGCCGTGTACTCTGAATTCATAATTCATAATTTGTAATTCAGAATTCAACTCAGCGGAATTTCCTGCGGAGCGCGTACCCAGATGTATTCAGTAATATACATACCAACCAGAATACAGACGCCCGCTTCTGCAAGCATCAGGGGGCCACCCGCCCAGGCCAAGGCAAACGGAATGACGTTGCCGATCATGACGGCGCCGATCCAGAAATAGTTTTCGAAACGCCCGCGGACGATCAGTTCTACCGTTCTTCTGGCATCGGCCGTCGGATGCGGCGTGATCATTTCAAATAGAATGACCAGGAGGTTCAGGCCGACGGTCAGCATCAGGCCGTTTTGGAGAAAACCGGTCCAGCCTGCTGTCGGCGTGCTATACAGAAACAGGACGGCAAACACAGCGCCGCCGGCCATCAGGGCATGCAGGAGCATATGCAGGGCCAGGGTCGGGCTCTGCCAGAAGTCGCGCCCTTTGGCCTGGGCGAACAGGAAAGCGGTATACACCGCTGTAATGATCGCCAACGCCGTAGCAAGCCACCCGGCAACCAGGGCTATAGTAGGCCATCCCAACGCGGTAGCAACGCCCCATATCGTTAAGATCAGGCCGTACAGGGTCAGGGTATAGCCGCCGAGGACCAGCCAGGATTTCCATTGGGGTCGGAGGAGGACATACAGAAAACGCGCCGGCCTATCCAGATCTTTCGCAAGCAGCGCGGTGGTGGCCAGTAAAAATAGCAGGCTGATACCCCAGGCGAGCCACATGGTGTCTGTATCCTGAACGACGCCAACCTCTCGGCCGATAAACGGAACAAGAAACGCGCCGGCGGCGATGGCCTTGGTCCAGACATAGGCAGCGACTTCCCAGCCCCAGAGTACGCCCTTATCCGGTGCGTCATACACCCGGCGAGGGGCAGCGGGTTTCTTGACTTCTTCGATATCTGTAGCGCCCGGTATGTCTCCCTGCTTTTTCCCTGATAACTGCTGAACCATTTGCTCCGGGTTGGCCTGTGCCGTCCGTTCTTCTATATATCTGGCAAAGTGGCCGACGCCGGTAGTCTGGGCACTCCACATATACGCATCAGAGGGGGCGGTGTCCGTCGGGGTCAGCGCCGCCTTATCTCC
>CAJXCW010000277.1 GCA_913051705.1 uncultured bacterium
CCTGGTGCCGCGCCTGGACGTGATCACCAATGTGCTGATCGGCCGCATCAACCATCGGCCGACACTGCAGGGGATTTTCAAGATGTTTACGCCCGCCGAACGGGCGCTGGCGGTAATGGCCCTCGATCGCCTGGACATGATCCAACAGGGGCTGCAGCGCGCCGACACTCTGTCGGGCGGCCAGCAACAGCGCGTCGCCATCGCCCGTGCCACAGTCGGCAAACCGCGCCTCCTGCCGGCCGACGAGCCGACCGGCAACCTGGACGGTCAGATGGGCGATGAGATAATGGATATCTTAAGGAGTCTGAACACGGAGGGAAAAACAACCATAGCCATGGTGACCCACGATCCAAGACTGGCCGAAGAAACCCAACGCACCATCCGCCTGTTCGATGGCCGCCAGGTACAGTAAACATGGTGACGGTAACCAGAAGAGATCTGGCCATAGAAGATCTTCCAGTGAATCCTCGGTACTCTCCGTGGTAAAAAAAGGAACCCACGATGCTGAAAAATCACGTTGAAATGGCCTTCAAGGTGTTCATGCGTCGAAAATTCTACGGTTTTGCCGAAAACAGGTGGTATACTCACGGCCGTAACTTGACATGGCCTGCTGGATCAGTATATGCGGGAACTGCCTGGTGCGGAGCGGATGGCCATATTTACCCGCGCAAATGCGACCATATCCTATTTGAAAGATCAGGAAATTGAACTTAAACGAACACGGACGGATGCAGAGTTCTGGCATATATAAGTTTGAATTTATAGAAGGCAGCCCCTATCCGGCTACAGATGTTGAGAACGGTAATTTTTTCGCCGTGATCAATGAAGCCACGAAGGAGCGATTTTTTGGACTCGAGCCTGTGCTGGGCAAAGATCTCATCGCAGGCGGCCAGCGCTTCCGGATCATCGGGGTCGTCAAAAATGTGCCGAGCTTCCGGAATGAGTCGTTTGCAGATACCCTGTGTGCCTATTACAACGGAACGATCCGACGTGTATCGTACGGAACTACTGGGGAGCTATTGGGCAACCGTCCTGGAAAAAAATGTATCTTTTTGTCGGCAAATTAAAGAAGAGTTTCAGGTCCGGCTCACAAGGGTGGACTTAAATGATACTCGCGCCTCCGTTATCCAGAGTGCCATCTATACAAAAATCGAACACAGAGGGCGCCAGAATTGGGGCGATCAGGAGGATTTTATTTTAATTGACGCATCTAAACTCACCAACTCCCCAACTTACCAAATACCATGCTTCCCTGGGCCTTACGCAACACCTTGTTAGTCTCATTCATCGCCGCTCCCCTGATGGTGTATGTCCTCTATAAAGCGCTGCGCGCCATTGAGCGGTTGGGCTGGTTTGATTTCGGGCGGTTAAGAAACAAAGCGTCTCATTCGATATGGCCGTTTGTCATCGCGTTGTTCCTGATCGCCAATGTCTACCCGCTCTGTTTGCAAATCCATGTGTTTTTCGGTGGCCTGGGCGATTTCGATATCGTGGAGGCGATAAGAACCGGCGAACCTTGGGTATACCGAACTTTAGTGTATCCTTACTGGGCTATGATTCTGATCATCGGCCAGACCGTGCCTCTCCTCTTGATAAGTGATCTGATCAAAGTCCCGCTCTGGCGGGCTCATAATCGGCATCGCAGACCATGGATGCGGATCGAATCAGGTCTGGTCATCGGTCTACTCGTCATCGGAACCATCTATGTAAGCGGCCGCATATATCACGATACGCAGATGGTGACGGTAACCAATAGAGATCTGGTCATAGAAGATCTTCCGGATGACTTCGACGGGTTCAAAATAGTCCATATCAGCGATCTTCAGGCGGATCAGTTGACGGATCAGGATCTGATGCAACAGTATGTCGATACCGTGAACCGTACGCAGCCCGATCATGGCGGAAACGCCCGATCTGGCCGGCTTCTATACCATAAACAACATGCTTATCTCCGTAAACAACGGCCTCGGTCTTATCATGGCCCCTATACGCTTCCAGGCGCCGGCTGAAGTTACCGTAATACAGTTGAGAAAGTTGAAGAAGTGATAAACCCGCTCCAAGCTCCTCATTCTGCGCTATCCGCATTCCATACATTTTCGTTGATTTGTCCTCTTGCCGAAACAGGTGCATTGTGCTATATTGTATCGTTGCGTTTCAGTGATCTGAAAACGAACGGTGTCGAAGGCGTTGGCCATGCAAGCGGAAATAACAGCCATAGAGCCATTAACGCCTCAATTAAAAATAGGACCATAATGCACCCGTACGCGAACGGCGTGCCGTGCACCTGACCAATACCCATCCATGACGCCCGCCCCAATTAAACCAGCGATCTCTTTCGACGATCTCGATAAACTTGATATTCGTATCGGTACCGTCGTACGTGTGGAAGACATCGAAGAATCAAATAAACTGCTTCGCTTAATCGTGGATTTCGGCGATCATCAGCGAACCATTCTGGCCGGTATGAAAAAGGAGCGGGAAAATCCAGAGGAAATAGAAGGGAAACAGGCACTTTTCGTCGTCAACATCGAACCCCGACGTATGATGGGAGAATTTTCGGAAGGCATGCTGTTCGACATAGGCTACGCGGACGGTCTAGAAAAACCCGCCCTGGCCATGCCCGAGCACGATGTGCCGAACGGTGCCCGCGCCGGATAGAAATTGGTGATTGACTGAATCGGTGATTTGGTGATTGCAAAACACATAACGCAATCAAATCCGAAGGAATCGATGAGTTCCCCATAGCGCACGTCGGCGGAAGTATTGCTACATTTCAACAAAGACTGTCATTCCCGCAGGCTTTAAGCGGGAACCACGTAGTGCTCGAAGCGTTCCCAGAGGGAACCTTCCATCCATTGTTGGCCTGGCAAATGTCTTATTATTTCCGCCAACGTGCACTAGGGAACCATCAATCAGTCAATCAGTTAATCAGTCAATCAGTCAACCCCGAAGGGCTCGCTGTGTGTCCGCAGGACACCATCAATCAGTCAATCAGTCAATCAAAGGTTCTATATGTCTGGAAACCCGCCGAACCTCGGTGATATACAAAAAGATTTGAAAGAATTCCTGGCTCAGAAATATGGGGCTGATGTGCAGTTCGCTCAGCCGGAGCAGGAAGGCTCCTCCACCGATCCGCCTGCAGAAGAAGCGCCTCTGCCGGAAATCCTGTTTAATATGAAGCCGGAAGAGTTGGAAGCGTATCTGAACGAATACGTCATCCGGCAGGATGAGGCCAAGGAAATTCTCGCTACCAAAGTCTGTACCCATTTTAACCGGATCAAATTGCAGGAAGAAGAAGAGTCGGTCGGCAACATCAAGAATAATATTATCCTGATAGGCCCTACCGGTGTAGGAAAAACATACATTATCAAGCTCATCGCCCAGAAGATAGGAGTGCCTTTCGTCAAGGGAGATGCGACCAAGTTCAGCGAGACCGGTTACGTGGGGGGCGACGTGGATGACCTGGTTCGCTCTCTGGTGCATGAGGCGGAAGGGAACATCCACCTGGCCCAATATGGCATTATCTATATTGATGAGATTGACAAGATTGCATCCTCCGGTAGTTCGATTGGTCCTGATGTGTCCCGCACCGGTGTACAACGTGCCTTGTTAAAGCTGATGGAAGAGACGGAGGTGGACCTCCAGGCGCCGCACGACCTGGCCTCACAGATGGAAAATGCCCTGCAGTTTCAAAAAACGGGAAAAGTAGAGCGTAAGCGGATCAATACGAGAAATATCCTGTTCATCGTCAGCGGCGCGTTCGCCAATCTGGATGAAATAATCAAAAAGCGGATGACACGGCATGCCATGGGATTTATCCAGGAAGAAAGTCAAGAAAAGCCTGAAGATGATGAATGGCTGCCGTATGTCACGGCGGAAGACCTCATAGAATACGGATTTGAATCGGAGTTTATCGGTAGATTGCCGATCACTGCGGCTCTACACACCCTCAGCGTAGATGATCTGTATCAGATTCTGGTAAATAGCAACAGCCCGGTGGTCATAGCTAAAAAACGCGACTTTAAAGCATACGATATCGATATCGAATTTGATGATGGGGCTCTCAGGTTAATTGCTGAACGGGCGCACAAGTCCAAAACCGGTGCCCGGGGGCTGATCGGCGTGATGGAAAAAATATTGATCAAGTTTGAAAAGAAACTGCCGTCCAGTACGGTTAAATCGCTCACCGTAACCCGATCGGTCGTGGAAAATCCTGTAGAAGAACTTACGCGCATACTGGCTGAGGCGCCCCCCTTGATACATGAACTCGAGCAGCGGTTTCAAGAAGAACACAACATTGTATTGACGCTCGATTACGATGCCAGAACCACGCTGTCTGAAATAGCCGAAGAGCAGAACAAATCGCCCGCAGACCTGGGCATGGAATTGTTTAGAGATTATGTACATGGGCTCAAACTGGTCCAGACCCGAGAGCTGAAAATAACAGCCGAAGCCATCAGAAACCCAGGCGAATACCTCGATACCTTAATTAAAAAATTCTACGAAAAACCCACCACTAATGCAGAAGGGTCTGAAAAAAAACATGGTGTATAAAGCCCTGACCATCGCCGGATCGGATTCCGGTGGTGGCGCCGGTATTCAGGCGGATCTGAAAACCTTTGCCGCCTGTGGCGTATATGGGATGTCGGTCATTACCGCGGTTACGGCGCAGAACACAGTCGGCGTGCAGGGGGTATACGACCTGCCTGACAAAGCGGTAGCCCAGCAGATTGAGTCCGTCCTGTCAGACATCGGCGCCCAGGTGATCAAAATCGGGATGCTTGCCAATGGCGGAATTATTGAAAGCGTTGTCACATCCCTACAACCCTATCAGCATATTCCGCTCGTCGTCGATCCGGTCATGGTCGCCAAGAGTGGGGATGCGCTGCTCGCGTCCGAGGCCATTGCGACACTGAAGGATAAACTACTTCCTATAGCGACGGTGATAACGCCCAATCTGGCCGAAGCCGAAGCCTTGACCGGTATCGAAGCAACAGATGAAGAGGGCATGCGAGAAATTGCCCGAAGACTGTACGACATGGGCCCCCGATACGTGGTCGTAAAAGGCGGGCATCTGGAAGGAGCAGCGGTAGATGTGTTGTTCGACGGGGTATCCTTTGATGTGTTTGAAGCGGATCGGATCGATACACCGAACACCCACGGCACCGGTTGTACGTTTGCGGCAGCCATCGCAGCGGAAATGGCTAAAGGATCTGACGTTAAAACAGCGGTTGGAGATGCCAAAACATATGTGACCGAAGCCATTCGTTATGCCGAACCCATCGGCAGCGGTCACGGGTCTGTGCATCATTTTCATACGCTGTACCGTGAGGTCGAAAAACGTACGGTGCTGGATCAGCTTACAGCCGCTGCACGGCGGCTGGAAGAAGCCCATGCCGGTGCCTTGATCCCCGAGGTGCAGTCCAATTTGGGGATGGGGCTCACCGGTGCGAGAACGTTTGACGATGTCGCCGCATTTCCGGGACGGTTGATACGCCTCCATCGGGACATTCGATCCGTAGCGCCTCCTGAATTCGCCGCATCGACGCATGTGGCAAAAATTGTGTTGACCGCCATGGAACACGATCCCGATAAGCGTGCGGTGATGAATATCCGGTACGAGGAGGAGATGCTGGCGGCATGCCGTGCTCTCAACCTGTCTATCGCCTCTTTCGACCGTCATGAGGAGCCGAAGGACGTCAAGAATCTCGAAGGCTCATCCCTCGAATGGGGTACAGCACAGGTTATTCGCGAAACCGGTGAGGTGCCCGATATCATTTACGACATAGGTGATGAAGGCAAAGAGCCTATGATTCGAATCCTCGGGCGTGATCCGGGACGGATCGTGGATATCGTCCTGGCGATTTTAGAACGGGTAAGAGGGTAAGAGACTAGCCGGTGAGCAGGGGCGGATAAGCGTCGAACAACCGGTACAGATTATACAATATTCGATTCGGCTCATCGCCACAAAATCCCGACAATAACAATAATAATTATTTTGGAGATCTTTCAGCAATAATTATTAATAACCTTCCTTTTTGGGCTGAATTAAGTAGTACTCCCAGTCAAAAAGTTTCATTAATGTCAAAATGGGAAACGAAAATGAAAGCAATAATAGAGGAATCCATTCCTGAAA
This sequence comes from uncultured bacterium, assembly GCA_913051705.1. GTDB lineage: Bacteria > JAAXHH01 > JAAXHH01 > JAAXHH01 > JAAXHH01 > CAJXCW01. The sequence goes on from CAJXCW010000277.1 coordinate 6,137, forward strand.
ATGTTACTAGTCTAACTGGTATTCCCTCATGGATGCTTGTTCTATTAAATAGTTTAAAAGGCGGGTCGTACCCCTGAAAATAAACTTTCCCATTAGCATTAATGCCTTCTTTAATCAATTGTTCTTTCAAAATTTTAGTGTAATATTTTATGTCATTATCATTGGCAAAACCACTAAAGCTAATTATTGCCATTAGCCGTTCTGGTTGTATTTTAATTTCTACATTATCGTTATCTGGAAGAGGTAATTCATTTAAATCATATTGTGAAGGCATAATAAAGCTCATAGTCATGGAATCTTCAATTGATGCAATAACAGGTGATGTCATATTTATTTGTTTCTTCTCATTATTACCGCCAAAAATATAACTGGCTACATTTCTAAAACCTTTGCTTGAGTTTATAGAGTAGCTTTTTCCTCTAAGTTTGGTAGTTGCTAGTATCATTTCAGGATATTTCCTTACTTCAAATTTATTAAAGCTTTTAATAAATGAAAACAACGAATGAAGATATAGAAATCGTACCGGCAAAAAACCAACTACGCTTATTTGGTTTTGAAG
>CAJXCW010000278.1 GCA_913051705.1 uncultured bacterium
TCATGCGCCGGATATATATATGGAAAAAATCGCCGTCGGCGCAGATGGCGTCGGCGCCATCGACCTGAGTAAATCACCCACGGAAAACCTGCACAACATCGCCCAGGCCAAAGACCGTCATGTAGAAGACCTGACCGTCGTTATTCTGGACAGACCCCGCCATGAAGAGCTTATCGCCGAAGTACGTCAGACCGGCGCTCGTATATGGCTTATCGGGGATGGTGACGTATCGGCTGCGATTGCGACGTGTAAAGAGGAAACCGGTGTGGATGTGCTGATGGGCACCGGCGGCGCGCCCGAAGGCGTCATCGCTGCGGCAGCCCTTCGGTGTGTGGGCGGAGATTTTAAAGGCCGTCTGGTGTATCGTAACGAGGCCGACCGAAAACGCACGAAAAGCATGGGGATCGATGATCTGGAACGCATCTACGGCATTCACGACCTGGCCAAGGGACCCGTCATGTTCAGCGCCACCGGCGTCACCCAGGGCACCTATCTCGATGGCGTCCGCTTTACAGGGAACGGGGCGATCACCCATTCTGTCGTTATGCGCTCGGAATCCGGCACCATACGATTCATCGAAACAGAGCATCACTTTGACCGGGAACCGGAATATTAGGGAAAGCTGCGAATCGACGATGCGACCATGAAAAGTCAATCTGATAAAATAGTCAATATCAATCACACCCGCATTCAATCTATCATGGATGCCATTTTCTTACGAATGGGGATTCCGGATGAGGAACGGGCGATCGTGGTCGAACGGTTGATGGAAGCGACACTATCCGGGTATAACTCGCATGGGGTGATGCGGATTCCGGTGTATGTGTCGGGGATTCGTCACGGGATTATGGTTCCGGGGAACAAAATAGAAGTTCTGCAAGAGACGGCTTCCGTGGGGCATCTGGATGCGCACAACGGGATGGGGCCGGTGGCGGCGACAGAGGCGGTAAGCCGGGCGGTAGAAAAGGCATCGCAGACGGGGATCGGATGTATCAGCGTCGTCCATGCCAACGATATCGCGCGGCTTGGCAGCTATGTGGAACAGCCGGCCCGAGACGGTTTTATCACGGTCCTCATGACCAATGATGCCGGTGGTAATCCGTGTGTCGCTCCCTGGGGCGGCGTGGAGCCGCTGATGAGCACCAACCCGATTGCGGCCGGTATCCCGCGTGGCGACGCCATGCCGATTATCATCGATGTCTCTACCGGCGTGTCTTCCGAGGGCCGCGTAAAGATGCTGAACAATCAGAAGGCCGACACGCCGGACGGCTGGTTGATCGACACAGACGGTCGTCCGACGAACGATCCGGGCGCGTATCTGTCCTCACCACGGCAGGCGGCTTTGCTTCCGCTGGGTAGCCTGATCGCCGGCCATAAAGGCTTTGCCTTGAGTATCCTCGTCGATGTGCTCACCGGCGCTCTCAGCGGCGCGGGATGCAGCGGGCGTTTCGCCGCCGACTCGGATAAAAACGGGCTCTTCGTCCTGGCGATTGATCCCGAAAAGTTCGTGTCCCGTGCAGATTTCATCGACGAAGTAGAACAGTTTACACAGCGCATCAAACAGGTCCGCAAAGCGCCGGGCGTTGAAGACATCTTCATCCCCGGCGAACGCGCCCATCAAGAACGCCAACGGCGTATGGCCGACGGCGTGCCGGTGGATAGACCGGTCTGGGATGCGATTGAGGAGATTATGCGGGAGTTGGGGATTTAAGGGAAGGCGTCCAAACCGCTACTTGTCTTCGAATGCCTTGATCCAGTTTTCCACGCCCGTAATGGTTTGTGCCATACCGCCACTCACGGGCTGTACCACAACAAACCGCTGACCATCCGAAGCTACGTCGTAACGTCTGGTAAAAAAATCAGATTGATGAGACAATTGTATTTGCAGTTGCTCCCCGGTAAAGAGCATTTTAGGTTTTCCCGGAAGGAAATCCGAACGCGTATCCACATCCACCACCATCAGTTCATTCTCTATAGCATCGACATAAAATAGTTCATCGCCTTGTCCAGATCCCGTATCCACAGCCGGTTGGCCTGTGAATAGACGATCATGGTGCCATCAGGCGAAATAACTGCCCGGTCCGTTGGGGGTAAGACTTCATCCAGCGAGCGCTGAAACCTGCGCACGGGCTGTTCGGGGGCTCGGATTCGGGTTTGAATAACCAGGCCGCGCCTCCTCCGATGATTAGCGCCAGTATGATCGCAACCATCACGATCGGCTGTCGCCGGAATGGGATAGGCTTAGACGATATCGTACAAGATCATGTATTATCTCTGGCTACGGATTCATACAGAATCCTTAATCTCAGCGAGCCCTTTGTAGCCGTTGCTGGGTTTGGGCCGGCGGGAGTGGTGCGTGGGGAGCAGCAGGGCGGCCTGTTGGGGCGCTGTGAGCTCGTCCCAGTAGGCGGGAAGGGGGCCGTGCAGACCGCCTCCGCCCCATGACATGTGGCCGGTGTTGTACTTATAGAGGACGGCCCGGCGCTGGTGATCTGCCGTCCACGGGAGCGTCCCGTGGGTACACGCCTCGGTGAAAATGATGGCATCGCCGGCCTTCGCATGTATCTCCGTCACATATTCCTGGTACTGCTCCCACTTGAGCATTTTGTCCGGACACGTCAGGTTGGCCTTGTGGCTCCCCGGGACCACGCAAACTCCGCCATCTCCTGGGCCCTCATCGGCGAGCAAATATTCGATGACGCAGAGCCCGGTAAAAATTTTTCCCTCGCGGTAGAAATAGGGGGCGTTGTCGAAATTGCCGTGAAGCAAACCGCCGGAACATCCCTTATCCATGGCGATCAGGCCGGGCCCGTGGTCCAGCCGCCAGCCTTCCCCGAGGATGGTGTTGAGGTGGGGGATGGTTTTGGGGTGCGCCAGCATCTCCCTGAACGGATCGCAGGACGGACTTGATAATTCCATCAGGTTCTTATTGGCACTGAGACGCGTCGAGCTGTTTTCGCCCTTCAAGGCATTTGAGTCGTGGAAATATTCCGGGCTTCGTGTAAGCGCCTGGGCGTCGATGGCGGCGTTGGCTATTGACAGATGTTCCTTGCTCAGGACATCCCGGACGACCACAAATCCGAGCAGGTCGAAGAGATATTTCTCATCCGTGGACATTTCCACCGTGTCCTCCGTGATCGATCGCGAGGTGTTGGCGTGTGATTCATTCATAGGTGTAACTCTCCATAGGTGCCATTCTTTCGAGGCGGTGTTTACAGGGGGGTAATTATGAATGGTGAATGGTGAATTGACCACGTCCATCCAACGACCGTCCTCCTGACGATACTCAAATTATCCATCACTTTACGATTGCTTCATTTTGCCCTGGGAGGCAGGCGAACACTACTGCCCCGCGCGTGCGTACACTGTCACATGGCTCTTGCTGTCGGCGGTGAATGGAGAGCGATCCCACCACGCCCATCGGTCGCGGCGCTCGAGACCTGCCAATTGTGCCATGAGGTCGAGTTCGGATGGCCAGGCGTAGCGCATGAAGTGCGGGACCATCCGTGTGCTATCTTCGCTGATCACGATGCGTTGAAAGGCGACGGTCTGGGCGACGCGATCTTGTATCGCGATCTCGAATCGGGCGGCGTCCATATTAGCCCAGGAACCCTTCATACGCTGGCCGTCCACATACTCGGAGAAGTCGGGCACCACCGTCTCCACGACGAACATACCCCTGGCACTCAGGTGCCGTGCGGCGTTCTTGAAGCAACGCACCTGCGCTTCCTGGGTCGTTAAGTTGAAGATCGTGTTGAACACCAGGTAAATCAGATCGAAGGTGCCCTCCACGCGGGCTTCGGCCATGTCTCCAATTTCCACGGGAATGGCGCTGCCGCCGGGCTTCTCACGGAGCTTGGCGACCATCGCTTCAGAGGCCTCGATGCCGTGCACGGTCAGGCCGCGTGCGGCAAGCGGTAGCGCCACCCGCCCGGTTCCAATCGCCAACTCAAGGACCTTCCCGCCTCCGGCGAGTTCAGCAAGCGTCTCCACGGAGTCGTGCGTCTCCGTTACCATCGGGTCCTCGTACATCACGTCGTACCGTTCGGCATATAGCTCGCCGAACGTCCTGGTTCCATATTCCTTCATAGGGCCTCCTCATCGATCCTTTTTATGGATTCTATACGCATGTATGGGGATACCTGTGGTATAGTATTGCTTTAGTTTAGCCTGTTGTCTCCAATATTGGTGGCGCAATATGTTCTGGTCATCTATGCATGTAATTTTATATGAGATAATATAGTCAGAAACCGGAAAATGACCTCAGCTTTTTTATTGTCCATGCCTTCTATCTTTTGCAAAGGGCGTATTTGTCCATCCACCGCTGGGTGTCTTTATCACATTCGTAGCGACAAACGGTGATTCCGTATGAGTTTTCCGGGACCGGTTCAACTGTAGTTCGTATTTCCACAATACGTGGACATATTGATTTTAGAAACTGAGGACTTCTTCTTTGCAAAACGAGAATCAGCCGAACCTGAAACACGGAAGCCGGAGTGGTAGTCTCATAGACGGATAAACTGATTATAACACCAGTCTATAATCCGATTACTCAAGGAGGATGTATCATGGAAAACGAGGAAGAAAAAGCTGGTTCCAACCACGTAGAGCGCGTGCTCATTGCGGTTATATTTGTTGCTCTCGCCATCATCATTGGTATTCCGCTATATCGCGGTGCTATGGCCGTCGACGTGGACCGAATGGTTTCTTATATAGCGTCCATTACGGTTTTTGCCATATTCAGTGGCTTGGTAGGGTTTATCATCTGGCATGTTTCCAACAACCGGACAGAGCGTCATCGTATTCAAACGCAAGCCGATCTCAGGAACCGGGTGATAGAGAAAAATGACGGCGAAGCGGTGTCCAATACATTCTGAATCGTTTGCGATACCACGAACCTACCCTGTCTACGACGAAGCCTGGTTTTCCTTCGAATATTGCCAGAGCGTCAGGTCCAGCATGCGCATGTTAAGGCTGGACTTTGTCGCTAAATTACGACAGAAGACACATATTGCCACCAAAATTCGAAGTTGTATTGGCCGGGGACCTCCATCGAAACGGTCCACAACGCCCGAAAGTCGATGATCGGATACGGGTCGCGATGGAAGAAATGGAGGATGACGGACGCGGTGGGCCACTGCACGCCGTCTAACAGAGTAAGAAGCTCAATCCGTGCCCGTTCGGTCGTGGCAGCAAAAGCGTATTGCGTTATCTCGCTTACTACGCGGGGGTAAAATTAAATTCTGCGCACGTGCGCAGAATTGGAAAAGCTTGATAAAAGGTAAGCATTTCGTAAAGTCGTCGCTCATGCATTCCCAGGTCGTCCGCTAGCTGGCCGATCACCCGCTCTCCATGTTCAGCACGGTCCTTATTCTTGAGCAGATGCTGGTGCAGCAGCTTACCGATTTCTCAGCCGGTGCGGATCTTTTCCTGCTCCACGGTCTGCTGCGCCCGCGTTTTGCCGGCCTCAAGGGCAACAGTGATAGCATGGCGCAGGGCAGTGTAGACAGAGGAGGTGAGGTGTGCGGACATAATTGGTTGATTGGTTGATTGGTTGATTTACAGCACTTTCTTCCCCGGCAGGTCCGATTCCAGGACTTTCTTTAAATCGGACAGATGCCGTTCCAGGATGACCTCGATGTCCTGCAATCGCTGGTGGGCGTCGCGGCCCGGTTTCTGGTCCGCCTGGGTAATCATGCCGTACAGGTAGGTGAGCTGGCGCATGAGCATGGGTTTGAGCTGGGCGCCTACCTTGCCTTCCCGTGTCTGAATCAGCGCCTCTTCAATTTTCGTTAACGCCTGACTGATTCGCTCTGCACGTTCAGCAGACGCGCCGCCTTCTTCACGAACTTCGCCCAGTGACTCGTTGACCGAACGGATTTGCCGTACAGCCAGACGCAGCTCACTGATGCGATCGCGGATGCGGGTATTGAGTCCGAACTGTTCACGCAGGTCGGCCAGGGTCACGTTATCCTGTGCAATACGAGGATCCATCACCAATTCAAAAGTCTGCGTATCGGTCCACTCCCCTGTGGTCAGACGAACCTGATACGTACCTGGCACCGCCATAGGACCCCGGCCGCCGCTCTGGCCTTTCTCCACGGCGATAGGTCCCTGATATCTCAGATTCCAGGCGATCCGATGCATTCCGGCTTCGGTCTGCAGGCGCAACATGGCCTCTGGCCGCTGGTCCGTGTTTGTCGTATCACTGGAGTATGTCAGGACGGCGTTATTGCCGCCATCCAGGATGTCCAGCGTGATCTCTCCATTCGCCTCATCGGACAAACTATAGTAGATCAGGGCACCGAAAGGCGGGTATTCCGGCGCGGCGCCGTCGTCGACACTGGTGGTCTGAGACCAGCGCATACGGAAAGTATCGCGGGGTTTGAACAAATGCGCCTCGTTGTCTGCTACTTGATCATGCAACTGATGCAGCGGCGTGATATCGTCCATGATCCAGAACGAACGGCCCATGGTGGAGAGGATCAGGTCTTTCCGGTGCACCCGGATGTCGGTAACAGGCGTTGCGGGCAGATCAAGCTGAAACGACTGCCAGTGGGCGCCGTCATCGAATGAGACGAACATCCCGAACTCGGTACCTGCATACAGCAGGCCCTCTCGATCCGGATCTTCACGGACCGTCCTTGTCGGATGGTCGGCCGGGAG
>CAJXCW010000279.1 GCA_913051705.1 uncultured bacterium
CGTCGCCGACAAAGACCGCTTCTCATGCCGAGTCCTGATCGAGAGTGGCGAGGACCCCTCGAATCCATCCTAGCGCGTAGGCCATCCCGGCGTGCCATGGGGCCTCACAGGCCATGGCCGGACTGTGGTCGGGAATGATAATCCCGTCAAACCCGTGCTTCTTGTACAGCTTCAGGGCTTTGACCATATCGACATCGCCGCCGTCGATAAAGGTCTCGTAGTAGTCGGGTACCTTCCCCACCACATTGCGCAGGTGCACATAGGCGATCCGGCCCTGACCGGTGTAGGTCTCGATAGCCTCGTACACGTCCATCTCCCCGTCCATCTCGGCAATCGTGCCCTGGCAGAACTCGGCGGCGTGGTAGTGACTCGGTACCAGGTCGAGCAGGCGCTGGTAGTGCTCTGGCTTGGTGACCATGCGCCCCGTGTCGTTAATCACCGCAAGGGGTGGATCGGCCGGGTGCATCGCCAGGCGGACCTCTGCCTCCTCAGCGACGGGCACCAGTTCGGTGAGGAAGCGTTCGTAGCGTTCCCAGATTTGCTCCTCGGACACCGTGCCGATGGTGCCCTCAGGAGCGTCCTTGTCATACACCGTGTTCCACACCATCCCGTTGGGAATTTCGGCCTGCGGCGGTGCCAGATCAGTGCTGTAGCCCGGCGCAGGGGCGTCGCCGCGGGCGCGGGTGACCGTGGTGGTCCCCCAGACATTGGCGTAGCTGAAGTTATAGCCCATGATTCCGATGCCCAGGTGCCCCATATTGCGCAGAAGCGCTTTCAAGCCCGCCATCTGCTCGTCGCGGAGCGGCCCGTCGAGAAGTACGTCGTACCAGTGCTCCACCTCAAAATTTTCGATCGCGGCAAACTCCAGTCCCGCGTCGTTCATGCCGCGCTTGAGCTCGGCCAGTTCGTCGAGCGTCCACATCTGCTCGGGCGCCAGGCCACGGCCTTCGCGGCGGGCGAATCCGGGCAGGTGGGCGACGACGTGGGTCACGCCGGCCTGACAGGCGAAGCGATAGGTTTCCGGCGTCAGCAGTTGGGGGTAGAGTCCTATCCCGATTTTCATAGGTTCCTCACAAATCAGGTTGAAAACATGTTATTTTAATCGAACATATCGCTCCAGTCTGGCGAGTTCGTTTTTGTCCACGTATTTTCCAATCTCTTTACGAAATTGCGCCATACTGGTATATGGGCGGTATTCTTTGAATTCATGGAGCATCCTGCGTCCAACACCAGGAATACTCTGTATTTCTTCATCGCTTGCGTCATTCAGATTTATTGGGACGAACACATATTGCTCAAGCCGGGCAAGTTCTTCGTCATCGACATATTTTCCTATTTCTCGTCTGAACTGTGTAAGCGATTTGTATGGGCGGTACTCGTCAAACTCGTGACGCATTTTGTTGCCAACACCAGGAACCATCAATATCTCTTCGTCGGTGGCGATGTTCAGATTTATGGGAACGAACAATTTTACATACACTTCGCTTACCTGTTTTTCATTTAGCGTTTTGGCGAGTAGTTCGTTAAAATCGGTCATGTTCAGGTACGGGCGGTTTTCTATAATGGTTTTGGCGAATTGCGCACTGAAATGAGGTATTGCGGCGAGTTCTTTTTCACCTGCCAGATTAGGGTTAAATACGTCGGTATTATTGCCGACCTGACCGAAGGCGACGGTCGAAAGAAACAATACAAGAACAAATGATGCGATCATGGCCGATGTTTTTCTTTGATTCATAATAGATCTCCTTTGGTTTTTTATTTTCATTCCGGTGCTGCCGATAAAACCGGATGTTTGTATGTGAATGCCAGTCCTATCAGCCCGAGTAATATCATTGTCCCGGGAGCCAGGGTAGGCGGGGTTGTACCTATGATCGCCTTGAAAAAGAGCTCAAATCCGTCGAGTGAGGGATACATTTCCTGCTCGAATTCTGCATTGCTCCGATAGTGCAGTATGAGTCCCGCCGGTCCGCTCAGCACAAATAGGATCATTATTCCTTGAAAAGCCCGTATCCCTACAGTCCCGCGGCGTACTCCGTTCCAGATGACAGCGGCCAGGCTGGCCGCCATCAAAATCAGCGGTATGTATTGCCAGAATTCCTCGGTATGTCCCATTAACAGCAATTCGGAACCGCTTCCCAGTACGCCCATTAGAAATATAACCAGAAGAAAACCACGGATAAACCCGAGCGCACCAGAATCGTCATTATTGTGGAATAATTTGCCCATAACATGTTCGAAAGCCGTCGTTAGCTGGTGGTGGTGATCGTTTGATTCTGTGGCTGGTATTCGCGTCGACGCAGGAACCGCTCACCAATATCAAAGTCTGGTTGGTCGGACACATATCGCCATAATTCAACCCGCTTCATGATCTCGTAACGGTGTTCATTTCCTTCCCAACGGTGATTTGTGGACAAAATACGCCCGATTTCGGGATCGTCCATATCCGAGGTATCAAATTGTCGAATTTGTGGCTGAGCCGGATTGAGACGCAACTTAAACATATAGCGGTCTTTGTCTGTATGGTTGCTCCGTGCCCCGTGCCACACGCGCGTGTTCCATACATAGATAGTGCCCGCTGGACAGGTGGCCCAGATCTTGCCTGCAACATGTTGGTATCCACGGATCTCACCCGTTCTCACATTCCGAAAGTGTGATCCCGGCAATAAAAAGGTCCCTCCCATTTCGTCCGTCGTGTCCGCCGGAAAAAACGAAAGTTGAATATCAAAATAATTTCGGCGAAAGTCGATCACAGAATCCTGGTGCATATCAGGTCCACGCGTCGTGTGTGCCCTGACTAAATGCGCCGCATGGTGGTCGTAGAGGGGGTCAGGTCCAAGTAACGAGTGGATCAGACCTTTGACCTTTGGCAGTCGAAAGGCCTCTCCTAATGCCGTATTCTTTGGCCATGTTTCCTCAAAGGGTGTCCCCACACCGAGATAACCGCCGAAATCCACCATCTCCTCCCTGCAGGCCTTGCACAGGTCTTCTGGTACCATATCCTCGTATTTTAAGTAGCCCGATGCTACGAAACGAGCCATATCCTTAGACGAAATCAGATGTTCCATGGGCTAAATTCCTATTCTTCCGGTTGCATTTGTTTGAATCGTGATAAGACGGTTTGATAGGGAAAAGGTCCCAATTCATACCCGTCAGCTTCTGTCCGATGTTTATATTCGCTCATTTGAATGACTTGCCATCCATCTCGCATAGCGGCCATCGCATTTTTGTACGGTGGACTGTCTTCTTCTATCAGATCTTTAATGCCTGTTCCTTTTGAGGCTTCATATCTCGCCCATGCACTTGGGGTCACATCGAGTGCCGGACTCGTTTGAAACAATACAAGAATATCTTGAACTTGGACCATAAACAACAACTCCTTATAAGCATATGTAAGTTTGTACGCACGTTGCTTTGCTTATTATACCAGATTTCCGTAACGATCACTTCTGGTCTTCGAATTCTTAGTACCAATTTTCGACAACGGTGATGGTCTTGCGAGGGGTTTCGTCTTCCACATCCTGCACCACCACAAACCGTTGGCTATCCGGCATCACGTCATACATTCGCATATTATCGGATGCATTATTGACTTTGAACAGTTGCTGCGGCAGATCCATCCGGAACACATCCGCCGAATCCACGGGGACTGCCATCAATATGTCCGTACCCGTCTCTACATATAACAACTCATCACCCGTACCATTCCATCGGGGATGCATACCACCATTGACCGACACCTGCCACTTTCCCTTCCCCTCCGGAAACCGGGTGACAAAAACCTCCCAATCACCCGATTCATTCGATTGTTAGGCTACAAACTGTCCATTGGGAGAGATCCCCGGCATCGACATGTGAAACGACCGCTGTAGAAATACCTGTGTTCGAAGGACCTCTTACGACTACGAAGCGGAACGGGTCAGAAAATCGACGCGTGAATCCACGTGTCCGAGCGGGCCCAGCTGGCGTCGAAGTCTCGTTTTACATCGGCTATGGGCTTACCCTGCGCCTCCAGTGCTTTGATGAGTCCGAAAAGCGACCAGCCGTTGTGAGGATGATCTTCGAGTTCTTCACGGTAGGCCCGTTCGGCGTCCTTATACTTCTCTTTCTCCAGAAGCGCTGCGCCCAGCCAGTGACGGGCGGAAAACGGCAGAATCTCAGGCTCGTTCCAGGGCAGTTCATCTTCTGTGGATACGGCCTTCTCAAACGATTTGATGGATTCATTCAGATCACCGCTTTCACGGTGGATCTCGCCTTCGAGGATACCAGCGATGGTGCCGAAAATCTTGTGCTGGCGGCCCCCATCCGACTTACTCGACTTCTCTGCCTTCCGTACGCGTTTCAGGTATTCTTGTGCCTTATCCACTTTTCCGGTACGAAGATAGGCGTATCCCTGTGCAAAGTTCCATATTTCGCTATCCATTTTCCTCTCGGGCTGGTCCGTCAGTTCGAGCACCTCGGCAAACCGACCAAAACGGATTAAAGTCAAGACCCAGTGTCTGTTGTTTCCGTTCCTTATTCCGGCAAAGTCCTTTGCGGCCTGGATGGCGATGGCGCCCTGACCATCATTGGATGCCGCGTAGATCAACATGGCTAGATTGTGCGCCGGATAGATCGCAACGCCTTCTCCCACCGCTGCCTTTTGATCCGAATGCCACGCCTGAAGATTGGCGCGTACTGAATCTCCCCAGCGGCCGATTTCGTTGAACGTATGGGACGGCATATGATTTATATGACTGGCCCCCGGAATGGTGTCACCCAGATATTCGGCACACCCTTCCGCCAGCTCTGGCGTTATGGTGGATTCGGTGGCGTGGATATACAAATGACAGGCCCCGGGATGCCGGATGTCTGCTTTAAGTACGCCCTGAAGTACACGGTGGAGTTGTACGACTTGCGGATCATCGAGTTCGCGTGTTCCCGCCCGTGGCATCAAAAGGAAAAGCGCTTCGGCGTAGACGGTAGCCACATCCGCATCATTCGGGTATTTTTCGTAAACGGCCTGCATGGCTTTGGCATACGTTTTGTCCTGTACCTTACGGGTGTCCGGATCGTAGTCTTCGACGTACCGGACAGCCATCGCTTCAATGAGCGCCTTTTCAACGGGACTGGCGTGGTCCTTGGACAGCGCGCGTGCTTTCTGTATCGCTGCATAGGCGCGAGGCGCATTATCCGAACTCATACGGCCGTTCAGATACCGGCCCCAGGCCCACGCCTCTCCCCAGTAGCTGATCGCCGAGTTCGGATCGTGCTTCTGGGCTTCGTAGAAGGATCGGGCGGCTTCTTTTATAGCGAACGAATACTTTAACTGAATGCCCTGATCGAAGAAGGCTTGTGCTTTTTTGCTGGTGGAGGTAATCGGCCGGGTGAATTTACCGAGGGCTGCCTCGTAGAGCGGCATCGGTTCATCAAAACCTTCCGGGTACGTCGGGTCCGTGTCCTGAGCAGAACCGATGGACACAGACAGGGTAAAGAAGAAAATACCGAGTATTGCGGAGTGAGGGAACGATCTGATCATATTATCTGAACCTCCTATGAATAGGATTCACTATGATACATGTTGTACATCGAACGCCCTGACCTTGATCCTAAAAAAGCGTGAGGTACATTCTGGCAATCAGAGCGTTTCACGCACTTTCTCTGCGTCTTTAAAAAGCACCTCACGAACAGCGGTGGTTGCTTTCTCATGAAACGAAACGGTGACCGGATCAAGATCTCTGGATGGACGGGGGGTGATCGAAAAGTGACCAAAGCGGTCCTTGCCACGCACAAGGGCCGCACTGTCCCATTCTCCGACGGTCTGCTTAGCGCGGGTGGGCATGTAATGCAAGGATAACCCGATACGGCGATCGGTTGACCGGTTAGGGCCCGATGCGTGGGCCAGCCGCACGTTGTGCAGCGAAATTTCACCGGCTTGCAGAGGCATCTCGACCGTCTTCGTTTCGTCAACCTGCACCGCGATTTCCTGCCCTCGTGTCAGCAGATTGTCCAGCTCATATCCATCCTTATGGGGCAACAGGTCCCCTCGGTGGCTGCCGGGCAGAACACGCATACAACCACTCTCGGGGGTTGCCGGTGAAAGCGCCAGCCATACGGAGACCAGATCATCCGTATCAAGACCCCAATAACGCAGATCCTGATGCCACGAGACGAAACTCTCGCTTCCGGCCTCCTTGATCCAGAACAGGGTATTCCAGCAAAGGATATCCGGACCGATCAGATCCTCGACCGCGTCAAGGATCATGGCATGCCGCATCAGGTCGTCGACCCATTTGAACAGCAAATGGGATTTGTTCCGCTGTGCGCCCCCAATGGGCTTGCCCTGAGCGGATTCAAAACGCTCCAGCAGCGACCGATTGAACGAAATTTGCTCATCATCCAGTATTTTGATCGGGAAAATATATCCCTCACGATGAAATTGGGCGGTCTCATTTTCATTCAGCAATTTCGGCATGGGATTATCTCCTTGCGCCTGCAGTATATCGTGAATAGGATAGCAGAGTTTTGCCAGGATGTGAAAGATGCTGCTTTGAGCATACAAATAATGATGTGATCGGTCAAACATTATTGTACACAGCAGGGTCGTGATGATCGACCCCGCTATGTACTAAGGCCACACCAGGCACGCCATCACGCAGTTCAAACTGATCCAAT
>CAJXCW010000280.1 GCA_913051705.1 uncultured bacterium
CGCTACGCTCAATCGAAAGTAATGAACGCCTCTTTGAGGCATTATTAGAACGCGTTCCGCTTCGCTCGCTTTGCTTTTTGGTGATTTGGTGCTTGGTGATTGATAAAAAAACACAAATAAATGTATTGACGGGTAAATACGTCGGTCTATATTTCACAATTCATACCGGTTATTGTAATTATAGCTCAAGATATTACGCTGCATTGGTGTGGTCAAATTAAAAGATACCCACACGGTCTCCATAGAACGAATTGTATCACTTAATATCTTCGGCTCTGTTTTAGAATTTTCAATCACCATTCACCAATCACCATTACCAATGCCTCCCCCCCTCCGTATTCTCTCCATCGGCGCCCATCCGGCTGATATCTTTGATCAGTCCGGCGGTACAATGGCGCACCATACCGCCCGTGGTGATTGGGTCGGCTGTGTGGTGTTGACCCACGGCGCCCGCGTACACGATAAAGTCATCAGCGATGAGATGTTTCATGCCGAAGAAGTGCCGGCGGCGGATGAACTGAAGCATATGATGGCGGAGCGCTCGGATGTAAAGGCGGAGGAAGTCAAGTCCGCCTGCCGCAGCCTGGGGGTTAAGGATCTGTATTTTATGGGGGTGGATGATGCCGTATTACTGCCGGAGCGGGACATCGTACAACCGTTGGCCACCTTACTGAGGGACCTCAAACCGGATGTGATCCTGACTCATTTCCCGGATGAAGGCGGCGGTATTTGGAATCCGCATGCGGTGGCCGGCCGTATCGTGATGCTGGCGATCGGCTTTGCCGGTTCTGTTGATCCGGGGGATCGAAACCCGCCCCATCATATCGCGCAGGTATTCTACTGGGGCTGCGGCGCCGCAAGCCTGCCCAGAAATGTGTGGGATGCCCGCGGTGGGTATTATAATGATGTTTTTATCGACATCACAGATGTAGTCGACAAAAAATTAGCGGCGCTGGATGCCCTCGAAAGCCAGGGCTACGGCGGCGCTTATGCCCGCAAGCGCATCGAGACATCCGACGGCGCTTTCGGCACAGCGGGTGGGGTGGCATATGCCGAAGGCTTCATTACACTCAACGCCGAAACCCATCACTACCTCCCGGTCACCGACCATGCCCGGAAGGTAGCAAAAGAGTCGGATTTTGAAAAGATAGAAAGGGTGAGTTATAAGATAAAAACGGAGTGAAGCTACAAAGCTACGAAACAACGAATCAATACCGTTTCGCGTTTCGTCGTTTCGTAGCTTCGTTGATTCCCGGAGGAACCCATGCAACGTGTCGGATTTATCCTCAAAGTCAAAGAGGACAAGATAGAAGAATACAGAAAGCACCACGACCACGTCTGGCCGGAGATGCTGGAAGCTTTGCGCGAGGCCGGCTGGCATAATTATTCACTGTTCATGCGCGAAGACGGTCTGCTGTTCGGGTATGTGGAAACGCCCGACTTCGAGAAGGCGCTGGCCAGGATGGCGGAAACGGAAGTCAACAAGCGCTGGCAGGATTTTATGGCGCCGTATTTTGAAGGCATCGGCGGCCAACATGCGGATGAAAGCATGGTGCCGTTGGAGCAGGTGTTTTATTTGGAATAGACAAGTGGGCAAGTAGGCAGGCGAACAGGTCTTTTTGCCCACCTGCCTACTTCCCCAGTTGTAAATCTTCACCCGGATATCATTTTGAATCTTTCTACATTCGACCCTCCTGTTTTTTCAGAAGACGATCAACGGCTACTTGCTGATATCGCCGATGCCTTGAAGGTCTGCGACAATCCCCACGTTGCCCATCTTGAACAGACCATCCAGGAGTCTATCGGGCGTCTGAAACACCTGGCGGACGTCATGCAGGCCTATCCCTCGCTACTGCAAAGCCAATCGCTAGGACAGCAGAAACGCGACAACGCTTCGCTTATAGATGCGTTGTCGCACGCCACGTTGTTTACGGTTGATATGCTCTTACCCATGCGGGCGCTGGTTGGCCAGACTTATATCATGGCCCGGCTGAACTTTTTCAGACTGCTCCATCAGGTCGTTCAGGAAGCGCTGGGTGACTGTTCTGATTTCACGACGCTGGAAGATGCGATTGGTGAGCAGATCAGCCAGAGTATCCACGCTAAAGTGATTGAATCACTACTTATCTCTATGGTATGTGATAACACCCTTAAGGACGCCGTCCGTACGAAGGGCGCCAGCGTCCTTACCCGCCTTTGGGATAATCGATTTTCAAAACGTATAGAGGCTTATTTCCCTGTACTGGAAACCACCTGGGAGGCACGACGTCATACCACGGTGCAGTTGGGAACCTTGATGGGGGTGTCAGAGATATTTGCGTTGATGCGCGAAGGTGGAGATTTACGGTTTGTGGATTATTTTTCCCGTGATACATGTCCTCACGATGAGCTGCAGGCATTCAGAGAGTTTCTGTTCGGGGTTTCTGCCGAAGAGCTCAGGATCATGGACAAAAAAATGAAAGATGGCAAGAATCGGGTATTTACAACTCAAGATGCCGACACCACCCTCTCCTTACCTTCCACCTACCTGTACAATCATTCCGCTACCGACTTCGTTACCCAACTTTATCTGTTTTTCGTAAAACGACACCTTGAAGCCCACACCCGCCGAATCCGTAACCTCCAGGGTCCGAAGCGCACCGCCGAAGAATTCGTGCTGGTCTATTTTCTGGAGCAGGCCTGTGCGGAGGGAAAGTGAAGAAAATGGTGATTGGGTGATTGAAAACCTTAAAACCAATCAGCATAGTACACGACAAAAATCGAAAATGTTGTCATTCCCGCAGGGTTTAAGCGGGCTTCTGCGCCGCGAACAGCGGACATCCACAGCGTAGAATGGCTTGGATACCCGTTTTTTCGGGTATGAAAAGATTTTTGTCGTGCCCTGTGACCAATCAGACAATTAATAAATAGGTTTTATCCATAGCTGGATGTTGAACTTGTGCATTCAATCACCCAATCAACCAATAGGTGTTATATATGCTGGATGTTGAACTTGTGCATTATTCAGAGGTTGAAAAGGCGACGGCTATATTCCACCGGGATGGTTTTGTTGCGATCGAGGGGACGTTGTCATCGAAGCAACTGCGGTTTGCGCAGGAGGGGGCCAGGCGGGTCATCTCGGAGCAGTTGACGGCGATTTCTCTGGAGAAAGCCAATCGAGGGTATGCACGCTATTCCTTCGGATCACAGATTCATCATCCGGAATGGACCCAGCTTATTGATTTGCCGACCGTACTGTCTCTGGTTGAGCATATTTTCGGCAGCGACGCCTTTTATTGCTCCGGGGCAGGTGGGGATTATTCTATGCCCGGCGCTAAAATTCAACATCTCCATTCGGACATCCGGGAGTTTTTTCATGATCCGTTGAACAAGGTCACATATCAAGACGTTCCGACGCCGATGCTGGTGATCAATTTCCTCATGGTTGACTTTACCGAGGCCAATGGCACGATCCGGTTTATTCCGTGCACCCACCGGACCCGGCAACCGATCCCGTCCCTTGACGACGAACCGAACTGGATGAAACAATCTATCCTCTGTGCGCCGGCCGGAACCGCCATCTTTCGGGATGTTCGGTGCTGGCACGGCGGTACGGCCAACAGATCGGATGAACACCGTCCTATGACAAGCGTCGGCTACTACGCCCCCTGGTTCCACCGTACACGTTTGGACCATAGCATGTCTCCCTCGATCTACGACATGCTGTCGCCGCGTGCGGCAGAACTGTGTCGGAACATGATAATTGGTGATTGACTGATTGGTGATTGGAAAATCGGATCAAATGTTTGTTCATCGTGAATCAATCAGACAATCATCAAAAAGCACAGCGAGCAAAGCAGAGCGCGTTCTAACTAATGCCTCGAAGAGGCGTTCATCCAACAAATCAACAAATCAACAAATCAGTCAATAACCTTAAGAGGACCTCCATTATGATTAAACTCGGTTGCATGTCCCTCAGCTACAATAGGGCCTTATCGGAAGGCCGTATGGATCTGCCGGCTTTTATCGACAAGGCCTATGAATTGGGACTCGATGGTATTGACCTTCATACGGGCGCTTTCGCCTCGGAGGAAGAGGACTATCTTCGGGACATCAGAATGCGGTGTCTGAAGCGGGGCCTGGCTATCTCCTATATCGGAATCAGTAATAATTTCGGCAAACCGCTGACGGACCTGCCCGATGAGATCGATAAGGTGAAGCACTGGATTGATGTGGCGGAACAGATGCGGGTGCCTATGGTCCGCATTTTTGCGGCCTGGGAGCGGGAAGATGAGCCCAAAGAGGTGATCTGGTCCAGGATGATCGACTGCATTAAAGCGGTGATGGCTTATGCCGGTGAGAAAGGGATCGTGGTGGGTTTACATAACCATAATCATGGATGTGTGACTCGAACCGGCGATGATGTGATCCGTATTCTGGAAGAGGTGGACCACCCTTATTTTTCACATATCATGGATACCGGTCAGTATGCCGGTTCGCCGGGCGCTTCGGGCGCCAAGGGCAAACCGGATCCCAATTACGATTTCTACGGCAGCATGGAAAAAAGCGTGCCCTTTGCGGTGCATGTACGCGCCAAAATTTACCGAATTCAGACGGGCGAAGAAGTTTGGCTGGACTACCCGAGGATTCTCAAGATTATTCGCAGTGCGAATTTCAACGGTTGGATGTCTATCGTCTATGAAGGCCAGGCCGCCGAACCCGAAGAAACCGCCGTGCCGAAGGCCGTTTCCTATCTTCGCCGGTTGCTGAATGACTGACGTGGCACAGAACCGGCGTCACATCAGCGCCGGTAGCAGATTGTTTCAACCCACGAGCTACCCGTCACCTGCTAGTGCCCTTTTGCCAGCAGCGAAGCAATATGCCGGCAGTTATCTTCATGCAGTTCTACCGTAACACATCGCCGTTGCAGGTTTCGAGCGCACAGCGCGATGGTGCCTTGACCGGAAAAGGGATTGAGCACGGTATCCCCCGTGTAGGACCATAACCGGATCAGCCGCTCATACGGATGACCGAGCGATTCGTCAGGCATCCAGACGGCTTCCTGGCCGGCTCGATAGGTGTCCGGATCAATCCGGCTGGCCTGGAGGGTTTCTGCTGAGGGATGCGGGGCCTCCCCCGGTTTCAGGTAGATGAGGATGGATTCGGCATGGACTTTCGGTTTACAGGTAAAGGGAAGACCTTCTTCCAAAGCCGGTCTTTCTTTTTTTCTGGGTTCATACCAGTGGTATGTGGCCTCGTATATAAATCCGGTCTGTCGCAAGGTATGATGCATATCAGCGACCAGCGGTGTCGGTTCATGTCGCCATAACAGGTCCGCCACCCAGACAATGATCGCCCGGCCTGGATTCAAACACCGGTAACAATCAGCCCATACCTGCGTCATCGATCCCAGGTAATCGTCATACACCTGCCCGAAACCGATCTGATCCGGGTGATTATAGTCACCGCTGTCCCACCAGGGCGGACAGGTCATAACCAGGTCTGCGTACCCATCGGGGAAGGCGGACATATCCCTGGCGTCGCCGTGCCAGAGGTCGATGTGGTTGTCCTGATGGTATAGACGCATTGGGTCGGTAGGCGGTAGGCGGTTTTCCTGCTTACTGCCTACCGCCGCTTTCTGCCTGCCGTCAGTATACGGTCTACCAGCTGTCGGGATTTAGCGGCGTCGTCTAAATTAGTCAACGGCTGGGTACCGGACTTGATACAATCTATAAAATGCCGGCTTTCGTCTGAAAAGCCATAGGTCAAATACGGCTTTTCACTACCGGCCAGTTCAGCGCCGTTCAGCGTGATGGGTTTGGCCTGGTTGTCCGTATAAATTTCAGCCGATTCCGGCGCCCGGATATAGGCGCCGATGCCGTGGCCGTGCAACTCGAATCGCTCATGGCGGAAGCCGGAGGCCCTATTGGCGGTCAGCACACCTGTAGCGCCGCTCTCGAATTGCACCAGCGCGTTGAAGACATTTTCCTGATCCGAATGCCACGTTTGTACATAGGCATCCACCTCTGTGACCTCCCCGCCGAAATGACGCAGCAGGTCCACCACATGGATCACATCGGTTTCGAACATGCCGACGCCGTAGTAATCCCATTTGGCCTCATGAAGATGGTATTTATGGAATTCTACCATACACTGGGTGATCGGCCCACGCGCATCAACCAGCTTCTTCGCTTCGACGATAACCTTTGCGAACCGCCGGTTGAAGGCGACCATCGCCAGACAATTATTTTTCCGTGCAACGGCGGCCATCTCCTGCGCTTCTGCGACCGAGACCCCCGGTGGTTTCTCCATAAAGACATGCTTGCCGGCTGCAAGACAGTCAAGCACAATAGACTTCAGAAACACCGGCGGCATGATGACATACACCGCATCCAGCGCGACTTCATCAAGCATATGATGGTAATCCGTATACCGGCACTTAACATCATACTTGTCCGCCGTGGTGTTCAGCCGTTCCGTATCCAGATCGCAGATGGCCGCGATGGTGACATCCTCGAACGCAGCAACACTGGGATAGTGCATCACATTGGCGAGAGAACCCGCCCCGATAAAAGCGATATTCATTAGAAAATGGGTGAATGGGTGAATGGGTGAATGGGTGAATGGGTGAATGGGTGAATGGGTGAATGG
>CAJXCW010000281.1 GCA_913051705.1 uncultured bacterium
TCAAAATTAAAAATAATAATTATTTGTTAAATTATAATTGGCCAGGAAATGTTAGGGAGTTAAGAAATTTGGTTGAAAGTAAACCCATGAGGGCCTATGGGCACTCCAAGCTTGCCAACGGGTTGTTTTCCAGAGAATTAGCGCAGCGTTTGCAGGACAGTAACGTAACCTCAAACTGTTTACATCCGGGTGTTGTCGATACCAATATCGTCCAACACCACGCTGGTTGGCAACAAATGGCGTTTCATTTTGTGGGGCGTTGGTTTCTTAAATCTACAGAGGAGGGTGCTGCTACTACCTGCTATGTAGGCACTAATCCAAACCTCACGGGCGTTTCCGGGCTTTACTTTGATAACTGTAGCCCCGGTTCACCAAGCAAACATATGCTGGACAACGAATTAGCTAACCAACTCTGGGAAGTTTCAGAAGATCTTACCCTTGATTACCTGAAGTGAAGCCAGAGGCTATCTTTCTCCCTCGGGACGGTAGACTATCCGTGACAAAACGAGTATCGGTAGAGAAGCAATTGGTGCGAGAATTATTGCTTGGGGCATTAAACGAAGTATGACTGCAGGACAAGACAAACAGATCAGCATAATGGACACCACGCTTCGGGATGGTGAACAGACGCCGGGCATCGCCTATAGTGCCACTGAGAAATTGCAGCTTGCTCGCATGTTGCTTACTGATGTAGGTGTCGACCGGATCGAAATCGCCTCTACGCGGGTGTCCAGAGGGGAGTACGAGGCTGCCCGCCTTGTCACTGAATGGGCTCAGAAAGAGGGTGCTATCGAACGGGTTGAGATGCTGGGATTTTGTGACGGCAAGATCTCAGTGGACTGGCTTACCGAAGCCGGTGGTAGTGCGATGAATCTGTTAACCAAAGGCTCAGAGCATCACTGCCGAACCCAGCTCGGGATGACGCCTAAGGACCACATAAAGAGAATCGAGGATACGGTTACTTGGGCTCACAAGAGAAAAGTGGTTTTAAGCGCTTATCTGGAGGATTGGTCGAACGGCGTCCGCGACAGTTTTGAATATGTTGCCAGCTTAATTGAGTCGCTTTTACGGATGGAGGTAGAGCGGATATATCTGGCAGATACGCTAGGCATTCTTTCTCCGAATGATGTCACTCATTATGTTGAGCTGATGGTTGATACCTGGCCCGATCTTAAGTTCGAATATCACGGCCACAACGATTACGGCCTGTCCACGGCTAATTGTCTTTCAGCGATTAAGGCGGGCGCCGTGGGGATACACACCAGCGTAAATGGCCTTGGCGAGAGAGCAGGGAATAGCTCCCTCGCAGAGGTCGTGGCTGCTATTGAAGATCATTCGCCCTGTAAAACCCAAGTTAACGAGTCCCGTCTTGCTGCAGTATCAAATCTGGTAGAGATATTTAGCGGCAAGGAACTCGCTGCAAACTCACCCATCTTGGGTAATGATGTTTTTACACAAACAGCAGGCGTACATGCGGATGGTGATGCAAAGGGCGACCTTTATGTGAGCCTTTTAGCGCCACAACGGTTCGGCCGAGAGCGCCGCTATGCGCTTGGAAAATTGTCGGGAAAGGCCTCCCTGGATCACAATCTGGACAAGCTTGGCGTGACATTATCTGAAGATAATCGTAAACAAGTTCTAGAAAGGATTATTGAGCTTGGTGATAAAAAACATACAGTTGTACCTGAAGACCTATTAATGATCATAGCCGATGTTCTTAAGACGCCAGATGAGCAGCTCATAAGGATCGAGTCCTATGATGTTGCTGTAAGTTCACATGAAGCTCCGCAGGCCAGCGTTAAGATCAATTTCCGGGGGAAATCTGCTCAGGCAACGGGGACAGGAGATGGAGGCTATGATGCTTTCATGGCGGCAGTTCGACTCGCTATGGGGGAACACGGATTTGAGTTGCCACAATTGGCCGATTACCGGGTTCGAATTCCGCCAAGTGGTCACACTGAGGCCCTAGTCGAGACTCTTATCCGTTGGGGCGAGCAGGGGACAGCGGCTTTTTCTACACTAGGTGTTGATTCTGACCAAACGGGGGCCGCAGTTATCGCAACGGAAAAGATGTTGAATATTGTTGCCCATGAAGCTAGCCGGAAAAATCACGGTAAAAAACCGTAACAGGCGTTTCAGTGGACAGTCTCCAGATGGGCGCAGTTGTATTTTTTAATCTCTCCGTCAGAAGCCTCTAGAGAGCGGCTTCCCGATAGTTGGTCCGTAAAATATTCAGAGTCATCAGCCGTCCAATTCACTTCAAAGCCCAAGCCGTCATCATCCAAAGATAGGTGTTCCACGGTGTGTAGTTGATTGCTGTGGGGGAGACCGGGATGTTGCTGGAGCATACCTGCTGCATAGCCCTTGGTATCGATAACAAGTACCGAATCTTCATACCATCCAATAGAGTGCCCGAGAACATATTCCCCCGAATTTTCTGGGTGGCTTTTTTTATCCAAGTAAACAACACGGGTTGTATCCATCCATTCGTGATGAATTGTCACATGATCTTTTTCCTGGCGGATTTCTGTCAGGTCACCCGTTCCCCAGAGCCGAGCAATACTGACCGGGCTGCACTGCAATGCAGGATCATCTGTGACCGGGTCATAATCTTCAAGTGCGTTCCTACCAGCCTCTGATAGTACCCAGGCATTTCGGTTGGGACCCCCAAGCTGAGGACCCATACCGCCCCCTCCACGCCTTTGCCAGACTCGACTGAAGTTGGGTTGGTCAGCGGACCTTAGTGGATTGGAAACTGAACGAGATTGTGTTTTTTCTTCGCTACCAGCTCGGCGTGATTCGTTAAGCGTGATTCGTGTGCCATCTTCCAGGACTGCCGTGTCGAAATAGCATTCCGTATTGACTCTTCTGTGGCCAAAGCCAGTGATTTTGATGGATTGGCCTGGCTGGAATAATTCTTTACGCCAACCCCTTCTTTCCAACGTATTGGACCCCGCCATCTCACAATCCCATGTAACAATCTCCCCATTCTTTTCTGTGACGTCTATCAGGATTCGTGAATGAGGATTGATGAATCTGAATTCCTTAACACTACCTTCTATTTTCACACCGATATCACGACTAAAGTGATAGTCAAATGAATGGTGACCATGCACTGAGCTGATTAGCCCCAATACCAGTAATCCTTCAATTCTTATTCTCATTGTTCTCCATGTGTGCCGATGTTTATAGGATTTTTACACAGATATTAGTAATAGCCAAATGTCATGTCAGAGCATAGAATCATCAAAAATATGCGCCAAGCGTACTAACGTTTTTCTAATTTTTTATCATAATCAAGAAGAGGTCAGTGTTCATGGTAAAGGTGCTGGTGGCAGGTTACGGTGTTATTGGACAGAGGATTGCCGACGGAGTAGAGGCACAGGGCGACATGGAGCTAATCGGTGTAGTGGACGCGGCACCGACTTTAACGGTTCGCGCCCTCAAGGATAAGGGCATGCCCTATAAACTGTTCGCTGCTTTTGGTGGCGCGGCAAAAGAGCTGGAAAAAGCGGATATTCCGGTTGCTGGTACGATGGAAGACATTCTTCCGGAGGTGGACATTATTTTAGATGCCACGCCCGGTGGTGTCGGCGCTAAAAATAAAATCCTCTACGAGAAATACAAAAAGAAAGCTGTTTTTCAGGCCGGTGAACAGGATGAAATCGCCGATGTTTTTTTTCATGGTTATGCGAATTACGAGAAAGGAATTGATCAGGATTACCTGAAACTTACTTCCTGTAATACCACGGGCCTAATCCGAGCCGTAGATTGTCTGGACCGTGGCGTCGGTATTGAGCGTATCGCTATCACCATTGTCCGTCGCGTGGCTGATCCGGGGGACTACCATCGGGGGCTTGTCAATGCGTTGCAAGTTGATAAGGCGCCCACTCATCAGGCGGTAGATCTGATGGCCATCATGCCTCATGTTAATGCAACCGGGCTACTGGTCCAT
The DNA here is from genome assembly GCA_913051705.1 of uncultured bacterium. Classification (GTDB taxonomy): domain Bacteria; phylum JAAXHH01; class JAAXHH01; order JAAXHH01; family JAAXHH01; genus CAJXCW01. The sequence continues at coordinate 3,956 of CAJXCW010000281.1, forward strand.
GCTCCAGTCACACACGGACACTTCATTACCGTACTGGCAACACCAAAGAAGGATCTTTCCATTGAGGATGCTAAAGAATTGCTCCATTCGCACGATCGGATTCGTCTCGTGCGACTAAAGGATGGTTTCCTTGGAAATGCATCAATCTTCAAGTACGGACGCGACCTAGGGCGTCCCCGTGGTGATCTCTATGAAATCCATATCTGGGAAGATAGTTTCGTTAAATCCGGACCTGACATTATGTTCGGTATGCATATTCCCCAGGAATCAGTCACGATTCCGGAGACGATTGATGCGGTTCGTGCAGCAATGGGGATGGAGAATGATCGTCTTGCCGCAGTGGGTCAGACTAATGGGTATCTTGATCTTCCTTATTGGAAATAGCGTTTGGATAGTTGTTAGCTCTGCAATATTGCAGCGGACTCCTGCATTTGGTGGTTCTTCCAGATGTTGAAAATGAAGAGTATTGATGATTTTGATTACAGCGGAAAAACGGTTCTTCTTCGTATAGATATCAATTCTCCGATTGATAAAAAAACGAAAAGAATTGTCAATCACAATAGAATCCAGAAAAGTATACCCACAATTCGGAAAATACTGGATCAAAAAGCCCGGCTCGCAATTATTGCCCATCAGGGTGACACGTTGGATTATCAGAATTTGATTCCCATGACAGAACATGCCCATCAGCTTTCTATTTTTCTGGGAGAGGAAGTACATTACATTGATGATGTAGCTGGACCCGCAGCTCAAGAGCGTATCAAGTCGTTGCAGCCGGGGCAGGCCCTACTACTTGGCAACCTACGCTATTTGAGCGAGGAGATTTCAACGTTCGAGGACGCTGTCAAACTTCGTCCTGAAGAGATGCTCGATACATACCTTGTGCGGGGCCTTGCGCCCATCATTGACTACTATGTGAATGATGCGTTCGCGGCAGCTCATCGAAATGCTCCTTCCATGGTCGCTTTTCAGGAGATTAAACCAACAGCTGCCGGCGATTTGATGCTCAACGAAGTGACTGCTTTGAATGAGCTCATGGTATCACCGGATCACCCTTGTGTATTTGTTTTGGGCGGCGCAAAAATTTCGGATGCTTTTGGCATGATGAGACGGATTCTGGAATCAGGTACCGCCGACAGCGTACTGAGTTGCGGTATTACCGGAGAGATTATGCTCTTGGCTAAGGGAGTTGCGCTCGGGGCTACTAAGGAGCGGTTCATCAAAGATCGAAGGTTAGAGGTGTTCATCCCAGAAGCCTCGACATTTTTACAGAACCACCCGGACCGAATTCTTTTTCCGGCAGATTTGGCCTATTCTGCAGGCGGAACCAGAAGGGAGGTGTCAGTGAGGGATCTGCCAATAGATGAGATGTTCATGGATATAGGCTCTGAGACCATATATCAGAGGTAATTTAAGCTTAAATTCGTTCAAGGGGGGGTAAGGGTCTGGGCCGCCAGAGCCAGACCCCCCTGGTTGGCGGATCTTGTCAAATCATATTCCCACTTGTCATATTTCCACTTACCATTTGTAATATAATCCTTTGATATGCGCACTACTGATTCGCTGCAACGCGACACATCGATTCCTTGCATTTGATTTGTGGGAACGTGGTTCCTTGACAATTGACACCGCGAATAAGGATTTGTTGATTCCCAGACATCGTGATATGTGGAAAGCGGATATATGATATTCGACAAATGATAATGGTTCAAATGAAAGCTGGTAAACACATTTCACATAAAAGTAAAGTGGAAGTGGGAAACGATACTAATTGATAATGTATAACTGATATGTGTTTCATGACACATGGAATCTGCAATTGCGACATGATGGAACTGGGAAACTATGATATCAAAGCAGACAAAGCTGAAATCGACATCGTGATACATGACAACCAATACATTGGCATTGCACATTTGGAAACAGGAAACATTATATGACGTATATGATATTTCATAAACGGGTGATAGGAACTGGACATACGATACACTACATATGATAAATGGACTTTGGATAAATGATAAATGACATGTTGGGAAATGAAATATGGAAAGCTGAAAATGAAAAGTGATAAGTGGAAAAATGATAACAGGAACATACACATGGTCTCATATGCATATAACGTACATGTGGAACACAATATGATGATACACCAAATCTGGTATAATGATATGCCATCAACGTTAAACGTGAAACAGTGTAACGCGAAATGGACAAACATGAATGTTATAATTCGTTAAAATGAAATGGGAATCTGGAAATGCGTATTGTGAAATGACTGAAATTGGAAAGGGGAACATGACACATCATATACACAATCCAATAAATGGGAATCGGGGAAACATGTAAATGCATACGTTATAACAGGAATATGATATGCTGGGAAATGACAATTAGTAAGCTATATGTGAAATCTGACATATGGACATGCATATAAATGGCAAATGATAAGTGGACAAATGGAAAAATGACAAATGACATGTGGAAAAATGAAAAATGATATATGACAAGTGGAAAAATGAAAAATGAGAAATGAAAAATGAAAAATGAGAAATGAAAAATGAAATCTGACAAGTGGAGATATGAAATCTGATATATGATTAGATGATATCTGAGTTTTCAGAAATGACATATGGAGATTTGATATTTGATATATAAGATGAT
>CAJXCW010000282.1 GCA_913051705.1 uncultured bacterium
AGATATCCGGCGCGTGGGAATTTTTTAGTGCCTAAGAATCGATATTCGGTGCTTGCTAAAATTAGTTACGTAAGGTGGGGGTTCCGCAACCTTACCAAAGACTATATTACGTCCTTTCTTTATAAAGAGTCCCCGTTTTAATACGGATGTCTCTTCACCATCAATATTGATCTGATTGATAAAGAATAATTGAAACCCCTGCAACCAGAACAGCAGCCACAACAGCAGCCGTGGTTATAGTGCCTTTTACAAAAGCTTTTTTCTTCTTGGATTGTGTTTTCCTATCCCAACCTTCCTTGAATCCTACTTTGTATAGATCATTTCCATCCTCGTACTTCGCCATTGCCTCCGCGGTCATCGAACTAGGTTTTTGGCGTTTGTACACAATTGCAGGAACTATCTCCAAGGTGAAAAAGCCAATGGGCAACATTGGGATACCCAGAAGAAACTGGTCACGTGTGCTGATTTCATCGGCCAGTGCCTCGCCTGCGACCCGCCCTTCTAACAATCCTCCCTTATCCTGCCTGAGCAGCGTTGCGGGATCGAACTTCCTGGGTGCCGGCATTGATGCATCAGGCGAATCCCATCTTGCCAACATATCTGAAGCCGAAATCGACTGCGCGAAGGCTGGAAGAGAGTAGGTCGTTAACACAGCCACCCAGTACGAACAGAACACTGAAAATGCTCAATGAGATGTTTGTGATCCACTTCTTAATCAAACCATCCTCCTTATAACCTGTTTTATTACCAACCCGTTACCTTGGATGTGGTCGTGGTTACGACGCCATGCTGAGAGATTTCGGCGGTGGTCATGACGTGGAAGCTGTCGGGCGCCGCAGCGTTGATGGCGAACCAGTAGAAGCTGTCGGGGATGCCAATATCGCTGTAATACGTCAGAAACGGCTGATGGAGGGGACTGGATGTCGGCAGGTCGCTGCCGCGCGTATAACCGGCTTCCCAGGAATGCACGGCGATAAGTCCGGCCAGCTTGGTGGTGTTGGGACCGCTTACCGTACGCGTCACACCGGCCAGGAACATATCCGTTCCTCCTGAGGCGATAAAACCGCCGGCAGGGACCACGGTGGCCAGGCCATTGCTACGTATAGCGCGCCCGATCGCAAAGGAGGCATCGGTATCGAGAGTGCCCGGTACGTTTTCCAAGATCACCGTGGCTACGCCGGCATTAGCGGCAAGAACACTGTTGAAGAGCGTCGATGAATTCGTCTTGATGCGACCCTCAATAGTCATCTCCGTTCCGATTACCGTAAACTGGGCATCGAATTCGGACAATGGCGTGCCGGTAGTGGGGGTGGTGGAAGTTGTGGGATTGTTTTTACAAGATAGTCCGATCACCAGGATAAACGCGATGTATAAACGAAAAGAACGAAACATGATAGCCACCTGAATTTGAAATGTAGATACGATCTTTGTTGAATACTGGATACTGAAAACTCAATATATCATAACATAGAGAGGACACAAGATCTATGTCGTTCTTCGGAACGGGTTTCTGCCGTGTCTGCATGAATGGTAACAGAGCATTATTGCACATGGACTTTGCCGATGAAATTATGGACTTGAGTGGCCGTCAGGCGTCCAATCAGATTGATATAAAATCCTTGACACCGGGTGTATCCGAATTTAAAATTTCTCTATTCCGTTGACTACATCGGCAACGGGATTTTGTGTCCCATGTCTACTATCCAATCACCCTTTGCCAACCCGAGTTATCATGTCCGAAGAGCCCGAAATCCCCGAGGAAGAAGAAGCGCAGCATTTGATTCGACCGACTGTACCTGAGTTAGATGAGATATTGGGTAAGCCGTTTAAAGTACTGGATGATGGTTTCATTCGTGTCGTTGATTATATGGGCACGGATTCATCCATTGTTCAGGCTGCCCGGGTGTCCTATGGCGAAGGGACCAAAAAAATCAGCCAGGACCGGGTCTTAATCCGGTATCTCATGCGACACCGTCATACGACGCCATTAGAAATGTGTGAGATCAAATTCCACGTCCGTGTCCCTATGGATTGCTGGCGGCAGTGGATCCGGCATAGGACATCCTCGGTCAATGAATACAGCACACGCTATTCACTGGCGATAGATGCGGCGCAGACGACAGCGCCTTCCGAATGGCGTTTGCAGGCAGAGAGCAATCGGCAGGGCAGCGGAGGATTTGTTGATGAAGAGCAGGGCCAATCTTTTACGGAAAAAGAACGGGAATTGCAAAAGCTTTCCCGGACATATTATGAAGAGCGCATAGAAGCCGGTGTGGCAAGAGAACAGGCGCGTAAAGATCTTCCCTTATCGACCTATACGGAAGCCTATTGGAAAATCAATCTGCATAACCTGTTTCATTTTTTACATCTGCGAATGGACGATCATGCACAGTCGGAAATTCGGCAATATGCTCAGACGATGGGCCACGAAATCGTGGCGCGCTGGTGCCCATTCGCCTGGCAGGCCTTCCTGGATTACCGGGTCAACGCCATGGCATTGACCAGCCTGGATCGGGAGATTATTCGGACCATACAGCTTGGTGATAATCAAGCTGTTACAGACCTTGCCGTTAAGTACCGGTTTATCTCCAAAAGCGGCAAACTTCTGCGTAGCCGCGAACGCAATGAGCTGGAGGTTAAGCTTCAGCAATTGAATATCCCGATTCCATCATGGGTAGATGAGAGATAAGGTGTATATCGGATTATATTGATTGGATGGCAGGGTGGTAAGGTACTATATTATTAAAAACTATACCTTGATGTTTATATCTCCCCTCCCTCCCTCCTACCACCCTCCCACCCATTGACCTTAACCCCATGCCTGCATTACCCGACACATCCAACCCTGCCTTCCACTACCGGTGGTCCTGGATGTTCCATGCCCCGCCAGAGCAGGTCTGGCCGCTGGTATCCGATACCCAACGATTCAACGTGGCCACCGGTCTACCGACCACACAGGTGACGGAGACGCCCAATCCCGAGGGCGGATCGAGACGCACCATTCAATTTCGACGCTTCGGGATATCTGTAATCTGGGATGAATATCCCTTCGAATGGATACAACCGCAATCTTTCGGCGTGTTGCGCGTCTATCATGGTGGTCCGGTAGCCTGGATGCAGATCAGCCTTTCCCTGACCCCCCAGGGCAGTAGTGAAACCCAGCTGACCTATGAAATCATAATCCACCCGGCGAACTTTTCAGGCTATCTCGTGATTCCGGTTCAGGTCGGCTGGATCAGTCGGCGCGCCTTCGACCGGGTTTTTCATCAGATAGATGCCGCATTACAGGAACAGACCCGAAATCGCACCGCTTTCCCCCTCGCTGTCACTCCATTACACCCATCCGCCGATGTGCGGATACAGAGCATCGAACAACAACTGAAAGAGGTCGCTTATGATGCTGACCTGGTTACGAAGTTCGTATACTATATTCGGGAAGCTCAGGATGCCGATCTGATGCGTATCCGGCCATTCGCCCTGGCAGATGACTGGGGCGTCGACCGTATTCGAATGCTGGAGTTGTGCCTGCATGCCGCCCGGTTTGGTTTGCTTGATGTCAGTTGGGATCTGCTCTGTCCGGAATGTCGGGGGGCCAAGTCGACGGCGCCGACCTTATTCAACGTGGAACGTCATGTCCATTGCCCCTCATGTAACATCGATTATGAAGTGGATTTCGACCACCATATCGAATTGACGTTTCATCCGAATCCGGGCATCAAACCCATAGAACGGATGATCTATTGTGTTGGTAGTCCGCAAAACACACCGCACATTTTTGTACAACAGGTGGTCAGACCTCAGAGTACAAAGTTATTCGATCTGAGCCTGGAATCCGGTCGATACCGAATCAGAGGACCACGTATACCTGGACGGATTGAACGGGTTGAGGCCGGCGAGGAACCGGGTGGACCGGCTAAATCGATGGTAATAATTACGCCTGAACACGGCGATGATCAGTTACATATCATCATTGATGACCATGGCATCCACCCGGTTGAATCGCACATTGAATCAGGTGGAACTCGGGTCACTTTTGAGAATAAAACAGCTATTGAGCAGGTGGTGATCATTGAAAAAATGGCCTGGTCGGATCAGGCCGCGACCGCCGCTCAGGTTACTACCCTGCAAACGTTCCGGGATCTGTTTTCCAGCGAGGTGCTTCGACCCATGGAGCAGATCACCGTCACCAACCTGACCATCATGTTTACTGATCTGAAAGGTTCTACAGCCATGTATCATGAAGTGGGTGATGCGTCTGCCTTCGGTCGCGTTATGGATCATTTCACGGTTCTTCGGCAGTGTGTATCCACGCATCACGGTAGTATTATTAAAACCATTGGCGATGCGGTCATGGCGGCCTTTATCGATCCGGCTAAAGGCGTAGCGGCGGCGCTCGACATGATGCAGGAGATTGCGACGTATAATGCCGATAATCCTTCGCCGCCGTTATGCATCAAAGTCGGTCTGCACACGGGTTCCTGTATTGCTATCAATCAGAACGATCGACTGGACTATTTCGGCTCAACCGTTAATATTGCCGCCCGAATTGAAGATCAGAGCAACGGAGATGAAGTGGTTATTTCCGAGTCAGTCATGTCGGACCTCGGGGTTAAGCAATTTTTAGCGGATAGCACGCTGATCGTCACCTCCTGTACTGCCGAACTGAAAGGTTTTCAGGAATCATTGCCTTTGTATCGTATCGCTTCACGAAAGAAAAAGGAACCCGAATGACTCAAGTCGAGCCCTCATCCATATCTCAGATCTTCAAGATATCCGATCTGAATAAGAAGAATCAGATCCGTCAGGCATTGGAGGCTATAGGTCCCACGAGTCGAAAAGATGAACCGTATTGCGATTATGTCTTTGTATTCGAGGATAAGCCGGAACGTCTTGTCGTCAAGCAATATCAAAAAGGCACTCTGATGATACAGGGTAAGGCGGCCCATCTCTATCAGGTTATTTCTCATATGGTCGCCCCTTTTCTTACAGCGAATGACCAGGTGGCGCTTAATAAAGAAGCCGATGGCTCGCCCCATGACCCGCAGTCGGTCCCTTTGCCGCATATCGGTACCGATGAGTCCGGCAAGGGCGATTATTTCGGACCTATGGTCATCGCGGGCGTTATGCTGGAAGAAGCAGCCAGACCGAAATTGACGGCCCTCGGGATTCGCGATTCGAAAAAACTGGCCGACGGTAAGAACCGGGAACTGGCCGCCAAAATCCGTAAGCTCTGCGTTCAACGTTACTATGAAGTCGTTCTCCCGCCGGAACGCTACAATTCGTTGTATACTGATTTCAAGAAGGAGGGCAAGAATCTGAACCATATGCTTGCCTGGGGTCATGCCCGCGCTATAGAAAGTTTGCTCGGTTATGCCGACTGTAAATGGGCTGTCGCAGATCAGTTCGGTAATGAACGGTATATTCAATCCCGTCTGATGAAAAAAAGCAGCGGCCTGACACTTATTCAGCAACATAAAGGAGAACGATTTCTGGCCGTTGCCGCCGCTTCCATTCTGGCGCGGGACCGCTTTCTGGATTATATGGATCGGCTGTCACGCACGTATGAGATCACTTTACCTAAAGGCTCATCCAATATCGTTGTTGGCATCGGTAAACAGTTTGTGGCGAAGCATGGGACGGAAAACCTGGAGAAGGTAGCGAAGTTGCATCACAAGACGACGGAGAAGGTATTATAGGATGCCTACCGACGCGCCAATATATGACCGATCTTTCCTGCCGGTTGCTCAGTTTGAGTTCGTGGTGCTGGGCGATACGCATTTTATTCTTGATCCGGAGCCGTATGCGGTGGAATTCGATTCGGTTCGAGCCTGGCCGCAGCGTGGGGCGTGGGCGTGGCGGTGTGTCGCCTCATTGGATGCTGATTTCGTCGTTCATCTAGGCGATGTGCCTCATGAAACGGCTTTCTCCCGATGGTCGTTGACGGGCACTTTGACGCGCCAACGTTTTGACAGCATAGAAGTTTGGCCCTTTGATTCCCTGCATCCCTGGACACCGAAACCATTTATTCCGCTGGTTGCTTCCATCGGCGCGATAATCGAGCGAATACCCGGTTTGCGTGAGATCGCCGGTTCATTGTTTATCGTAGCCAGGAAAAAACGTGAAGGAGTTCAGTAACCGCAGAAGTTTATATCAAATCTAAAAACAGGCGGCCGAAGAAGAGATAGGCCTTCTTATAGGTTGGCAGCTTCGAAACACCCCATAGGCGCACACCTTCATGGCTCGGGATATCGATCACGGTATACCCTTTTTTCAGACAACGACAGATCATATGCTGTTCGATATCAAAATCATTCGCTTTGAGGTTTAAATCTCTGGCGACGGAGGTCTTGATGGCGCGAAACCCGTTCAGCGTATCCGTGATGCTTACATTCCAGCGGTAATTCACGCATATGGTAATGATACCACTGCCGATGGCGCGCACAAAATTACTGAAATCGATGTGGTATTCATCACTTCCCCCTCGTATCCGGGAACCGACAACCAGATCCGCTTCTCCATCCAATATGGGTTGTACGAGCTTTGGGATATCATTGGGATCATGTGACCCATCGGCATCCATACACACC
>CAJXCW010000283.1 GCA_913051705.1 uncultured bacterium
TAATTCCAGTGCCACGCTCACGCTGACCCACAACGCGGCAGGAAGCTTGAGTACCGTGAGTCTTTCCGGAGTAGCCACGGCCACCTGGCAACTGTTTAATGCCCGTCCCAACCCGTTCAATATTACAACGACCATAATATTCGAGGTCGCACAGGCGTCCCACATCACGCTGACCATATACAATACCCTCGGACAGGAAGTGATACGCCTCATGGATCAGGTGCAGCCCGTAGGGCGCTATGAGGTGATCTGGAACGGCACTAACGCCCACGGCGCAGGTGTGGCCAGCGGCATCTACCTGTACCGCATCGTCAGCGGCAGCGGGTACGTAGACACGCAGCGGATGACCCTGCTCAAGTAGGTTGCAAGTGATGGCTGTCAGGCGGCCGGCCTGAAGACTACCTGGAACAGGTACCGGCAGCAGCCGATGGTCGTTGTGGAATCCAACACGTAGATGTAATCAGGGGTTTACCGTGGGGCCCACACGCACAGGAGAGGCATTAAGTAAAGGTATGAATGATCGCTGTAAGTACTCAGGATCCAGCGGAAAACGAGAGGCATGCATATGCCAACACCGAGCTAATGACAAAGACAGCCCGGCCGGCGAACGATTCATAATGATAGGTCGAACACATTGATCAGGAGGCCAATATGTCGACGGAACTGTATGGTGGGGTAGCTCGCACAACTATTAATCCCTTGCTCGGGACGCGAAAAATTGGAATGCGCCTGTTCGGTGACCCTGTCCAGGCCATCGAAAGCGACCTTACCGCTACGATTCTGGTTGTTGACGACACAACGGCGAGGGTTGCGCTTGTTGCGTGCGACCTTTGCGCCATCCCGCCTCCGGTTATTTCCGAGTTGCGGCAACGCATCAGCGAGGACATCGATACACCAATTTCCCATGTAATGATCAACGAAAGTCACACCCACAGCAGTCCAGCTTTCCCTGGTTACAGCCTAGATATTCCCGAACAGCTCGCATTGAAAAAAAACTACCAGGATAGCTTCATGCATAAGGTGATTGAAGCCGCGAATGAAGCCTTTAGAAAGCTAAATCCAGTGCGAATCGGAACTGGCTGGGGAAATTGCGAAATCGGGGTTTATCGGAGAGAGAAAAACTCCCATGGCCAGGAAATTCTGGGGGCCGTTCCGGAAGCGCTCATCGATCCTTCGGTTGGTGTTATCCGTATTGACGATCTGAAGGGAAATCCGGTATCGATTCTCTTTAGTTATGGCTGTCACCCTGTCACGACAGGACCGCGTTCTATGGTTGCCTCGTCTGATTATCCCGGAGCAGCCCGTACAATTGTTGAGAATACCCTTGGTGGTACGGCCATCTTTCTTCAAGCTTGCGGCGGCAATGTCAATCCCAAAAGCGGCATCGGTTTTGAAGTTGACTGCCGTGATGCCAAGAATCGTATGGGTGCCATGCTTGCGGGTGAAGTTTTAAAGGTCGCATCAGACATCCGTACCCACGTACAACCGGCAGAACGCACCACGCTGGGCACCGTTCCTAACATCCTGTTTACACCCCTGATCCCTGTCAAAAACGACACACCCGGAACCGTCAAAGCAACCGAGGAAACCGTAAAGTTACGCATGATTCAACTTCCCGATATGGACACGGCGGAGGCAGTACTGAGAAACTGGCACCAAACCCTTGCAGATAAACGCAACAGCGATGCCCCTGAGTGGGAAATTCAAACGGCTTGTCGTTACTGCCAGTGGGCGGAAAACCTGGTAGAAGCTGTTCGAAAGAACGATACCACTATTGACATGGGTATTCAGGTCATCCGAATTAATGATATTGCCATAGCCGGTATAACTGCCGAGGTGTTCTTTGAAACCGGCTTAACCATTAAATCCAAGTCTCCCGCAGCACATACCCAAGTACTGGGATATACTAATGGGTTAAAATGTTATCTGCCACGGGCGGAAGATTTTCCGGAAAACGGCTGGTCTTTAGACGGCAATTATGCCTGGCCGGATTTAATGTTTCAGGCCTTTGGACTTCCAACGGCGATCCACCCGGAAGCGGAACAAGTCATTGTGGAGAGAACCCTGGATCTCATCAAGTCACAAATTTGATTTCTTATGTCTCATTTAACCAAGATAGAAAACCGGCTCAATGGTGAAGACAGGTATTAACATGTCAAGGCCGAAATTGACCGGACGGGTGAGAAACAGCTCAAGCCAAGATCCAAGCGGTACAAGAGCCCAGGAACAACGGGGACACCGCCGCCCGGGCCGCACGCATTTTACCGCATGGACCGGCACGGCGCAAATACTGTGATAGTCGCCGAATTTCCTTGCTTTGTTTTCTTGCCGGCTGCATTTATGTTTTCATGGGCATATTCCTCAAATCGGCCAACGGCGAAAAGGCGGCATGTCCTACGCAAATGCAAAGTCAATAGTTTTGTTCGACAACATGCCTGAATGAAGTTATAGCATAGACCTGTCGGATAGCGTACCAACCTGTTCCGATGACTTTCAAGGCCCATTATATGATCATTGTACAAGGTTGATCTCAACCTGTATCAAGGGTTTCATAACGTGACCTTATCAATTGGACAGACCGTGCGTTCCTTGATCCGCCGGTTAAGCAGTTGATCTCAAAAAAAGGAGAAAGGCCAATGAAATGGATGCACGGGTTTCTTGCCGGAGCGATGGTGCTCGTACTCGCTGCCGGGTGTGGGGGTAATGGAAACAGTCAGAGTGAGCCGGAGTCTTCGGCGGATGGCGTGCCGATATTCGAGGTAGACCCTATGTGGCCCAAGCCGCTGCCGAACCACTGGGTTCTGGGCTCGGCGATCGGGGTTGCAGTGGATGCCGAAGACCATGTCTGGATCGTGCATCGCGGCAACGGAAATGCAAGGACCGAGCTGGGTGCCGCCCAGGATCCGCCCAGCGGCGAATGCTGCCTTCCAGCCCCGAACATCCTCGAATTCGATTCGGAAGGCAACCTGCTCCGCTCCTGGGGCGGACCGGGCGAAGGATACGACTGGCCGTCATCGAACCACGGAATCGCCGTGGATCCCATGGGTAATCTCTGGATCGGCGGTAACGGTGAGGACGACGCCCACATCCTGATATTCGCCCAGGACGGTACATTCCTGAAGCAGTACGGCCATCCCGGAGGGAATAAGGGCAGCCTCGATAAAGAGAACTTCGGCAGGGTGGCCAAGATTTCCATCGACGCCGCCGCGAACGAAGCGTACATAGCCGACGGTTACCTGAACAAACGCGTGGCCGTCCTTGACGTCACTACCGGTGAATTCAAGCGTTACTGGGGCGCCTACGGCAACGAGCCGGACGACACCGACATCGGCCTGTACAATCCGGACGAGCCTCCGGCCCAGCAGTTCCGCAATCCGGTGCACGCCGCCGAACCTTCGAATGACGGGTTCGTGTATGTGTGCGACCGGCCGAACAACCGGATTCAGGTATTCAAGAAAGACGGCACCTACGTGACGGAAAAGATCATCGCGCGGAAGACACTCGGTGGCGGATCTACGTGGGACATCGCCTTCTCGAGGGATACCGAGCAGAAGTTTCTCTACCTTGCCGACGGCCAGAACATGAAGATATATGTCCTCGAACGTAAGACCATGGAAATCCTGACGACCTTCGGCGACGGCGGACGCCAGCCCGGACAGTTCTACGGGGTGCACAGTATTGCCACCGATTCGAAGGGCAATATTTATACCACGGAAACATACGAAGGCAAACGTGTACAGAAGTTCGTGTACAAAGGCCTGGGAACGGCCGAAGAGAATCAGGGCGTTGTGTGGCCGACGGCCCCGCAGTAAAGGTCATCCGGCCGTACTGGAGGCGGCTGTCAGATATTGAGGCGTGTCGGCGGATGGCCAGTGTTTCGCCGCAGTTTAACGTGCCGATGCAACTTCCCGGCGTAAATCGGCACCATGTCCCTGGTAATCGTATCGTGGAGATTGCCGGGTAGACTCACGCGAGCGATCCGATGCCACAGGCCGGCCCGTTCTGGAAGAAATGTTCACAGAAGGTCAAGCCATTCACATCTGGAACCGGTGATGGCGTGGCACCTCGGGTTAATCAAAGCGTTCGGAGCAAACCATGCGTAGACGCAGCTTTCTCAAAACAATAGGCGGTGCCCTCGGTTGTGTCACCCCTTCTTCGCTGCTCAGACCAGGAGCATTCCTCAATCCAGCAACAACGCAGCGGCGCGGTAAGGCGAATGTGGCTGTGGTCGGTGCCGGTATCTTCGGTATGGCAGCAGCTATCGAGTTACGGAAGCGCGGGCATGAAGTTACCATGTTCGAGCAGGGCGGTGTCCCTTACGAGAGGGCCAGTTCGACCGATGTCTCTAAATTCATCCGCCGGCTGTGGTACAACGATACCTATATCGAACTGGTCGAGCGGTCCGGAAAACAGTGGCGGATCTGGCACGACCAACTCAGTCAGAATTTCTATAACCAAACCGGTATCCTCAATATCGTCCAGGATTTTACACCGGGCAATTCGGCCTACGACAGTTTCCAGATACTTGAGGGCCGGGGCGCTTCGATCGAAATCTTGTCACCAAAGGAGGTGCGGTCACGTTATCCACAGTTTGTGATTCATGATAACGAGACCGGTGTCTTCGATCCGTGGGGCGGATATCTGAGAAGTGCCCAGTCGCTGGCTGATCTGGCGGAATTGGCACGATCCGAAGGCATTCAGATCCATGAAAAGACCGCTGTAACGCAACTGGACGAAGGTTCAGACGGCGTCAGTTTAGCCTCTGAAGGGCGGTGGCCTTTCTTTGGGCGGTGGCGGGACTCGCAGACCTTCGACCGGGTTGTGGTTGCTGCCGGGCCCTGGATCTCAAAGCTCGCGCCGCACCTTGGTCAGAAGATGGAAATCACGCTTCAGCAGATGGGGTTTTTCGAGCCACCGGATCCCAAGAAATTTGCCCCCGACATCATGCCGATCTGGTCGATAGAAGGCAGCGATTTCTACGGCTTCCCGCTCCTGCCCGAAGGGTTTGTCAAAGTGGCCAACGGTCGTGGTCCGGTGGTCCATCCCGACGCGGAGCGGATTATTACCCCCGAGTTTGTTGAACGGGCTAAAGCATTTGTGGCCGACCGCATGCCCGAACTCGCGCGGGGCCGTTTTGTGGGTGGGCGATCTTGCCTGTACACACGCACCCCCGATGGCGATTTTGTCATCGATTTTCTCCCCGGCTCGGAACGGATTCTGGTCGCAGGCGGGGGCAGCGGGCACGGATTCAAGTTTGGCGGTTCCATCGGCCCCGTTATTGCCGACGCGCTGGAAGAAAAGGACCATTCTTTAGGTGGTTTGTTCCGTATCGGTGATCGGTTTGATTGATCGCTCTGACCGGTATCTCATCCCCCTCCCCTCTTTCGCCCACCCGCTCCAGGTTTACATAATCTGCGGTGCCCAGTGGTACGCGAGAGCCTGCTCGCGGCGCATTACCATGAGTGGTAGTTTGTCAAATGCTGTCGTTCATTTTGGGAGGTGATCTCTTGTCAGAAAACCTTGACATGAAGACGCCGTCCCATTAAAAATGTAAATCCCGATCGTTCAACAAGAGATGGTTGACCTGTGTCTGACAGGTCAATGAACCTGATATCACTGAATAAACAAGGTTGCGCGAGCCGATGCCAACGCTGCCAATTATAAAGGAGACACATTAATGAATGCGAAACGAATTGTTGCTTTTTCTGCCTGTGTAGGCGTTCTGCTGCTCGTCATTGGTTTCTGGCCCGCCAACGGCCAGCAGGGGGCTCCGTCGGAATTTAAGGGCCAGATGAAAGACGTGCTGGCGGGTATCGATCTTGGTTCAGAGATTGACGGTATGGACGGCCGCCGGCTCCGGATGAATCGTATAACGACCGAACCAGGAGGAAAGGGCGTATTGCATAGCCATAATAATCGCCCTTACGTCATGCATGTCCTGCAGGGCACGGTAACAATACATTCCGAGGACGGCAGCACTAAAGAGGTGAAAGCGGGAGAAAGTAATTACGGTGGAAAAGGCATCACCCATTGGGCTGAGAACAAGGGTACGGAAAATTCGATTGTCATCAGCGTAGACATCTATCCCGGAGAGTGATGTGGTCCCTTGCCGGGTGTTTTGGTGACAGGTGATGACATCTCGGACACAGAAAATGTGCTTACGGAGGTGAAATCGATGAGGGTGGCTGCCATCTCTCCCTGGACCGCCAGCAGGGCCTCGACACGCTCACGGAGGGCTTGGTCGCCGGCGCAGACTTGGTCGAGGTAGGAAGAGCGGGACTCAAGGACCGGGATATCCTTGGCTACCTGGAAGATGGCCTCTTCATCCAGCTGCTGGCTGATCATTAAATAACTCCGAGCGGGAATGGTCGGTCAGAGTACTATGCGAAATCGGGCGGTGAATGCCGTAAAGGATTTTCGCAGAATTATTCGGAGATGCCATCCTTGAAACTGGTAGAAAGACCACTCACGGTAAGACCAACCTGATAATAGGAGGAGTTAATACAGCTACGGATGAATACAGATTTTATGAAATAGAGGCTTTAGCTGATGTGGCTCAACCGGGGGCAACCCTT
>CAJXCW010000284.1 GCA_913051705.1 uncultured bacterium
AGGCGCCCGCTTCCATCTCGAAGACCTCGGCAGTACGAACGGCACCTATGTGGACGGCACGCAGGTCGGCGCCCCCGTTAAGCTCCAATCCGACAGTCTGATCAAAATCGGCTCCACCATCATTAAATTCGAATACCTGTCATTCCCTTCCGATAAATAATTGCCATTTTCCCTCTGATGCGGTATCTTTCGCCCGAATGCCGTTTTCTAAACTTATACTAATTGACAAGTGAAAGACCATATATAACTGACTGAAAACAATATAGTTTTTAACCCCGAAGGCCCGCATGTGTCCAAAGGACTGTCCCTAGGACACATGCAATCACCATTCACCAATTGGTATTAATTGAAGGAGTACCATCCATGGATGTTGTGTATCCTCGTCGAAAGACGCGTGAAGTACACGTGGGAGATGTCGTCATCGGCGGGCAGAACCCGATCGTCGTCCAGTCGATGATCACGGAGAATACGCGTGATGTCGAGGCCTGTGTCCAGTCGATTACGCGGTTGCATGAGGCCGGTTGTGAGATCGTCCGGGTCACTACGCCGACGCTGGCGGATGCCCATTGTCTGAGCCGGATCAAGGACACACTGACTGCGCGTGGGATCTCTGTGCCGCTGGTGGCCGACGTGCATCATCAGGGCGCCAAAATCGCCGAGGCCGTCGCCCGGACCATCGATAAGGTCCGGATCAATCCGGGCCTGTTCGTATTCAAACGGCTGGCGGATACCATCGATTACACGGCGGAGGAGATGCAAGCTGCCCGCCAGGAAGTGGAAACGGACCTGACCCCGGTGATAAAGGTGTGTAAAGCGCGCGACATCGCCATGCGCATCGGCGTGAACCACGGTTCCCTATCAGATCGTATGACGGTGACCTACGGCGACACCCCCCTCGGCATGGTGGAGTCGGCTCTTGAGTTCATCCAGGTCTGTGAGCAACAGGACTACCGCAATCTCATCATCTCTCTAAAAGCCTCCCGGGTCCCGGTCATGCTCGAAGCCAACCGCCTGATGGCCGGGCGCATGGATGAAGAGGGCATGGATTATCCCTTACATCTGGGCGTGACCGAAGCCGGTGACGGCGACTATGCCCGCATCAAATCCACCACCGGCATCGGCACCCTCCTGGCAGAAGGTCTCGGCGATACCATCCGCGTGTCTCTGGCCGAAGATCCCATCCATGAATTGCCGGTGTGCTACGACATCCTGCAAGCCCTGGGCCTGCGTCGTACCAAGGTGGAATTCATCGCGTGTCCGTCCTGCGGCCGTACCAAGTTCGATCTGACGACGGTCCTGGCGGAAGTCAAATCCGCTACCGGCCACCTGGCCGGCCTCGATATTGCGGTAATGGGCTGTATCGTCAATGGCCCCGGTGAGATGGCCGATGCGGATTACGGCTATGTGGGCCGCGCCAACGGCATTATATCCCTGTACAGAGGGCATGAAGTCGTGAAGATGAGTGTCCCGCAAGAACGCGGGGTGGAGGAGCTGGTGGATCTGATCAAGACGGACGGGAGATGGGTGGAACCGTAGGGGAGTCCCGAGTTTTATGTGTTGATTTTAGGGGTTAGGGTCAGGATGATAAAATCTGTGGTGAGGTCCATCGTCGGGGTATTTTTAATGCTCTCCCGGGCTTCTCTTGTGGAACGCCAGTATAGCGGGGTCATCAGGTAGAGATGCTGTAAATCAGGTTGTTTCAACGTCATGGGGTAGGTCAGGGATGACTGGTCGACCAGATTGAAATGAGGTAAGAGCTTATCTAACTCCTGTTGGACTTTGTGACCGGTATCTCTGACGTCGGCCATGGCCTGATCCCTCAATGCCGTCAAGTGCGCCGGACCCGGCATAACAATCAACAGCAGGCCGTGCCGGGCCATAATCCGGTGAATAACCGCACTGAATCGAGGCGCAAAGATCGATAGCGCCACGTCTACCGACCCATCAGCAAATAAAATATCCTGCGCCACATTAGCCACGCACCAGCGTGCCTCGGGATAACGCCGGGCAGCATACCGAACGCCGTCTCTGGCGATGTCCATTCCGCACCCGCTATATCTGTCTTCCTTCGATGACGCCCGCAACGCCTGCATCAAACGTCCCAGGTAATAGCCTTCCCCACAACCGATATCGGCCACCTGCCATGTATCACTTGCGGGCGCTTCCACCTGTGTAAAATCCTGCACACACGCATTGAGCCTGTCCGACAACGGAGCATACCAGCCGGCATCCAGAAACGCCCGGCGCGCCAGCAGCATATCGCGTGTGTCACCCGGCTGATTCGACCGCCTTCGACTGGTGCGATACAGGTTGACATACCCTTCCCGGGCGATATCGAACGTATGATCAGCCGGACAGGTCACTCTACGCTCACCCCAGGTAAGCGGTGCTCGACACACAGGGCAGATTATTGGAAGATCCATGTTGTCACCCATGCTTAACAGTTGTCCAATAAAAAAGAGCGGCTCATGAGATCTGCCACTCTTTTTTATTGGATAAGGTCAATCGGGTACGGATTTATTTCCCACCGCGATAGGCGATAAGGTCAATCTCCACGCTGGCATTGAGCACCACGCCGGACTGTACGGTCGAACGGGCCGGTTTATCGCCGGTAAAGAAGGTCCCGTACACTTCATTCATTCCCGCATAGTCCTCCAGACTACCAAGATAGACGGTGGACTTGACGACATCATCCATCGTCAAGCCGGACTTGGCGAGGGCTTTTTTCAAGTCGTTCATTACCTTCTTCGTTTCGGGCTTGATCCCGCCGGGAAGCACCTTACCGTTTCTGGATGCGATTTTGCCGGACAGGAAAACAAAGTCACCGGCTTCGATGGCCTCACTGTAGTTTTGAGCCGGTGCAATCGCTTTTCGGCTCCGACTATCATCCTGTGATTGCGCGGGCATCACCACATAGCCGAATGAAAGCGCCGTAACCAACACGGCCATACAGCCGATCAACAATCCTTTCGACAACCCGATGGTCACTTCGACCGTATCATCTTCTTTCCGTGCACGAAAACGAATTAACGAACTCATATATAACCTCCATTAAAAAATAGAACTGAATATTGCGTGCTGAGCGTTAATCGACATGTCAACACCCTTGCCTATACAATCTGTGTGGATTTATATACAGCATAAATACGCTGAAGCTGTGGACTTGTTGCACATCATATACAAGCAACGGCAGGGATTCTTCAAGACTGGTCACGAAAGTGACCGGTTACGTCTGGAAACAACGATATGTGATGATCTCGATTTCCAGTTGACAACAGGTCCTTTTTGTATTATCTTTAACGCCTCGATAAGAAGAAGTCAAGGATATACAAGCGAAAGGATTCTCCACTAACTATGAGTCCGATCTTTGCCATTACTTTGTCGTTGTTGCTCCAGCGTTGGACGCGGCAAAATCGATTCATGAGTTAATCAAGTGCACTATTAAGGTGCACTTTTTTTTATGTCTACACCTTAGGGAGGGGGTACGGAAAGTTCAACTGTTCTTGGGCCGGCGGTGTAACTTTACGTATACTCTCTCAGCTCTCATTACGAGGATGGAGGTCGCATGCTGGAAAGTTTAACAATCCTTTTTAAATTGCAAAAAATCGATCAGGATCTGCACGAAATAGAACAGCTTAAGGTAAACATACCCCATCAGATTGAGACCATGCGTGACGAACAGGCCGAGGTGGAGCAGCGTTTTTCTGAACAGGAACAGCAGGTAGAATCATTGGAAAAAGACAGACGGCAGCATGAACGGGACCTGGAGGGCGTCCAGGAGCAGATCAAAAAGTATCAGGGGCAGTTGCACAGTGTCAAGACTAATAAGGAATACGATGCCCTGCAGAAGGAAATGCAGACGCAAAAGGCCAATGTCTCGGTACATGAAGATGCGATTCTTCAATTGATGTCAGATACGGAAGAGGCCGGGGAAGCGCTGGAAGCGATCCGGGTTGAAATGGAAACCACCATAGCAGCGATCAAAAAACAAAGCAGCAGCCTGGAGAAAAAATTGACCACGGTCGATGAGGATGTCGCGGTCAAACGGGATGAACGCCAACGCACAGCGATGCGGATAGAAGCCAGGGTCGCCAGGGTCTATGACCGAATCCGCCGTAATTTGGGCGGGTTGGCGGTCGTGCCTATCAAAAAAGGCGCCTGCGGCGGGTGTTTTAATATCATTCCGTTACAGATCGTGGCAGAAATTCGAAAAATGAACCGCCTGACAGTCTGTGAGGGTTGTGGTCGCATTCTGTTGGTTGAAGAAACGGTGGAGGTTTAGGTCGCGTCATCCACTGATTTTACCATAGGACCCAGGGCCTGAAATACCCCCAAGTCGCCCAGGCGATCGCGTTCATCAGATGTTGGATGAATGAGGAAAGTCCGAGCACCGCAGGGCAGGATGCCTGTTAACGGCAGGGGGCAGTGATGCTACGGAAAGTGTCACAGAAAATACACGGCCGATCCCTTCGGGGAGGCAAAGGTGAAATGGCGAGGTAAGAGCTCACCGCGGTCCGGGTAACCGGGCCGGCAGGATAAACCCCATCTGGTGCAAGACCAAATAGGAGAGGAGAGGCGGCCCGTCTCATCCCCCGGCTATGCCGGACACCTCTCGGGTTAGGTCGCTAGAGGCGGCTGGTGACAGCCGTCCCAGATAGATGATCGCCACCTTCGTGAGAAGGAACAGAACTCGGCTTATGGTCGGCTTGGGGTATTTTATCGTCCTGGGTTCTAAGGATTTATTATGAAACACCGTTGGACATACTACGATATACATCCTCAGGTTGATCAGATCATGGAGCTGATTAACGTCCCTCGCGTTATCGCTCAGATTCTGCTCAATCGCGGTGTGGGCACGTTCGACGAAGCGCGTTATTTTCTGAAGCCCACCATGGATGACCTGCATAACCCGTTTCTTATGGCAGACATGGATCAGGCCATAGAGCGCATCGCCTCAGCCATTCAGAAAAACGAACATATCATGATCTTCGGGGATTATGATGTCGATGGAACAACCTCCACCACCTTGTTATATCTGACGATCAAACTGTTGACCGACCAGGTGTCTTATTTCATTCCGGATCGATTGAAAGAAGGCTACGGCCTCTCTATATATGGCATTCAGCTTGCCAAGGAACGAGGGGCCGGTTTGATACTGGCCGTAGACTGTGGTATCACAGCAAATAAAGAAGTAGATCAGGCCCGTCTGATGGGGCTCGATGTGATCATCATCGACCATCACGTGCCGGGAGAAACCTTGCCTGACGCCGTGGCGGTACTGAATCCTAAACGGATGGATTGCGACTATCCCTTCAAAGAATTATGCGGCGTGGGCCTGGCATATAAAGTGGCCCAGGCGCTGGCCGAGCAGGTGGGACTCCCGGATCATGCCGTCTATGCCCACATGGATCTCGTTGCCCTTGGAACGACGGCGGACATTGTTCCTTTGCGTGATGAAAACCGGGTGTTGACAAAATATGGTCTGGCGATGATACAACAGACGAAGAAACCCGGGCTTCAGGCGTTGATTAATGCGGTGGGGTTAAAACAGAAAGAGATTGTAACCGGGCATGTGGTCTTCGGTCTGGCGCCCCGTATCAACGCAGCCGGCCGTATGGGAGATGCCAACCGGGTGGTGCGGTTGCTGACCACCGAAAATCGTGAGGAGGCGGATCAACTGGCCGAAGAACTGAATATGGAAAATGTACGGCGCCGTCAGCAGGATTCCGTGGCGTTTGAGGAAGCAAGAGACGTGGTCGAAAACGATGCGTTTCTGAGTGAGGCAAATGGGATCGTTCTGGCTTCAGAGCGCTGGCATCCGGGTATTATCGGCATTGTGGCTTCCCGTATGGTTGAAGCCTTCTCCCGGCCGGTAGTCATGATTGCCATGAACGGCGATACCGGTCGTGGATCGGCGCGCACCATGGGTGATTTTCATCTGTATAACGCGATAAAAGAATGTGCCGACCTGCTTATTCAATTCGGCGGCCATCATCATGCGGCCGGTCTTTCGATTGCCAGAGAAAACGTGACGGCGTTTCAGCAGCGATTTCATGAGGTGGTGACAGCCAATGCCACGCCTGAGGATTTTATTCCCCGGCTGAATATCGATTCGGAAATCGAATTTGATGAGGTGACCCCCAGGCTCATGAAGTTATTAAAGATGCTGGGACCGTTCGGACCGGATAATAATCATCCCGTACTGGTGTCCCGTAATCTGACGCTCGTCGGTGCGCCGAATATCATCGGCAGTGAAAAAACCCATCTTAAATTCAAAGTACGACAGAAAAATCATGTCATCGATGCGATCGGTTTCGGTATGGCCGATTATGCGGATCAACTCCGCGCTCAGCCCAACCGGGTCCATCTGGCCTATACCCTTGAAGAGAACACCTGGCACGGGAAGACCAGCACGCAACTTCGGATCAAGGATATTGTCGTCGGTGATATATAGCTGTTCTGGCCATCCATGAAACTACTCGATCGTTTCTTTGCCGGGGACCGGCTTGCCTTGTCGCGTATCATCACCCTTCTGGAAAA
>CAJXCW010000285.1 GCA_913051705.1 uncultured bacterium
CTGAAGCGAGCATTTTCAATCGCCATGAAGTATACCAACTGACCTGCAGTGACACCGCCCAACGTGTGGACCACGAGTACCGCCGCTGTTTGCGCCATTGCCTCGACGATCATTACGCCGGGCATAACAGGACGTTGAGGAAAGTGCCCTTGGAAATGTGGCTCATTGATCGTGACGTTCTTAATCCCAACAGCGGATTCGTCGGCAACAATATCAACGACGCGATCCACCATCAGCATCGGAAACCGGTGCGGAATCATGTCCATGACACGAAGGATATCGGCCGAATCCAATTTTGTTGCTGTTGGCCCATTTTTAGCCATCAGTTGATCTTCCCTTCTCCCGTATCAATTGCCGCAGTAACACGGTTTGTCGATGCCAGTCCCGGATCGGCTGTGCCGGCAGGCCACCCACGGTAGCCCCAGCCGGGACATCCTGCATGACACCGCACTGTCCAGCGACCTGAGCGCCTGCACCAATCGTGAGGTGCCCCGTGATTCCTGCCTGCCCGCCAACCATAACCCGGCGCTCAAGCTTTGAGCTCCCAGCGACCCCAGCCTGGGCAACGATCACACACCCTTCACCGAGCGTGACGTTGTGCGCGATTTGAACCAAGTTGTCGATCCAACACCCGGCACCGATCACCGTATCGGACGCACTTCCCCGATCAATCGTCGTATTTGCGCCGATCTCCACATCATCATGAATGATGACCCGTCCCAATTGAGGAACTTTGACGTTTCCTTCAGGATCAAGCGCGAACCCAAACCCATCCTGCCCGATTTGCGGTGAAAATCCCACGGTGACCGAGTTGATCGATTATGAGGTGTTCTGCGGATTTGCCCCAGCAGCAGGAGGGTAGAGAATTGGTGATTTAGTGATTTGGTGATTGAAAAGCCAAAACCAATAACCATTTCCTTTGGACGAGTGGTAGAACCGCAGGATTTGCGGGCTGCCACTCGTTTTTTTATGGTTTTTGGTTTTCGTATTTTGAATTTGGTATTATATTGTTACGCCTGATAGCAGGATTTAAATAGATCGTCAATCACAAATTTTTAAAAACCAACAGCCGGAAAGGATTATTATGGCAGAGCGAATTGGATTTATCGGTCTGGGCATTATGGGTGAGCCGATGTGTCGGAATTTAATGAATGCCGGTTTTACCTGTACGGTCCACACCCGTACCAAATCCAAAGCAGATCAATTGCTGGTGGAAGGCGCCGTCTGGGCTGAAACACCGAAGGCGATTGCTGAACAGTCGGATGTCATTATTACGATTGTAACAGACACACCGGATGTAGAGAAAGTGATCCTGGGCGAAGACGGCATCCTTGAGGCTGCCGTGAGTGGTTCCGTCGTGATTGACATGAGCACCATCTCCCCTTCCTCAACCCAGGATATGGCCAGAGCCCTGGAAGAAAAAGGGGTCGATATGCTGGATGCGCCGGTCAGCGGTGGGGATGCAGGCGCTATTGCCGGGACCCTCTCCATTATGGTAGGCGGTAAGCAGTCGGTGTTCGACCGCTGCCTGCCTGTATTCGAGGGGATGGGGAAAAACATCAACCTGATCGGTGGGAACGGTGCAGGTCAGTTAACCAAACTGTGTAATCAGGTGGCTGTCAGCATTGCCAATCTGGCCATGGCGGAAGCCCTCATGTTGGGCGCCAAGGCTGACCTGGATCTGGAGAAGATGCTCGCTGCCATCAGCGGCGGAGCCGCCGGCTCCTGGCAATTATCTAATCTCGCGCCGAGAATCATCAAGCGGGATTTCGATCCCGGCTTTATGGTAAAACTTCAACAAAAAGATCTCCGTCTTGTGCTGAGCGCCGCCTCCGAATTGGGGCTTGGGTTGCCCGGCGTCAGTCTGGTCCATCAGCTATTCAATACGATCGAGGCCGCAGGGGAAGGCGACGAGGGGACGCAGGCTCTGGTGAAATCCCTGGAACGTATGGCCGGTGTGGAGGTGAAAGGGTAATTCATGCGTTCCAGTACCATGGTCACCATGTTCGGCATAGCAGCAGTTGTTGCTGCCATCGGCGTGTTGTTTCTCAGCGGACCAAATGAATCTGAAGAACCCAAAACTCCTGCCGATTTCGGTCGCAGGCTGTTTCGTGTACAGGGTTGCTCTTCCTGTCATGCGATAGGGGGCGGCATTTCACGAGGTCCTGATCTGGCTGCTGTGATCCCCCGGCTCAGAGCCCGTCTGGCTGATTCGGAATACAGGAAACATCTCAGTATATTGAAAAAAAGCAGAGAAGATATTTATGCGTTGTTTACCACAGAATATGATAATGTTCTGAAGGCCCAGGGTGACGCGCGTATTCGGGTCTGGTTTGCGCAACACCTTAACAATCCAAGATTCGACCATTATTTGGGGCAGATGCCATCATTTGCGCATTTGACGCCGCAGCAGGTGGGTTACCTGACGGCCTTCATATTTACATTACAGTAACGGAGATTATTCGATGTCTGACGAAGCAAAACGCCATAGCGGCGCCATTACCGATGGACCATCACGGGCGCCGGCACGGGCGATGCTTAAAGCAGTGGGGTTTACCGATACCGACCTGTCACGCCCGATTATTGGTATCGCGAACACCTGGATTGAAATCGGTCCCTGTACATACCATTTACGTGAGTTGGCTGAATATGTCAAAGAAGGAGTACGGGCTGCCGGCGGCACGCCGATGGAATTCAATACCGTATCCATTTCGGACGGCATCACAATGGGTAGTCAGGGCATGAAAGCCTCTCTTGTCAGTCGCGAGGTGATCGCCGATTCTATCGAGCTGGTTGCGGTAGGTAATATGTTCGACGGCATGATTGCCCTTTCCGGTTGCGACAAAACAATCCCGGGTACGGTGATGGCGTTGGCTCGCGTCAATGTCCCTTCTCTTATGCTTTACGGTGGATCGATTATGCCCGGGACATTCCAGCAGCGCGATGTGACCATCCAGGATATGTTCGAGGCAGTGGGCGCCCACGCCGCAGGTAAGATGACGGATATCGAACTTAAAGACATGGAAGATCATGCCTGCCCGGGGGCCGGAGCCTGCGGCGGTCAATTTACCGCCAACACCATGGCCATCGCCTTTGAGATGCTGGGTATATCGCCTATCGGCAGCGCGAGTGTACCGGCCACCCATCCCGATAAACCGGACGTAGCAAGACAGTGCGGCCACCTGGTGATGGATCTCATACGCAATAATACCTCCCCCAGAGATATTATGACCCGCAACGCATTCGAGAATGCAATTTCCGCAGTGCTCACGACAGGAGGCTCGACCAACAGTGTGTTGCATCTGCTCGCCGTAGCGCAGGAAGCCGGTGTGGACCTGAACATTGAGGATTTTGATTGGATCAGTGAAAAAACACCGCTGTTGGCTGATCTGAAACCCGGCGGACGCTTTGTGGCCAATGACCTGTTCGAGGCAGGCGGTAACCGTATTGTAGCCAGTCGATTATTAAAGGCGGGGCTGCTGCATGAAAATGAGAGGACGGTAACCGGTCGGACCATCGCCGAGGAGGCAAAAGAGGCGAAAGAAACACCGGGGCAAATCGTGATTCATGGTCTGGATGATCCGATCAAGCCAACGGGCGGCTATGTGATTCTCAAAGGTAATCTGGCCCCTGAAGGATGTGTGCTTAAGGTGGCCGGTCATCAGAAGACGCATCATCGAGGGCCTGCCCGGGTATTCGATTGTGAAGAAGACGCTATGGAAGCGGTGCTGAACGGCGGCATCAAGCCCAATGATGTGGTGGTGATCCGATATGAAGGTCCGAAAGGCGGACCCGGTATGCGGGAGATGCTGGCGGTGACCGGCGCACTTGTCGGCGCCGGGCTGGGGGATTCTGTTGCGTTGATGACCGACGGCCGTTTCTCGGGCGCGACCCACGGCTTTATGGTCGGTCATGTGGCGCCGGAGGCCGTCGTCAGAGGCCCCATCGCTGCAATAGTGGATGGCGATATGGTGGTGTTCGACGTAGCATCCCGCCGACTCGATGTGGACCTGTCCGATGAGGAGATCGCCGCGCGGCTCGAGAACTGGACGGCGCCCGAACCCAGTTTTACCCAGGGCGTGATGGCCAAATATGCCCGCCTTGTTTCATCAGCATCAGAAGGAGCGGTGACAAGAGCGTGAGAAGAGAGCAGGTGGGCAAGTGGGCAAACAGGCTGATTTCATTACCCACTTGCCCACTTGCTTACTCCCTCACCGGAAGTTCCCCCGCCGGTGCAATTCGACATCCCGGTAAAGTCCGTAGAAATGCCTCCGGCCCCGGCGGACAGTAGATGGCGATAATACGCATCGGCTCCCAGCCTGTATTGATCGTCTCGTGATACATATCAGCGGGAATATGACACGTCATGCCGGGTGTTACCTTTTTACGAATTTCCTGGCCATCCTCTTCTACCATCTGTTCGCCTTCGCCCGAAATATAATAGAGGATCTCTTCCACCCCGGGATGGTTATGACGGGTATGCCCTTTCCCGGGGTCCAGAATGACCAACCCCATGCTGAATCGCTCTGTCGCGGTCACGTGCGGTTCGCTGAACCATTTAATAGTTCCCCATTCGAACATCATGGTTTCGACATCATCCGGCTCCACGAATCTTAGTCCAGGTTCACTCATCGTTTCCTCTCCATCTTAATCAGTTAATACCGAGTCCTTTAAAGTCACGGACCTGCTGGGTAAGAGCGCGTTCTGTAGGCAGTCGCTCAATGCTTGAGGCGCCGAAGAAGCCAACGACTCCGGTCGTATGGGCCAGTACGTAGGCCGCATCGGCCGGTTCGGCAATGGGACCACCGTGACATAAGACCAGAATATCGTCACGCACCGATGCCGCAGCGTCTCTGAGGGCTTGAACGCGTTTAGCCGCGTCCTCTATCGTCATGGCCGTGGACGCACCGATGGTGCCGCTCGTCGTAAGTCCCATGTGGGGGACCAGGACATCGGCGCCCGCATTTGCCATTTTAACCGCTTCTTCTTCATTAAATACGTACGGACAGGTGAGCAGACCAAGTTGATGCGCTTCTGCGATCATGTCCACTTCGTGATCATATCCCATGTTCGTCTCTTCCAGATTCTGCCGGAACAGGCCATCGATCAGGCCGACGGTCGGAAAATTCTGAACGCCGGAGAATCCCTGATCGATAAGCTGGCGGAGAAAGACCTTCATAATGCGAAACGGGTCCGTACCACAGACGCCTGCCAGCACGGGGGTATCCTCGACAATCGTCAGCACCTCCTGACCCATTTCTACCACGACCTGATTGGCATCGCCGTAAGGCATCATGCCCGATAACGACCCACGGCCGGCCATCCGATATCGGCCTGAATTGTAGATTATAATGATGTCGGCGCCCCCTGCCTCGGCGCACTTGGCAGACAGTCCCGTACCGGCGCCAGTGCCGATAATAGGCTTGCCTTCTGCCGCCTGGGCGCGTAATCGGTTGAGACATTCATCGTAGGGTATGGGCATCGTTAGCTCCTTGGAAAATGAGCAAATTGCAAATGAGTTTCAGAAAAAATATAAAAGTACACAACAAAAATTGAAAAGGTTGTCATTCCCGCAGGCATTAAGCGGGAACCGCGAAGCGCTCGAAGTCGCCCCGAAGGGGAACTTCCATCTATAGCCGGGAGAGACTGAAATTGTAAAATATATGTATGATTATGATGTGTTAAAATGATCCATCGACAGTATAGATTTTTCGTGATACACCGTCAACAAAAACCATTTTCTATTTCCTGTTTTTTCTCAAAAGGAGCGGTCAGTGCAACCTCCTCGGAATCCATCAAAACAGGCCTGCCTGCCAGAGTGGAAAATGTATGGTCATTGGTAAGGGAAAATTTTTGACAATTATAGCCATATCACATATTATCTGTTTTTACCTGTGGGGAAGCTACAAACCCTGAAGGATTCGCAGGGTCTGAGAGGATCTGCAATTGCGAATGCTCTGTATTCGATACATGCTGCCAAGAACCATTCATCTACATTGTTTTTATCCATGATCTGTTCTGAATGTCAACATCCCAATCGAGACGGCATCGTCTATTGTACTCGATGTGGCAGTTCGTTATTTTTGCTCTGCGCGCGTTGCCATACCGGTGCTATGAGGACGACATATTTTGCGAGGGATGCGGTCATCACTTACCTGCACAAGCTGTTCGGCCTGTCCTGACCTCTTCGACGCCGTCGCCTGCGTGATGTGGAGCGGGTACGTTCAGATATGGATAAGCTTATGGCTGCAACCGGTTAGATCCCGGAATCCCTATGCCCTCTCACACCATCCTATTAGTCGACGACCACGACATCCTATATCGATCCGGCACAGAGCGTATCCTCACGCCGTTTAAGCGGCATGTGGATAATCCCCTCATCGCCTCACACGAATATCCCTGGGAGGTAGCACTCGCGTGGAGCAGCATATATCGAAATCCTGAAAATGGGGTCTATCAGCTGTGGTATCAGGCGTATACCGGGGACCAACTGGCAAAACGGACCTGCGATT
>CAJXCW010000286.1 GCA_913051705.1 uncultured bacterium
CCTGCACCATCAGGTCTCTCACCATTTGCCGCCGAACAGTCACTAATCCTTAGGCCACAAATGCCTTACTGGCCAGAAAGAGCACAATAAAGCTTGTTACCACGATTATCAATGTGAGCTTATGAGAGATCGAGGTGTCGCGAAAGCGTTGTAGGAGGTTGGTCATAGGTGATTTGGTGATTTGGTGATGGCATATTTCCACAGGACACATGCCATCAGTCAATTCTCTTTTACAGGCTGATGGGCGGGGCGAAGCAGGTCGTCAATCGTTTTCACTGGATTAGAGGTCTCGACCGGAACTTCAACAAATATTGTATTCCAATCAGCCATGCTGCCGTTCCACAATCCTGGATATTCCATGGCTTTTAGAGATCGCCCGTCTTTCGACTTGGATGAAATAAAGCCTGTATTCGGATCTCGAAACCGGCGTAAATCATACGGATCACCCCACCGATTACGTACCCCGCATACGAGATCTACAGAATTAAAATGGGTTGCCGCCTTAAAAACTTCATTCTGGCGGCTATCGTCTGTATTAACCTGAGAGGACTCCACAATCTGAGGGGTGAGCGCCCCATCTCCTGACTTCACCCAGAACGGTCCGCCGCCGGGTTCTCCCGTATTTTTCACCATGCCGCATACACGTACCGGGCGATCCAATATACGGGAAAGATATCGCTGTTTGGAGGTATTCGTTTGCATAATTGATTTCGGAGGTTCAGTGCAAAGCCGTGTACGACAGAAATCCAAGACTTCATTCATAAATTCGGTCGAGGCATTTTCGAGTCGTTCGGTATAATCAAATATTTCTTGTTGGATCTCTACGAGATATCCACCCAGGATCCTTTTGTGTCTATGTATGATTCCTTTTATATGATCGGGAACCACATTGTCGATATTCTTAATAAATATAATATCGCCCTGCAACTCATTAAGATTTTCAAGAAGGGCACCATGGCCACCTGCACGAAATACGAGGCGACCGTTGCCATCCCGAAAGGGCTGATCGTCCATATCTACTGCAATGGTGTCCGTTGAAGATTTCTGTGTCGAAAATGTAAGCTCGAAAGCCGTATCTTTCTCAAATGGTCTGATTACAGCATTAATATGTTGCTGAATGGCGTCTAAGTGATCCGGCGAGACAGTAAAATGAATAGACACTCGACCGGTTCCGGTTTTTGCATACGCCTGTGCTTCGACCAGATGTTCATCTATGGGTGTACGGACCTTTTCATTATATCGGTGAAAAGGTAATAAACCTTTTGGCTTATTCGGATAATTGAAGCCTGTTTTCGTGAGTAACCGGTCCAGAATCACAGCAAACTGACCGGTTACCATCATCTCCCGGAGCTTTTCTTCCCCTATGGATTCGCAAAGGGCAGAATAAAATGGATATTTTGTCAAACCATTGAAAAAATGCAAGCCGTATTCGGCTTCTTTATCCCCCTGTTTTATTTTGTATTCCAGATCCGTACGCGTCATATCGGCGTACCTATTCTTTAATGCGAACAATCTTTGAAACATCCTGCTGCCGACGCCCGATGCAGGAACAAATTTTGATATACGACCTTGAAATGCAGCCCGATCGTGCAAATCTATCAGTCGCGCATCATCAGAAGGGGAGACGATCTCAATACCGTCTTCCGGTGAACAGGGACGTTGCAACACAATATAAGGGAAGCCGGACTGAAATCGATTTATCTGATCCTTTACCTCGCCAAAGGTTGTACCACGAGAAGAGAAATCTATTAAATCCTGATCAGTAAACATAGATTGTAAATCTGCTGCCACGTTAACATTTTATATAAACAGGACGTCTGATAATTACGTAGACCAATAATAAAGATTAAATGATAGTTAATTGTATACATTTGTGTAATGAGTGTCAAGATTTAGGATATTGGGCTGGAATAAACGTATCTTGGCAGAATAGTCTTGTTTTTTCAACTATTTCTGAAACCTGAATGATCTGTCCACCAACCATTTTCAACCAATTGTTGTCTATATTAACATGTAGAAAAATACGACGGGCAAAAAACGAAAATATTAACGATTTTGACTTGACTGATGATTATAAATTTGGTATTGTGCCTCTCCCCCCTACCTTGATAGGTCTCTATCATCTCTATCGGAAATATATCATGCATATTCGACCCGGTTTCCTCTCCGTTGTCCTGTTTTCTGTTGCGATTTATAGCGGATGTACGACACCATATTCCATAGATACGTATATCACAGCCACGGTAAAACGTCAGCTGTTTACCTCTTCGATTGTGGTTGAAGGCGAGTTACAGGCCGTGCGTCACAAGATTATCCTTATGCCGCCGTTCAACTGGGAATATGGTTGAGGAGAGGTTGCTGCAGGTAGAATGCGATGTCCGTAACGTCCTGCCCCAGGTGCGAGAATCCGGCAATCGGCTGGATGTATTGAGATGGAGCGAGGACGTCGGCCGACGAAGTTATGACATCAGTCTGGCCCATTTGACAACGGAGATATTACCAGTCAGGACCTGGCTCTCGACCGGCAACGATGGACGCAAGCCCGGCAGGCCTGTCCGGATGCCTTCATCTATTATCAGCTCGCCCTCGCGGATCTGAGGCGTCAGACGCTCTATGATTTTGAAAATGACCGGAACCTGGTGGAAGAGAAGTGATAGTTGGTGAGTGGGAGGGCGCACGCCGCGGCGTGCGCGTACAAGTGAGTTGGTGAGATATATGGAAACCTATACGACGAAACTGAATAATGACGATATCACAGAGTTTGATGAGCAAGGGTATCTGTTTATTCCCGCGTTGTTAACACCTGAGGAGGCAGAGGTTTTACAGCGGGATATACCGGATATGCTGAACCGGCAGGGACCGGAGGTTATACGGGAACCTGGTCCCAATTCGGCGATTCGCCTGGTCTACGGCGGGCATGTGCATTATGAGTCGTTCAGACGTTTGTCCTTACACCCCCGGTTGTTGAATCCTGTCCGGCAACTGGTGCGGGACGAGGTGTACATTCATCAGAGTCGCATGAATCCCAAACCGGGATTCGGAGCCGGCGGGGCCTGGACCTGGCATCAGGATTACGGGACCTGGCATCGGATAGATGGGATGCAGCAACCCAAAGCGGTGATGACGGCTGTGTTTTTGAATGATTGTACTGCCGTGAACGCGCCTCTGATGGTCGTTCCCGGATCGCAGCATCACGGCTTGATCGACGACGTGGCTGAAGATGAGCAGGCTGAAGGCTATGCTTTATTTGATATCGACAGGCAGACCTTGCAGGCACTGGCCGACGCACATGGCATTGAGGCCCTGATGGGCCCTGCCGGGTCGGTTTGTTTCCTCCACTGCAATCTTGTTCACGGCTCATCGAACAACGTGTCCCCGTGGGACCGGACTATCATGTATATGAACTACAATGCCGTCAGTAATGCCTGCACCGGCACGGATCGGGTCTGGTACCATAATAATCGGGATTTTACGCCGCTGGTAGCACTTGAGGATGGATGTCTGATTGGATGATTGATTATAGTTTTTCAATCACCCAATCACCATTTCTCCCTGGTTGATGGGACAGGTCGATAACTAATAGTTATGATCTACCCTACAGAGGATATGCCCGAATCTCTTTCCCTCAATGGCGATGACCAGCTTGTTGCCAGGCAGCAAAAAGAATGCGTCCGCCTTCTCCTTGCCCATCCATTTGGTCTGGCCGGTCGTGCCGTCTATGTAGGCAAATGTCCAGTCAACACATTAAAGGATATTCTGTCCCACATATTTGAGTACAAGCGCCACCTTGAATCGATCCCATTTCCACTTGTGGGACCACTGCACCTTACCTTCCGATCCTACCCGAACGATCTGTTTCGAGCCGAAGACCATGAAATGTTCTCATAATCCTGGGTCTTGACGCCCTGGAGCGGAGTAGACCACTTTTTCTGGCCGGTAGCGATGTCCAGACAGACCAGCCCCTTCTTTGTGGAAGCGATGTAGTTTCGCTCGTTCCAGATCAGCTCAAAGCCGTTGTTCTCAAAATCTTTGATCTCTGTTTGCCAGAGTTCCTGGCCGCTCTTGACGTCGTAACACCAGAGCCGCGCTTTGTTGCTGATCAGGATTTATTTCTCCTGCATGATATTGACACTGTGGATGTCTTTATCCGCTTTGACCGCCCAGGCTGGTGTAGGTTCGGCGGCATCTGACGACCTCACTGGTACCGCTATGAGTGCCAACAGACTAATCACGACCCATCGAATCCTTTTCATATCTGCCTCCTTAATGGATGATGGAAAATAGGTACTCGGCGCCGTATATTTATAGGATCAGTGCGAGGAAATCAAAGTTCGCGCTGAAATATGGACCATATACACGATATGCAAGTGGTATTATCAGAATACAGCGAGCCCTGTGCCATCGTATAAAAAAACGCCCAGACTTCCGTCTGGACGTGGATTTCACGACGTTATACCATGTCTCTAAAAGATGCGCTTTATGTATGATATTTATGCATCAAAATAGACATTTATAAATATAACCTGTTGCCATATTTCAAGTTGTAACACCATGTATTATTTAATACATAGATGTACAAGTTTCATACATCCTTGTCGGATTCCGGCGTCATCTTCTTTACTTCGTATTACTCCAGCATCCCGGCCAGCCGGGCCTGGGCCAGAACGTGCTCGGCGGCGTGTACGAGCGGCAAATCGACCATGGTTCCCTCAAAATTGAACGCGCCCGTACCGGTCGCCTGATGGGTTTCATGGGCATGAATCAATCGTCGAGCGCGATCAACGTCTTCCTGCGATGGGGCGAAGGCCGCATGAATGACGGGAATCTGGCGGGGATGAATCGCCATCTTGCCGGTGTAGCCCATGCGGCAAGCAAAACGGCCTTCTTCCTCGAGGCCTTCCAGATCGTTTAAATCCGTGAAAATCATGTCGATCGCGTGCAGGTCGTACGCGGCGGCGGCGGTAACCACGGCACTGCGGGCGTAGAATATCTCCCATCCCGCACGCGTTCTTTCAGCGCCCATATCGCCGGCCAGATCTTCGGCGCCGAACATAAGTGCTTTGAGACGCGGTGAGGCGCCGGCGATCTCCTTGAGGTTCATGACACCCCGCGCGGTTTCAATAATAGCAAGCAGTTTCAGCGTATACGGCGGCCGGCCCTGCGTTTCTTCCACAGCGGTCAAGGCGTGACAGGCGGTCGTCATCTGTTCGGCCGTTTCGACCTTGGGGAGTACATATCCGTCTGGACAGGCCGCCGCGGTTGCCTCCAGATCGGCCGTGAAATGACCGGAACCGATCGTATTGAGACGAACCAGACACTCACTCCCACCAAAATCCAGCGTGCGCAGTGCCTCTCGGATCGTTCGGCGGGCCTCTTCCTTCCTGTTCAGCGCCACGCCATCTTCCATATCCATGACGATGCTGTCCACCTCCATATGCGCCGCCTTGCTGATCTTACGCAGGCTGTCGCCGGGCATGAATAGGATGGATCGTCTGGGTGGATCGGCATATCGATGATCGTTCATTGCACTGCCTCATGGGCTGTCAGCCAGCGTTTCCGGTCTTTTCAGTATGAGCGCGGTCCGCTCCACCTCGATCACCTCGCGTACGTCGTAGATCCGCAGCCGATTCTCGGGAATCGCCTGGCGCAACTGCTGAATTGTCCACTCTGCCGTTGGGTGGGTTGTTATACCCACATGCACGATCCGCCGCGAGCCATGCTCCAAAAGGACGAATACATAGAGAACCCGAAAGGTCGCCGTTACAGATACAAAGAAATCACAGGCCAGGATGCCTCCAGCGTGATTTCGCAAGAAAGTGACCCAGCGCTGGTCATTACGTGGGCCGCGTGATGGCTCTTTTGGCATGTACTTTCGTACCGTTCGGGGCGATGGCCGGATTCTCAACTTGAGAAGCAGTTTGTTCGCTATTCGCTCCTCTCCCCATAATGGATTCTCGCGAGCCATCTGACAAATCAAGCTTCTGAGGTCTTCAGGGATTTGAGGCCTGCCCATCCTCGACTTCCATCTCCAGAACATCCTGAAGCCTTCGCGGTGCCAGCGAATCAAGGTTTTCGGCTGAACAACAGCCAATGCATCTTGCCAGTCAAAAAGCCTGGAGAGGGCTACCAGAGTGAATCGGACTGAAGAATCGAATCGACCTGGTTTCATACTTCGCTCTTGAAAGATGGCGAGTTGCTTCCTGAGGAAGAGATTTTCAGCAACCAGCTTGCCCCGACTGCGTGTGAAGAGAAAAAGAAGTGAAAAGAGATCGATGACTACCTGAAATAATGTCCGGGCGATGTCCATGGCGAGGATTTTGCCATGCTCGGGTCCCATCAAGCGACCTTCTTAAACTATTCAATCTAGGCGGGATCCACTTTTTGCGGAGCACAGGTGTTTTATGCGAATTCCGGGGTATTTTTGGGACGAAATGTCCATATTTACACCCTGCCCCACTGCACATTGGAACCAAACGCCGGTTTCGGGCGATCCACTAATAG
>CAJXCW010000287.1 GCA_913051705.1 uncultured bacterium
GATCCAGAAATTGCTCGACTCGGTTTATATCACCCAGAGCCACCGCCGCACAGAAGGTATATTCGGCGGCACTGGCCAGCAGATAGCCCAGTACGATCCAGTGGTTGGCGATGGTCTTCTCATGAAGCGGTTGCTGATGCCGGAAGAACCAGTAAAAGGACTCGCCGGGGTCAATGTCACATACAATCGCGTAGTTCAACAAATTCTGTGTTGTAGTTTAACCGTCTTACCATCTCTGCTTCAAGCAACGCCTTCATATCATCGAAGCCGCGTTCTTCCGGATTGGCGGCGCCCCATCCAAGCGGTTCATCAACAATCCGGTAAATAACATCTGCATCATCCTGCTGGAAATCCCGAATGATCAGCCGTTCCGTTTCGAGAGGATGCATGACAAATTTCCATGATCACATATAAAAAAGATATCCCTGAAAAAACAACCAACGATATCCCCCTATTCTGGATGCAGAATTATAACCGATCACCCTCCCTATATAGGCTCAATTTGTATCAGACCTGAGCTATCGGGCTGAGGCGGGGCAGAGCCGGTGAGGTCCTGCTCGAACAGGCCGTTTAAAGCGGCAAGCAGATGTTCCGGCTTCCGTTGGTGACCGATGGCCACCTTCTCGAGTGTATCATCCCCATTAATAGCGACCCCGGCGTTGCCGTCCAGATGAATATGAGTAAACACCTCTTTGACACCTGGATGCATCACGAGCGCATCACGAACAAGTGTGGTATGTTCAAATTTAAATGCATTGTTACCCTGGCGTGCGATTAAACTGATCTGCTGCCTGGTTTGCTTCAATTCGCCGCGCATCTCCCGGACGCCACGGCTCAAGTCAAGAATCATGGTTCGGGCTTTGACGAGTTCTACGTTGAAATGATTGGCCCTTCGCCAGTTTAAGAAGGCCATCAATATGGCGACACAGGAAAGAATTATCGCGATGTATAGCATCGAGGTACTCCTTATATAGATCGGCAAGTGAGCAAATGGGCAAATAAACCTATCCCTCGGAACTCGGAACTCTTCATCCTATCCCCCTCAGGCTCCGGTAGATAACGTTTCAGCATATCAATCAATTTGGTATTGCCGTGTTTTACCGCAATGTACGCATGATGCCAGGCTTGATCATATTTTTCCTGGACGACATTAATTTCACCGAGATTTTTGTGGGCTTTGGCATAGGTCGGGTCCAGTTTTATAGCATGTTGATAGGCGGCGATAGCTTCGTCCACGCGCTTCTGGCTGTGTACAGAATACCCAGATTGTACGCCCCTTCAGCAAAATCCGGGCACTGCTCATTGACCCGATGCTGGGCCTCTATCGCTTCATTGACATCGTGGTCTAGCGCGAAGCTCGTCAATCGACGAAAGAGATTGCGTTTTTCGGCCACCTTATCCTTCCTTCAGATGGGACATGAATATTTCCCGGGTCTGCGCAAATGTTTCACCATATTGCGGCGAATCCTCCGTCTCACCGATCATGATCAGCCCGGTGGACGCATCCGGGCTTAATGCGACTTCCCCTGCCTGAGCCTCGAACTGTACGGCAATTTCAGTAATATAATCCTTATCTTCATTAATTTCCAGAGTAAACGCATCCGCCATCTCATGAATTATACGGACCTCGTCTGTCGAAAAGGCCTCCAACGCATCGATGTATCGGTTGGTCCGCGCCAGCATGTTTTCGAGTTCGCTGCATATTTCAGGTGCATGATGGACCGATGGTATGGTGCCGTACAGCTCGAATTCTACCGGTGTCATCTGTAGACGATCTTGCGCCGATTCATTAAAATAACGCCAGCGATCTACAATCAACGAGACGTTATATCGCGCCTGATCCAGCGACGCCGCCCAACCGAACGCCACCGACCGCGATCGCCCCGACATCTGCGTAGCGAATTTCCGGACCGTGGACAGTTCATCCTGAAACTGCCGCACAAACGCATGCAGACAGCCCAGTTACTGGGTCAGGGTAAGGGGAGCATGTTCGTCGAAGAGCATAAGTTTATTTTTGATTTTTGAATGTTGATTGAAAGGCCATTCGTAAATCATGTATCAATCATAATTTAAAAATCATAATCATTCTTTCGTTACAATCAGATAACCTGAAACCCTTGCTTTGCTCAAAATCGAAATAGTAATAAATAAAGAGTATCTTACCCTAAAACGGGTTTTCAGCCAACGGTTATGGAGCCGGTTGAACGGTCACGGCCCCCATTCAAAGGCATGTATAGAAGGCTAAAGTAGAAGATTTAGAACGCGCGTTCAAAATTGAGTGGGCGGATGTGCGAGTCGATGAATCAAATAGCAATTTGGATTAAAAATAGGAGAGGTCATGAGACGTGCCGATCGTACCGGCGCGAGATGGAACCATCACCGCAGCAAAATGACTGACTGCCGTTTCACTATCTGACCGTTCCGCCAGGACCAGCTGCACGGGCGGCACGTTGAGCTGACTGCCGTGACAACTGCTCCAGCCCGGCGCATCGGCGATCAGCAGTCGGTCGATATCATTGAGGAGGTGCAACGCCAGTTGGACCTCCTCGTATTTCCAGGTCAATTCAAACGGCGTGTCGTTTCGGAAGGCGCTGAAAAAATGGGATACGCCGTGAAGTCCGCCATTTGAAAGGCGATAGACAACCGCCGTGCTGATTTTTCACCCGGACCCAACACGTTGTGTCCCTACCATTGCCATGAACTATCTTTTCCTCGGCAGCGGATTCTGCCTCAAACATTCCTCAATAATCGCGATCTGTGGACGGACCTGTTCGGTAGGGACGAACAGGTCGCCCCCCTTTGTGATGGCTTTGTAGAGATGGTTATAGATGCGTTCCGGGCCGCTCGGCAGGGATTTCAGGGTATAGCCTACCGCCTGTTTGTCCTGCGCTTCGGACAGCGTCCAGGTGTGTTCTTCCCAGGGCAAATCCTCCCGCGTGTACTGCCGGTCTACGGACCAGCCCCACATATCCTGATGCGGCGCTTTGGCAGGATCGAAATATCTCCATCGCAACCCATTGGCTCCGCCGGCCAGGCCACCGTACTGACCGGATATCTGATACGTATCGCCCTGGATATAGGCCATATACCCGCTTATAATAATCTCGATCTGAGGCGCCTTCCGATCCGGATCATAGAGCATAATCGTGCAGTGATCGTCCGCATCACCGGGGAACGGGTTCCGGCAGTCCATCCGGCAGAAGACTTCGGGCGTGTTGTCGAACCCAAAGAGAACCATAGCCTGATCGATGGCATGCGGACCGGTATTACGAAGACCGCCGCCCATGTGCTTCTGCAACGTCTGCCAGTCCCAACGTCGTGCGAAGGCGCCCCAGGAGGATCGGATATAGATGAGCTTACCCAGTACACCGGAGGCGATGACCGCCTGAATCTTTTCGAAGAACGGCTGCGGCCGGTTGTTCTGGAATGGCGCGAGAATGCGGTTGTTCTGTTTTGCCGTCTCCACCATCCGATCGAAATCCGCTACGGTATCCGCCATCGGCTTTTCGCAGACCACATGCTTGCCCGCTTCAAGCGCCGCAATGGTTCCCGGCACATGATAGGGTGTGGGCAGAGCGTTGACGAACAGGTCGAAATCGCCGTCGGCGATCATATCCGGCCAGTCGGCATACGTCCGGGCGCCGAACTCCTGTTCCCCATCGGTCCGCCGCACCTCTATCTCATCTGCGACGGCCACAATTCTATATTTGTCCGGTACCTGCTGAAGCCAGTCGGCATGAATCATATACCCGCTACGTCCCTGGCCGCCGATGGCGACGCGAATGATCTCTGATGACATGAAAGGCCTTTCTAATGGTGAATGGTAATTAGTGAACCGCGTAGCGCTCGCTGGAGCCCGCAGGGATCAGCAATGGTGATTTAAAAACAAATCAAAATTAAATAATATATTGACAATGGGAATATTTGTTCTGTTTTATAGAAATAATGATTATGTCTCTGGAAAGATAATACCCTACTTTTTTCATTCACTAATCACCATTCATTCAATCACCAATTCAATCATGTGCCCTTTATCTCGTATCGAAGAAATGCTGCTGCTGGCAGTTTGCCGGCTTGGTGATAAGGCTTATGGGATTACTATACGTCGACAGATAGAGGCATCTATGCAGCGGACTTTTTCTATCGGTGCTATTTATGTGCCGTTGGACCGGCTGGAACAAAAAGGCTATTTAAGTTCCTACATGGGTGCGCCTACGCAGATGCGCGGCGGTCGAAGCAAACGGTTTTACAAAATCACGGCGTCCGGGATCGAAGCGCTGAAAACGACCCGTGCCTTAAACGAGGCCATCTGGGCGGATATGCCGAATCTTGATGGCCTTCTGCCCGGTACGGTTTAAGCACCCATAGCATAAACGGAGATTAATACTAATGCAAGGGCATTTATCGTCATCGAAACCACCGCCTGAGTGGGGGGAGTGGGTGCTGGGCGGGATGCGTAAAGCCCGGTTATGGTATGTGTTGGAGATCGTAAAGTGTCTACCTTCATTATGCATTTTAAGATATCGTCAAAGGAGGCGAATGATGGGTCACACCCCCTTTCTGCAATCAAGCGTGAAACCGGCGGGTATCGGGTTTCTTCTGATGATCCCGGCGCTTTTGCTCTGCGGCGGTGGGTTGCTACAGAGCCTGTTCGGCGTCTATACTGTGAATAATGCGATAGATTTCAGCCTGTTTATTTTTCACCCGGCTGTTATTCTGAGCGGTGTGTTTATAGCCTGTATTCTGAATCTGTTTCCCGTATTGCATGTGGCGTATAAAGACGGTGATATCATCAGCACCCTGCACCTCCGCGGCCGGGGGCTGAACCTGACCGTTGTTGCCTGCGTCGGATTTGTACTGATGACCATCTTCATCTATCTGTTGGCGGAAAACTTCCAGATATTTGCGGGGGTATAGAAACGCCATTGGTGAATGGTGATAAAAGACAATCAATCGCAACTCACCAACTCACCAACTATTACACTTTCTCATACGGATCAAACAACCGCTTGTGCTCATCCAGAGCATAGCGGTCGGTCATGCCGGCGATGTAGTCGCATATAGCGCGTTCCAGCGGCATGGTTTCCATATCCCGCTGAACCGGCGGCGGTAGTTGCCGCGGGTCATGCCGGAATTCGTTAAACAGGTCCTCGATGAATCGGGTCGCCTTCCGAGACATGCGCATGACGCGGTACTGCCGATAAAAATTGTCCATCAGGTAGGCACGAAGCTGATTGTTTTTACCTACCAGACCTGTACTATAGTCCACCACATTACAGCCAAGGTTCCGTACATCTTCTACAGCCTGAAGACCGTGCTGCACCAGGTTTTCGTGAGTTGTCTGTATGACGTCAGTAATCTGCTGGTTGATGAGCGCCCGGATGATCTGGTATCTCTGACGCGTCGCATCCGCATGGCCGGCTTTGTCTGCGACTTCACGAATGGCCTCATCCCAGATATCGAGTTCAGCCAGTTCATCGAGATTAAGAATACCGGCGCTTACGCCGTCATCAATATCATGGGTGTTATAGGTGATCTCATCCGCTATATTGGCGATCTGTGCTTCCACCGAGGCGCATTGGTCCGGTTCGAATTCATCCGGATCGGGGGTGTCAAACGGCGTATTGTGCTTGACGAGGCCTTCCCTGGTCTCCCAGGTCAAGTTCAGACCCGGAAAGTCGAGATAGCGCCATTCCAGCAATTCGATCACGCGTAAACTCTGTTTGTTGTGGTCGAAGCCGCCGTAATCTTTCATCAAAGCGTCAAGCGCCTCTTCCCCCGAATGGCCGAAGGGTGGATGCCCCAGGTCGTGAGACAGCGCGATTGTCGTGGCGAGATCCTGGTTGACGCCGAGGTTACGGGCAATGGTCTGGGATACACCGGAGACTTCCATCGTGTGGGTAAGCCGTGTTCGATAATGGTCCCCTTCATGGAAGACGAAGACCTGCGTCTTATACTCCAGACGGCGAAACGCCTTGGAATGAACCACCCGGTCCCGGTCCCGTTGAAACGGCGTCCGATTCGACGCTTCTTCTTCAGGATACTTACGCCCCCGGCTTGCATGACTCTTCACGGCATAAGAAGCCAAAATCTGTTCTTCAATGTCCTGCAAATGTTGACGAGTAACGATCATGATAGGTCTCAATTATGGTTAATTTGTTGCTTGTAACCGACAGATGACATGCGCCCTTCGGGTTGACTGATTTTTGTCTTTTCAATCACCCAATCACCCAATCACCCAATCGCTCTCCCCTACCCTGTACTCTGCATGGCTGCGGCGATGCCGTTGATGCTGATAAACAATGCCCGGCGGAGCCGTTCAAGCTCCTGATCCTGGGGGTCGAGTTGTCTGAATCGTTTCATTAATTCAATTTGCAGCAGGTTGAGCACATCGGTATAGGGGTTTCTCAGTGAGATGGATTTTTGAATAACCGGCTGATGTTCAAGCAGGCTGTCCTGTTGTGAGATGGCCAGCAGGATGTGCG
>CAJXCW010000288.1 GCA_913051705.1 uncultured bacterium
TAATTGCTGATCCCTGCGGGCTCCAGCGAGCGCTGCGCGGTTCAACAATTGGTATAAATAGAAAGGTCTCTCATGTCTATTCCTACGCTCACCAATATCGATGTCCGCAGCAAACGGGTGCTCATGCGCGTGGACTACAATGTGCCCATCGATGATCAGGGCCATATAATCGATGACACACGTATCAAAGCATCCTTGCCTACACTTAAACATATCCTCGATCAGGGCGGACGCGCTATTCTGATGTCCCATCTGGGGCGTCCGAAAGGCCTCGTTGAATCTTTGCGACTGAAACCGGTGGCAGAGCGCCTGGCGGCGTTGCTCGGCGCCCATGTACACTATGCGACAGATTCAATAGGTGAAGGGGTGGAGCAGCAGGTCGCGCAGTTAAAAAATGGGGAATGTCTACTTCTGGAAAATATCCGGTTTTATGCAGAAGAAACAAACAATGATGAGACTTTTGCGCGGACCCTGGCTCAATTCGGCGAGGTATATGTAAATGATGCGTTCGGCACCGCCCATCGGGCGCACGCATCCACCGAAGGCGTGACGCATTTTATCCCCATCCGTGCAGCCGGGTTTCTGATGCAAAAGGAGCTGGATTATCTGGCGGGCGCCGTGAGTGATCCGAAAAGGCCGTTTGTTGTCATTCTCGGTGGGGCGAAGGTATCGGATAAAATCGCCGTAACCCAACGGTTGATCGAAATCGCCGATACTCTGATCATCGGTGGTGGGATGGCCTATACTTTTCTTAAAAGCCAGGGGGGAAATATCGGTCATTCGCTATTAGACGAAGAAAATTTGAGCTTTGCTGCGGAGATGATCAACAAGGCGAAGACTGAGAATAAATCTCTACTGTTACCCATAGACCACGTGATCGCTGAAAAGTTTGATCCGGAGGATACACGAATCACCTCTCAGGTGCCCGATGGATGGATGGGTCTGGATATAGGCCCTGAAACGCGGGATCAATTCGTCGAGGCCATTGAACAGGCCGGAACGATTCTCTGGAATGGTCCGATGGGGGTCTTTGAAAACGCCGCATTTTCCGGCGGCACCGCACAGGTAGGTCAAGCCGTAGCCCAAGCAACCGACCACGGCGCCGTATCGATTATAGGTGGGGGAGATACGGCGGCCGCAGTCAATCTGCTCGGGCTGAAATCACGTATGAGTCATATATCCACCGGCGGCGGCGCTTCATTAGAATTGCTCGAAGGCCGCGATTTGCCGGGGGTGAAAGCGTTAGAATAGTGGAATATCGGAACTAACTCACCGGTCCCGCGATTGGTCCAACCATTGTAGTCTTACCGCGGAAATCGGTGACGCGGATTTTTATGTCGCCGTTTTGTTTGGGCGTATCGCTTGTCAGAATCAGGCGTAAACGACGAAATTGTGTCGCGCGATCGCCGAAGATGGTCCCTTCCAGAGAGACTCTGATTCCTTCAGATGTATGCTCCGTTGAAATTCTGATCTCTTCCGGCAGGGCGAGCACTTCAACCCCTTCAAGCGCCGGTGAAACGAATTCGATAACCGTCAGATTTTCCACGTGACTGGACTGAACGGTATAGACCCAATTGGGCGGTCCGGCCGGTAAAACGGTAACTGAAATCAGGTCCCTGGATGCATTGAGGGTCGGTTGCCGGGCGCAACCGGTCATGATGACCATCATCAGGGCGATCATGAGCGTACCGGTACCGATTGTTCGAGTATAGCTAAATATGGAAGACATGATGATACCTCGTGTTTAATTTGATGGGCTCAACATGATACGTGGATTTTTATGTTTTTTTTCAGCTTAGCTGTTTTGCATAGGCCGTTTCCGGGTTTATTGAAGGTTCCCCGCAGCAGGCTACGGGGAATTCGCATCGCCATG
This sequence comes from uncultured bacterium, assembly GCA_913051705.1. Lineage (GTDB taxonomy): Bacteria > JAAXHH01 > JAAXHH01 > JAAXHH01 > JAAXHH01 > CAJXCW01. The sequence continues at coordinate 1,874 of CAJXCW010000288.1, forward strand.
CTGTTCATCCTCGTTAACCTTTCCTACACCTTGTAAGACGCAAAACAACCCTCATGGTTCCACAGGGGACAGCAGGTACACTGGTTCCAGTGATTTTCCATGTCGCTTGATGGGATGTTTCAGCCGCTGTCCAAAGACGCTGGTTCCCGGCTTTCGCCGGGATGATACACGGGTGGAAACACTAAACACATACGGCAACATGTTGCGTCTCTACAGGGCTTTGCCTCGCATGGCTTCCAGAAAACTCTGGGCTGACCGGGAAAGATATCGTCCCTTTTTGTATATCGCCCCCATCTTCTGACGCGGGCGACCTTGAAAATCGCTGATCTTCACCTGAGCCAGGACACCGTTTTCGATCTCTTCCGAAATAGCGATAGACGGAACAATAGACAAGCCTGCGTCGATACGTACAAAGCGTTTAATGACTTCAATGGAGCTTAGTTCCATCTTGATGTCCAGGGTCACCCGGGCTTTCTCGCATAAATCGTCGATCAGACGCCGTGAGGCGCAATGTTGATCGAGTAGAATCAGCGGATAGCGTTCCAGGTCTTTAAGATGGATGGTCCTGCGGTGGGCCAGAGGGTGGTCCGGATGGGTAATCAATACATCGTCTCTGGAAAAAAGAGGAATCGATTCGATGCCCGGCGCCAGGTAAGCCAGGGTTGCAATACCCAGATCCACTTCGTTGTTCACCACGGCCTGTATGGTCCTCAGGGATGTGGCATTTTTCACGACAATATCAATACCCGGATAGCGTTCCTGAAACGGCTTGAGGATGGCCGGAAGACGGTAACAGCCCGTGGTATCCGAGGTACAGAGGACCAGGCGCCCTCGCTCCAGCAGATCCAGATCTTCCAATTCCTGTACCGCCTCCTGGAGCAATCCCTCTATCTCACTCACATATTTCAGCAGGACCTGCCCCGCATCGGTAAGCGCCAGATACCGGGTCGTCCGGTCGAACAACGGCCTGCCGATAGTCGCTTCCAGTTTCGCCACCTGAATGCTGACCGCCGATTGCGAACGAAAGAGCGCTTCTGCCGCTTTGGAAAAACTACCATGTTTCGCCACGGCTTGAAACGCGATCGTCTGATCATAGGATAGATGCATGTGCGTTGGTGAGTTGGAACCTCTTTTGATATATATATTGATACATGTAATAAGATATATTAAAATTATAAATTTGACTAATATATATTTTCCCATATTTTGTCAAGCCAATAATAACGATTTGTTGATGGCATGTGTCCTTTGGACACGATGCGAGCCCTTCGGGGTTGTCTGATTTTGTTTTTCAATCACCAAATCACCAGATCACCAAATCACCAAATCCAATCCCCGGGGGATTTAATGGCCCAGATCGCATCGACTATTTCACACAGTTTGAAAGAATACCGTCTTCTTCCCCGCTTAACGGCTGCCGACGGCGATGCGCTGCATGTATCGCTGGAGACCCGCTTATGTCGACGGGGGGATGATTATTTACATCTGAGAACCCCCTTTCTCAGCGCTGCGATGCAGGCGGTTACCAGCGTTGAGATGGCGATTGCTATGGCCCAATTGGGGGGGATGGGCGTTTTCACGGTCAGCCAGGACGTTGAAGAGCAGTGCAGCAAGGTTGATGCGGTAAAACGCTTCAAAGCGGGCTTTCAAACGGATATCATGACCCTCTCGCCGGAGCAACCGATACGGGAAGTGATCCGGATCATCAATGAAACCGACTACACCACCTTTCCGGTGACGGATACGGGTGTGTTTCATGGTAAGTTAGTCGGAATTATTACGGATAAGGACTTCGATGAACGCTATGACCATGGATGCCTGGTCTCAGAGCGTATGAAAACAGATATTCAGGTCGGTACGGATATAGACAGTTTGAAGGCGGCCAATCAGCTCATGATTGAATATGGCCGGGGATTTCTACCGATTGTGTCCTCGGAGGGCACTTTGATCTCCGTTGTATTTAAGAAAGATCTCGACAAGCATATCCGACATCCTTCTTCTACGGAAGATATTCAAAAGCGCCTGGTCGTAGGCGCGGCGGTGTCGACCCACCCGGAAGACCGTGAGCGGGTTCAAGCGCTTGTAGAACATCAGATTGATGTCATCGTCATTGATGCATCGGACGGCTATACCGAATATCAGAACGAGATGTTGACGTGGATTAAATCGCAGTACAAGGTGCCGGTTATTGCAGGGAATGTAGTGACCAGAGATGGCTTTAAATATCTGGTGGAATCCGGCGCAGATGCCGTTAAGATCGGGCTGGGGATTGGATCTGGATGTACGACCCAGACCGTCAAAGCCACAGGACGCGGTCAGGGGACCGCTGTTATGGAGGTGGCCAGTGCCCGTGACGAATATGCAAAAACATCCGGAATTTACATCCCGCTTGTTGCCGACGGCAGCATTCAGGGACCGGCAGACATGATTATCGCCCTGTCTCTGGGGGCGGACACCCTGATGATGGGAAATATGTTAGCCCGTTTTACAGAGAGCCAAGGAGACCTGGTGCGCAACGCCAGCGGCGATCTGGTAAAGGAATACTGGATGGAAGGCAGTAATAAAGCCCATAACAACCGCCGATATGCCCAGCTTGCCGAGACGTTTTTTGAAGAGGGTATCGTCGGCCAGGTTCCACACGCCGGATCAATATATGATAAGTTTCCGACGATCAAACAGATGATCAGATCAGGCATGGCGACAGCCGGATGCCGTACCATTGATGAACTGCATCAGGACGCTATTCTGGAACTGCAATCGCCAGTTTCCTTGCAGGACAGCGGGATTCATGATATTGTGGCGACGCAGTCGACGCAGGAATTTTGAAAATGGTGATTGATGCCGCTCCGCTCGCTGTGCTTTTTGGTGATTTGGTGATTGAAAGGCAAAAATCAGATAACCAATCAGTCAATCAGTTCAATACTCCATCCTGTTTCCAGTTCGCTCCAAAATTATGCGCCGGCTGATATCCCATGCCGTGCGCCTGCTTAATGAGATACTTGGGATTGGGGATGTCGGCGCAGATATGGACCATGTTCCATCGGGCGGTCCACCAGGCCTGGTCACTTGCATCGCGGGCCAGGGCCAGGTTAAACGCCTGCGCCGCATCACGGTAGTCCAGCCAGAGCAGATCGGGCGTCTGACCGACTACGTCTTCCTCGTAGACCAGCTTACCGAGACGCAGACCGGTGACGGTCACCAGAAAATCACGGGCGAATTCGCGGGCCGTCTGTTCGCCGAGATATCGTGACATCTCCGGCATATCGGGGTCGGGCAGCGGTTTCCAGAGTTCGCTGATATACACCTCATCGGTATAGGAGCGAAAGATGTCGAGCGTTCCGCCGTAAACAAACTTTTTAATCCCGGCTTCAACCCCTGCTTTAAACAACTGATGCGTCCCGCGCGTGGCCAGGTCGAGCAGTTGCTGATCGCGGGCGTGCGCCTCTTCCGGTAAGTTCGGCGGCGGTTCACCGGTATACAGGATGGCATCCATGCCCCGAACGGCGCGCCATACATGATCCTGGTCCAACAACGAACCCTGGCAGGCTTCGCCGTTTTCCGGCGGCTCGACCGCCGCCTCGTCCATCAGACGCAGACTGTGGCCTTCACCGAGGCTGGCGATGATCTCTTTCGCCAGCGTACTCGCCGCGCCGGTGATCAGGATATTCATAGAGGCTCCTTTTAAAGGAAGTGGTATCTTCAATTTTCAGATTGGAATAGACCAGATCGATAATAATACATGACCGCCCATCCGTCAATTATATCCTTATGGGTCCTGTGTAAAATATGAAAAGGAAGAAAAACGGTAGACATATGTCTGTTTATTTGTACATGTATTTGTACAAAAGGAGGTGGCTATACAGAACATTCCAATTAGTGAATCGCGTAATCAGATGACATCCCTTCCGGAAATATTGACAGCCGAATCAGGGGCGGTAGCCATTACACGACGAGGAAAGCCTGTACTGGCTATTATGCCATGGGAATTATATGAATCCATCATTGAAACCTTAGAGATTGAGCATGACAAAATCACCGTACTCGTTGTAGCCACCGGCATCCGTAAAGAGGGGGATAAAAAAGATATTTATTCTCTCGCCAGAAAATTGCTTCGATTACATCTACTTGATGACCCGGATGGGTAAGTGGCGATCTTAATCGCTCTATCATCCTGAGTCACCACCCACTCACCAAATCACCAAATCACCAATTCGTATAGCTTCCATCTCGCTTATGTAAATGCGGTGCTTCCCAGAATTCGAAGTCTTTAAGCGCCTTTTCCTCGTTGAATTCCACGCCCAGCCCGGGGGCCGTCGGAAGCGGGTAACCACACCCTTCCAGCTTCATTTGCCCTGGGAATAAAACGGTATCAAAAGAAAACTCCCGTTCCCGCGATTCCAGCCAGGCGAAATTGGGCACGGCGGCGCTGAAATGAACATGTGCGGCCGTGCTGATCGGACCGAGTGGATTGTGCGGCATCATATCGATATAATGGGCCTCACACCAACCGGCGACCTTCATGGCTTCGGTCAGGC
>CAJXCW010000289.1 GCA_913051705.1 uncultured bacterium
CTTCGGCAGCTTGTGGGTGCGGTACAGGTCGTCAAAATGTCTTCCCCGTCGTGATCTGTGATCCGGTACGCGTATGCGGTGTGCCAGCCAGAGCAGATAACGAGCGTCTTTCAGCGAAAAAAGAAGGGCCGCCTCGTAGGCCGCCTGCGTGTATGGACTGTCGCACCAGGTGGAGCGAACCCAGCCGAGTTCAGCACGCCTCCTTCGCCTCGAGACACGCCGCTCCACCTGGGCCGCGACGGCGGGAAACTTGAATGCCAATGTCAGCAGTTTCTTCAATGGTACACGTTTACAGGCGGCAGCCCCAAAGAGGTCGGGGCGAAGTACCAGGGCTTCCGCCAGCGATTCGATATCGGCCCGCTTCAGCGTGTTGCGCAGAACGTCCGGCACACTCCGTCCTGTCTTCTCCGCGTCCGACAGGAGCGTTTTCCAGGCCGGCCCTTCTTCGCGGCCCCTGAATGAGATCAGTGGACTGCAGACCCGGACACGAAGCTGATCCAAAGCCCTGCACAGCAGTGCAAATTCAGACCGGCTGAATCGATGGTCCCCGACACTTTCTGCCAGGGCCTCGTGAAGCGCCGGCGTCGGCCGCAGGAACGCCCCCGCGATCCGGGCGCTATCGGGGGAAGGCCGATTCAGGAAATTGGCTACGGCTGCCTGAAATGCCGGAAGAAGGTCTGTACGATCGAGGCACGACCTGACAGCGTCCAACGATAACAGCCGCAACAGGTCCGCTTCAGCATCAGGCAGACAGGACTCGACCGCTTCACCCGCGGCGCGGCTGATCGTCCCGGGGAACCGGCCGCTTCCAAGATGGGCAACCAGCCGCGTCAAAGAGGAGCACCCCATGCTTTCCGGCAGTCCGGCGTCACCGCAATATCTTACGTACCGTTCGGCGAGGCCCCTCGGCCACATCTCATGAAGCCCCTCACGATCAATCCAGGGATACCGTGCATTTGCAATGTTGAAGCATCCCTCGAACAGGTCTCGACGCCCGGTTCCCGCCTTGTCCAGGATCTCGTCCATGGTTTTTCCCCTGGAAGCGGTCCACAGGGCCCGTGCCCAGAACTTTTCGCCACATAAGCCGTACAGCCGCCTGGTGTCTACCACGGGAAACTTGCGAAAGTATCCTCGCAATCCCCGGGACGCTATATGCTGCATCGTGGCGGACAGGTCTTCCTCCGGCAGGCTTTGAACAAGTTCGCTGCGATCCTCCGGCGACAGGTGAAGAAGATAGTAAGGGCGCTTTGCTGCCGACTTACCCAGGTACTGCAGGCAATGCCTGAGTTTCACGTCTTTCAGCAGGCCAATCCGGCTGCCGACTGCCTTATCGCTGATGGGTGTATTACGGTGATAATCACAAACGATTTCGGTGCGGAGCTTCGAGAACACCTCCGAGGGCCTGTACACCGCCTTTTCCAGCCATACCCCGAGAGACCCGCCGTAAGCCGCCACGGTCGCCAGTTCGCGGATGATGCCCGGCCCCGGATGGTGCTGGCCGGCGTCCGCAGCACGTACGCCCGAGAAATCTCTCACGCAAACGCTGAACACGGCACTTCTGAGCCGTTTACTCGGGAATTGGCTCGCGAAACGGTGCACGGCATGTTTTGAAGGTCTGCGCCGGGACAGACCGACCACATGAGCTAACTGGTAAACAGACAGAAACCGCTCGGGAACGGCCGGCAAGAACCGCAGCACTTTCGCGGGCCAGATGTTCCTGGACGAAGCATACTTCGCCAGCAGCCAGTAACCGGCTAACTCTTCCGGACAGGCCTCGGCAATCAGGTTTCTAAGGACCGTTTCGCCGGACACACCGAACGTTTCGCCGAGTTTGTTGACTTCTGAAACAGCGTTCCGCAAGGTCCGTCGCAGCAGTTGCCGTTCCCGGGCACAGGCGGTGTACCGATTCTGCCCGCCTTGGACATTGCTGCGGGAAAAGACAGCCCGATGCGCAAAGTCGACAATTTCAGGCAAGTCAAGCTTGAATGTCTTGGAGAAATCCCTGAGGGATTGGTAATCTGCCATAGGCAATGACCTCAAATGCAAACTCTGAATACGGCAAGGGGTCGGATTACTTCAGAAAACGTAAAGTGATCGAGTTTTGAATACATGCTTTAGGTCGGTTTTACCTGAGCTTGCGAAAGTTAAACCGATCTCGTAGCCTGTATTCAAGTCCGCAGAGCGCGATACACGCTCCTGCCTTCCGCGATCCTGGCGAAGCGCCAGGTGACTCTAATCCGTGAAACCCCCTTACCGTATCAGTTTTGACCGTTGCATACCTGTTAACCAAGCTGACATTTTCATCATCACGGAAACCCGTATCGCAGAGCCTGGTTTACCGCAAATACACCTGGCAAACCGTATTGTCCGGCAACGTACTCACGGGATCCCGAAATGGGACAAAATCCGTGCTTCGTTCTCCCGAAAAAAGGCCTCGTTTTTCCATGATTAAGCACTCCGGTTTATCGCTTATCCGACATACCTTTAATATAACTAAAAATGCCCTTTAAAGCAATGTATTTTATGCTATTTAAAGATTTATTTTCCGGATGTTTTTCAAGGTTTTATCCGGTTACTTTACAGGTGCGGAAAAGGGCTGCGTCAAAGGCCCCGAAACAGCCGATACGGCGATCCCGGCCACGTTGTTTCCGGGGGCATGATTTATGCCCTTGCTGACCTTGTGTTCCCGTACTGATCTGAACGCATACCTACCTCCGTTCATGCCCACGATGGGCTGGTGTCTGACCACGGATGACGTCGGTCGTTGACGGCTACCTCGTAAAAGGAACGGTATCGTTTTTCCCTCCCGCTCCCCGGTGTCCGGGTTCGTCTTTTTGATGCGGACCATATGCCGGTATACAACTGGTACGCCGTGCGGGCCATTCGTGAAAGTTGATGGTCCCCGCAGCCGTGTCTGCAGTAAAATCAGACGCTTCGTCCATGAGATGTAATGCCATTACAGGCCTCCAGTAGAAAATAGTGGATTACAGATTCTCCGTGACGATCTCGATATTATCTGTTTTACCTTGAAGAGATTTCATTGCGGAGTCATTGTCCAACTCACCCACTCGTGGCGCACGAGGCTCCCCTCCTGTTATTTGACGGGGAACCCGGCGTTTCGGAGGGATTCCACGACCCTTTCTTTGTACGCTTCCCACGATTCCTGTTTTTGTCTGCTGTAAAGCACTTTTGAGCGGGGATGTTTCCCAGGCTCTGACGGCTTCTGCAAGTCGTTCGACATATTTCTCCTCAGTTCCAGCACATCTCGGCTTTTCTCCACCATCTGAAGCTCCCGCTGTAGGTCTGCTTCATCCCGCTCCCGGCGTTTTGCGTGGTGCTGCTTATACCACAAGACAGCTATGATCACAACAACGTATATACCCACCTTTAATACAAACTTGATGAAGATCCTCTGATCCTCTGCAGTTAAGCCGTCCATTAGTCTCTCCTTATCTGGAATGACCTATAGTTTACTTTGTTGATCAACAAAGTAAACATAACAAAAAAAACAGGACCTGTCAAGACTAAATTATGGGTCTGCCTGAAAATAAATGGGGATCAGATTTGCTTGACTCGCTAACGGGGAGCCTTGAACTTCCGGAGGGCCTGGGGGGCAGGAATGTGAAAGCTGTCGACACCCCGGGAAGGGGGGTATAAGGGATCCCTTGGATGTTCAGTGCGGGTATTTTCCATTCTTCAGGATTTGGGGTGGATCGGGGAATCATTGTGGACCGGAATCAGACCGTGACGATCAGGATCCCCGTGGACTCCGTCTTAACGCCGCGCAACTTTTCTATATACTTGTCGAAACCACACCTTGTAAACGCGGGCAGGTTCCCTGTAACGAAACGCTTGATTATTCCAGCCGCCAGGATCGTAGAGCTTGGTGTAGGAGGGTATTCAGGGCACTTGGGAAACAGGTGAATACTGAAGATTATCTATTCAACGTCTATCATCAGGGATTCAAGGCTCAAATGGGTTTTTATGCTTTTCTGTTAAACGAGACGGGCTTGCCTGTCTCACCGACAAGTTACTTTCACGTATGTAATGCCGGCAGGGCTGGTCCTGCCTTTTCAGGTCAGATGTTTATTCCAGGAATCTCTGGTTCCGTACAGGCGGGATTAAAGTTGGATGGAAAGCCAGTTGCAGGAGATAATTGGTTTCTTGAATCCCGATAAACTCCCCGGGGGCAAAACTTCGTGTGCCGATTGCGCTTTTGGGCGTCAGGGAAACATCATTGAAAAGTAAATCTCTATGTTGCGTCCCCTCTTCCGGTGCGGTGCACTCATCGTGTCTGTCATTAGACCAATGTCGGTAAAATCTCCACCAGCGATCACTTGTTAGTCGTCACTGCCTGACTTCCCGCTGCCTCTACCGTCATCGTTCCACCTCCATCCTTGCTCTTCATCATGATGTATGCGGGGACACCTCAATGTTCACATTCATGGTATCACCGATCTCATCCAACCGGTGTCGCCAGTCAGGGTAAGATAGTTCCGGCGGGACAACGACGATTGCCGTCATGGAAAATAAGATGGCGCCGCTCATGGCGGCTGCGGCCGTGTTGGTATCCATTATTTCGACATTGATATTCTGTTCCGCCAGGTGGTGGGTGATTGAATGGATGATCCCTTCATTGTCTGCTCCACTCACTTCCAGGCGGTAGGTCAGCCAGCCCTCGTATCGGACCGCTTTTCCAGGCTCGGTCTGTCGCACAGAGGCGTGGAATCCCTCCTTTTCCAGATCAGCCAGTGCCGAATTCAATTCTTCTATCTGTCGAGCGGAAACAGAAATCAGCAGCAACATGGCGAACTCCCCACCCAACCGGGTCATCCGACTTTCTTCAACATTGCCATCGTATTCCAGTATCATCCTGGTCACACGGTCCACAATGCCGATTTGATCGGGCCCGACAAAAGTCATGACAAGATGTCTGCGCATTGCTCTCCTTGGATTATCTGGAAGGTTTGTTCGAATGGGTTGATTTTATCATCTGTTGCCTGCTATCCTTCATCAGGCGACATGGGCTGCCAGCCCGGGATGTATACATTATCCCAGGGCACGGGATGGTAGTCATTAAATGGAAATGCGCGTCTACCGCTGTGTAACGTGCGACGGGTGGCAATGGTAGGCAGGCATTCCGGATGTGCGTGCGTGAAACGGACGCTTTGCTGCGCGAAGCGGTCCAGGTTAGGTGTTTGAATCCAGTCATTGCCATAGGCGCCGATGTAGGCCGTGCGAAGCGTATCGACACAGACGATGACCACGTTACCGGCAGTAGAAGCAGGTGTATCCATAGAGGTTCCCCTGTTCAGGAATAAAGCTTAATCATTAATATGTTCATACAACGGAGGCCCTCTTTACAAAGTCAGCGTGGCCGTCACGCCGGCAGGCTGCCTGTAGAAGCACCGCGTTTCGTTTCATAGTCCGGTTACATGTTGTAAGATCCTGCCGGATCTCAATGAATCAACTGCGTCAGCCCTTGCGCGTTTTCTTGTACCATACTATGGCTATCGCCACAATACCGACTGCGGCCAGAACATTTTCAATAATCGAAACCAGCTTCCATGATATCTCTTCCTTGGAATATAATGATGCGCCCTGCTTCAGCGTTGTCATCCACTTCGTGTCTGTATACCCGCCCCCTATGCTGACGGCATGGTGAATTCCTTCGCCAGGACCATGGTGGTGTTATTCGACGAATCGAGCCGGATCTGCTTTACCGGGCCGTAATCCGCGTCGTTATACCAGGTGCGGGCGGCCGCCTTCGAGTCGAACCTTAATACCACATTCACCCCTCGTGAATGACCTTCCAGGGTCTCGGCTGCATAGTCAGCAACCAGGATCTCCGCGCCGTGTTTCTCAAGTAGCGGCAGAACGCCGGGTACGTATCCCTCATAGCCCTCGGGATCGGTGATGTCATAGGAGACGATTATATAAACGGGCAAATTTGAATCCTCCAGATTATGAAAGAAACGGACAGTGACAGGGCACCGCATTTTTTTCCTGCGCGCGGGCCTGTACTCCAGATAACAGGTCGTGCGTTCGCTGGTCAAGTTTTTCCTCGTTCTCGGGGAAACCGCAGCCTTGACATTTGAATGTCTCCAGCGACGAAATATCCTCTGATTGACCATTCCCGCCTCTTGGAAAGACGACCTCCGGATTGTGCTTCTGGCAGTGCCTGTGTTTATCTTGAATAATGCGGTGGATTCAACGCCATTTAAATGGTTTTTTGACAAATCTATATGGTTTCGCTATAATTTGTCACCCGGAGCACTTGCCATTTATCCGAATACCGAAGAGCAGCGCGGATAATGAGAACGATAGAATGGCTGAGACCGGCCGGGCTGCTGCTTGCGGGATGCCGATCATCAACGGACTGGATGCCCCGGCAATGATCA
>CAJXCW010000290.1 GCA_913051705.1 uncultured bacterium
CTCATCTGTTTCAGATTCAACCTCGATATCCATAACCACTTCGCCGGCCTCGGTAAATTTGATGGCGTTACCGACCAGATTGACTACGATCTGACGTAGTCGACCGGGGTCACCGATCAGGTTTTCGGATATTTCAGCGGGGATATGGCCGGCCAGCTCCAGTCCTTTGTCGGCTGCGCGTATGGCCAGGGCTTGCAGGGTATCACCCAGCGTTTCTCGAAGTTGGAAAGGGATAGACTCCAGTTCCAATTTTCCTGCTTCGATTTTTGAGAAATCAAGAATATCATTTAACAGAACAAGAAGGGAATCCGCAGACTGATCTATTAAGAGCAGATATTCTCGTTGTCGCGTAGAGATCCCGGTATTCAAAAGAAGTTGGGTCATACCCATGATACCATTCATAGGCGTTCTGATTTCGTGGCTCATATTGGCCAGGAATTCACTCTTGGCCTTGTTGGCGTTATCTGCCGTCTCCTTGGCTTCCTGGATTTCTTTTTGAAACTGGACCAGGTCATGGGCGGTCTGTTCCAGTAAGGTGTTCTGACGATGCAACTCACGATCCACCCGTGTTCGTTCCGCGTCAACTCTGCCGAGAGAACGGGCATTCCACCAGATAAGAACATTGAAGGCGATAATATTAGAGATCGCAAACAATGAGAGGCCTAATTCAACCCCGTAAAGCCCGGCCCGCTCCCCCCGAAATTGCATCCAACCGAGAATAAGAGGGATAAGAAATGCCGCCGGCAGCAAGCGCCGCGCCATAATACCGCCAGCCGTAGCGCTAACCAGCGTAGCTGTTGGTTCGCGGGTAGGACGCGCTGAAAAAATACCCGCACATAACAGACCGAATCCCAGGCCGGTATTCAACGTGATAGGAATAAAACCTGAGACGCGGTAGAGCACGAGGGTACTGTATATGGCTCCGGTAAGAGACAACAGGGTGATAATAGCGACAATCATTACACAGGCCCTGGACAGCCAATGGCGGGGGCCGCGGACATCAAGCAGAATGAGGGCAAAGCCCAGCAAAAGGAAGGTAAACGCAGTATGGGGCGCCATTCTGCTCCCTCCGAGAGAGGAAGCGAACAGCCATTCATCAATACCCTGATCGACGATTTGATAATCGGCCAGTTTCAATCCGGCCAGGATCAATAAAAAAACAGCAGAAACAAACCCGGTCAGGCGGCGTTGAAACGAAGCGGTCTCGGGTAATAAAAACCACAACGTACCGCCGGCCAGGAGGAAGGCAACCGCTGTGAGCGGATTCATCGGCACTCGACCTGGATGGATCATGGTTTTGAGCAAGGATATTTCAAACAGCCATCCGATGAGAACCAGACAGGCCAGGGTCATAACGATCCAGCAGATCAAATAAGCGGCCCGTTGCAGCAGCCTTACCCATCCGGAGTCATAATCGATATTAGCCACGTATCTTCTCCTTACGGAAATACGCCACGCAACAACTTTGCCTGGGTCACCCTGTTAATCCCTTCGATTAAAGCCGCCGTACGCATATCGATATTATCGCCCACGGAACGAGCCACCGTGCGCTCGAAGGCATCGAGTAAAATCTCATGCAGACGATTATTGATTTCCTTGAGGGACCACATGTAATTCTGGGTATCCTGGACCCATTCAAAATAGGAGACCGTAACACCACCTGCATTTCCAAGCACATCCGGCAGAATAAAGACCCCTTTATTGTTAAGAATTTCATCTGCTTCTAGGGTTGTGGGACCATTAGCGCCTTCAGCCAGCATCTTGCACGTAACACGATCTGCATTTTCTCCGGTGATCTGATTTTGTAAAGCGGCAGGCGCCAGAATATCACAGGGGAGTTCCAATAGTTCCTCATTGGAGACTTCGTCCCCTTCCGGATAGCCTTTCAAAAATCTATTTTCTGCAATATAATCGATCAGCGATTGCAAAGACAGCCCGTTTGCATTGTAAATCCCGGTGGTCACATCACTGACCGCCACCACCTTGACCCCATCCTCTTCTAAAAACCGGACGGTATTACTGCCCACATTCCCAAAACCCTGGACTACCGCAGACGCCTCATTGAGAGACAGGCCGATATGTTTTGCCGCCGCCTCTATGAGATAGACCAAGCCCCGACCGGTAGCCTCTTTTCTTCCAAGCGATCCACCTAATACCACCGGCTTACCGGTCACAACTCCCGGAACGGTATACCCTGCCTGCTGACTGTAGGTATCCATAATCCAGGCCATTACCTGTTCATCCGTGCCCATATCCGGTGCGGGAATGTCTTTGTCCGGTCCAATGATATTGATAATTTCAGAGGTGTATCGTCGCGTCAGCCGTTGGAGTTCCCGCCGGGATAATTCGGTAGGATCGATTCTTACACCGCCCTTGGCGCCGCCAAATGGTAAGTTCATCAGGGCGCACTTCCAGGTCATCCACATCGCCAGGGCTGAAGTCTCTCCGAGATTAACGTCTTCATGGTATCGAATACCGCCTTTGGTCGGTCCCATGGTTAAGAGATGTTGCACCCGATAGCCGAATACGGTTTCAACCAGATTATACTCGTCCCGACGGAAGGGTAAGGTAACCACGTGTGTCCGCTGAGGAAAGAGAAGCCGTTCACGGATGTTGTCGTCCAGACCCATGATTTGAGCGGCTTTTAAAAACTGTTGTTGCGCCAGCCGAAACATGGGGGCGTCCCATTCACCGCTCAGCGCACGAAACCGCTCAATGGCGTAATGAATAGACCGGGCAAGAAGCATACTGTTCACATCCGTTTTAATTAAATAATCCTGTGCGCCTGCCTCAACGGCCTTCGCCGCCAAAGACACGTCATCCAGACTGGTCAACACGATGATAGGTATATCCGGTGCCGCGGCTCTTACACTTTCCAGGGTAGCTATCTCCGCACTGTCAGGCAGGACCAGATCCAATAGAACCACATCAATCTTGCCCTGGTCAAGCCGCTCAATACCCTTTGCGAGACTGTCTGCTGTCAGCAGATCGTAGGTCAAATCACTAGCATCCAGAAGATTCTGTATCAACCGGGCATGAATAGGATTATCTTCTATCATCAGGACGGTGATGGCATGAGCAGGCATGATATTCCCCAGGTATTTGATGTTTTAATCAGAATTGATCGATGTTCGATGAACAACGTGTCTATCGTTCGTATATAAATTTTATTCGGTCATCTTAAGACGGATATAAAGTTGTTTTTTATTAATCAGATATCAACCTTAAAATTTTCGCCTGATACTATTTGTCTGAAATTTCGCAACCGCTTCTGATAAATTGATAACGCCTTCATAGAGCGCTTTTCCTATGATGGCGCCTTCTATCCCCTCAGAGGTCACCGCTGCAATCGATGTCAAATCATCCATGGAAGACACGCCGCCGGAAGCGATAACCTGCAAGCCACTGGTACGGGCAAGGGCACAGGTGGCATCTACATTGGGTCCGGTCATCATCCCATCTCGGTCGATATCGGTAAACACGATGGTGGAAACCCCGGCGTCTTTCATACTCATGGCCGCCTCTTCAGCCGTACGTGATGACCCTGATTCCCACCCTTCGACAGCAACTACGCCGTCCCTTGCATCAATACCGACCACGATATGCTCAGGTCCCCAGCGATCAATGGCCTGGCGTACCAGACCGGGATCCTGAATCGCCGTCGTACCGATAATGACTCGGGCTATCCCCAGCGACAACCATCGGGTGATATCATCCGATCGTTCGTATCCCCCCGCCAAGCTGTACGGGAATGTCCACCTTCTTCAAAATGCCGGTGATCCCGAGTTCGTTCTGCGGATGGCCTGTAAACGCCCCATCCAGATCGACCACATGAAGATACGTCGCCCCCTGTGACTGCCAACGGCGTGCCATGGCCGCCGGATCATCACCGTATATGGTCTCCTGTTCCTTATTTCCCTGTAGAAGCCGAACACATCGGCCATTTCGTACATCAATGGCAGGATAAATCTGCATAATATTCCTATCTGTGAACATTTGGTGTAAATCGTGTCCTTGGAATCGATCGGGCTACCCCCATTATTATTGATTGTCAGGTGAGCTGTCAACCTGGATTTCGCTTGACAGCCTTCTAATCGCACTGTAGGTTTCCGGCCATATTCAGGCTGTTGAAACACGATAACTCCAGAAGGTGTCATTTGGGTTCCCATGCATGCCTTGACCGAATCTCTTCAACCCATCCTGCAAGCGCATTCCCAGCTTATCCCCGCTTTAAGACAGCTCAGTCATTCCGTTCAAAATGAAGCGTATCTCGTGGGTGGATGCATCCGTGACACGCTCCTGAATAGACCGGTTAAAGATATAGACCTGACCATTGATGGCGATGGCATACAACACGCCCTGGAGCTGGCAAAAGCGATTCGCAGTCGGTTTATTCCGCTCGATGAAAAAGACAGAACAGGACGCGTCGTCATCAAACGAAAGTGGACGATAGATATTACCTCGTTAAAAGGGAAGACGTTGTATCAGGACTTGAATCGTCGGGATTTCACCATCAATGCCATGGCTGCCCGGCTATCTGACACCCTTAATCAGAATCCGACCCTTATCGACCCGCTAAATGGTGCGAGAGATCTTCACAATAAAGTACTTAAAGCGATTTCCGAACAGGCGTTTATTGATGATCCGCTCCGGCTATTGCGGGCCTTTCGTTTTTCCGCCCAGTTGGATCTGGCTATCAACGAAGATACCGGGCAATGGATCACACGCTGGACGCACCGGTTGCCTGCCATGTCGGCCGAGCGCATCCTCGAAGAATTGTCTATTTTCTTAAGTCAGGGTAAGACCGCAAAGTGGATGTCAGCCATGCATGAGATGGGAATCGTCCAGGTTCTGTTTCCGGGATGGTTCACGCAAAAAGATATCGAAGCCCCGGGCTATACCTTATTGGAACAGATCGACCATATTCTCGAGCAGCCGGACTGTTCATCAGACATCCGCATAAAGAACAAACTGGCCTTTCGGAAAAATCAAGTCATGGCAGGCCGTCGGCTCTGGCCGTGGGTATTACGTCTGGCGGCTGTCATTCTAGAACAACATCAGGTTCAGCGTCCTGATTATGAACCATTTCTCCGAATGGCTTATGATCGGCTTAGTTTAAGTAAGAAAGAACAGAAGGCCTTACGCAGGCTGGTCGGTCTAACCGGGCAATTACTCGAATTTCATCACAAAGAGACGTTGACCGATGATCACCTTTTTAATATCGCTTGCGAAGGAGATGAGGATATCATCGGTGTGGTCATTCTAATAGAGGCTATGCAACAGATACACCGGTCATCCATACCAGCACACATTTTAAATCGATTGCTCTGGATCCAGGACCGACGTAAGATCGTGCAACAGAAGGCGCTTCTGGTAACAGGAACAGATATTTTACAGACGCATCAGTTGAAGCCCGGACCTCAGATCGGCCGACTTCTGGAGCAACTTGAAAAAAACCAGATCCTGGGTACGATACATACACGGACTGAGGCGTTGCATGCCATCCAAGGCTGGTTATCCTCACCGGTAGATGAATAAGGGGCCGCGAACGGTATGCAACTATGTACCCCCGAACAGATGCAATCCATAGATCACAGGACTATTGAAGAACTGAATATCCCTGGTTTTGAACTCATGGAGCGCGCCGGGCAGGCGGTGGCCGGCGTGGCACAGCACATGCTCGGTGAGATATCGGATAAAAAAGTAGCTATCTTCTGTGGTAAAGGCAACAACGGTGGAGATGGTCTTGTCGCCGGTCGTTGTCTCCTGCAGGCCGGAGCAGATGTATGTTGTTATTTACTGGCCTCGCAGAACGTATTTACAGGCGATGCGGCATCTCACCTGACCCTTGCGCAACAGGCCGGTGTACCTCTGGCGACCATCCTGGACGATGATCTGAAATCAATGACCATAGAAGCGGACCTGATTATCGATGCGATACTCGGTACGGGATTAAAGGGAATGGTGCGCGGACTTCCTGCAGCGGCTATCACACGGGTCAATGGGGTTGATGTGCCAGTTTTATCCGTTGACATTCCCTCCGGATTGACGAGTAAATGTGGGTATCCTGATCTGAAAAATAAAAATCAGTGGCCGTGTATACGTGCGGATCAGACGGTGACCATTGGATTGATGAAGATAGATCTGGCTACCTATCCGGGCAAAGCCTGGGGAGGGAAGATAGAGGTGGCCGACATCGGATTTCCAGCAGATGCGATCAAAGCGGAAAACCTCTGGATGTCGATGCCGGATAGAGAAGAGATGGCCAGGTTGATTCCCACACACCATCCGGCAGAACATAAAGGCGATCGGGGCAGAGTGGCTGTTGTGGCGGGGTCGGTCGGTATGGCCGGTGCGGCCGTACTGACTTCAAAGGCGGCGA
>CAJXCW010000291.1 GCA_913051705.1 uncultured bacterium
AGAAAAGACTAAAACAAACCAATAAAGAGCAAAGCGGAGCGCGTTCTAATCATGCCTCGAAGAGGCGCTCCTTACTTTCGATGACGCGTAGCGGCATCAATCAACAAATAGCGCAGATGAGCAGGTTTTCAAGCAGTCAATCGGTCAATCAGTCAATTGGGAAGGGAGGCGGTTGTAATCATGAGACCAGAAAAAAAGTTGGCTCTTCCACTGTTGATTACAGGCGTAGCGGGCGTGGCCGGGTATAATGCGTTTCAGTATTTTTCTGCAAAATACCCGGGGCAGGTGATCGGTACCCGAAGGGAAGGCAACTGGCCGCTTCAGGGAGAAGGGATAGAACCCTGTAACGCCCATGACGGGGAGACGATGGCCCGGCTGTTTGACAAATACCAATTCGGCGCCGTGTTGAATTGTGAGGGCACCTGCAAGCTTAAATCCTGCGAACTGGCTCCGGACAATGCCCGGCGGATCAATGTAGAAAGTGTGCATGCCCTGCTCGGGGCGTTATCGCCCGATACCCGACTCGTAACGCTGTCGATCGACCTGGTATATTCCGGCGCCGGCGATGGCGGGTATGTCGAAGACGATCCGACCGATCCGGTCACGGTATACGGCAAAACGATGGTGGAGGCGGAAGAGATTTTTCTACGGGAACAGCCGGACGCCTGTATTCTACGTATCTCCCTGCCTATGGGCGTCAGTTTCAATGGCCACGCCGGGGCGATCGATTGGATACAATCCCGGTTTAAGAAAAATCTACCAGCCACCTTATATTACGATGAGGTGCGTACCCCGACCTATACGGATTGCCTGAATGAGGTGTTCGAAGCCGTATTGACGAATGATCTGGCCGGATTGTATCACACCGGGGCGTCCCAACGCCTCAGCCTCTATCAAATTGCACAAATCATCAATCGCGTAGGCGGTTATGATCCTGAACATCTGATGGGTTGTTTGCGGCAGGAGGCCGGCCCTGTACCACCTCGGGCGGGGAATGTGACGATGGATTCCAGTAAGCTGATCCAGGCCCTGGGTTACCAGCCCTTCGATCCCTGGCCGTTGTATGACGATTTGATTCCGGCCCATAGAGCATGGCATCAAGAGCGCCCGCCGGGTGAAAGCGGCTCGCCGGAGTATCTGGAGGAAATATTGTACAGAAATCCGGATAAGCGGTAGGCATTTAAAAAAGGAAAACCCATGTCCCATACCCGTTCCGTAGAAAAATCCATGGCGTTGTACAAACGGGCGGAAGAACTGATCCCGGGCCGTACACAGCTGATCAGCCGGCGGGCGAGCCAGTTCGCCGGCGGCGTCAGCCCGGTCTATGCCGCATACGCCAAAAGCGCCCGGTTTGTTGATGTCGACGGGAATGAATATCTCGATATGATGAACGCGGTAAGTGCGATTATCCTGGGCCATGCGGATGATGTAGTGGATCAGGCGGTGAAAGAGCAGATTGATCGGGGTAGTATTTATACGTTAAACGGTCCCCTCGAAATTGATCTGGCGGAAGAGCTGGTGGCTACTATTCCCAGTGCGGAGATGGTACGTTACGCCAAGGCCGGAGGGGAAACATGCGCCGTGGCGGCGCGAATCGCCCGCGGCACGACCGGCAAGGATATCATCCTCTTCTGCGGCTATCACGGATGGCATGACTGGTATCAGTCCGCCAACTATCTGGTCGATCCGGAAAGCGGTGAGTTCCCCTTTGCCGGTATCGAGCCCATCGGTGTCCCTAGAGTGCTGGCCGGCACGGCGATCCCATTTACCTACGGCGATTTGAATATGCTGGAAGATTTGCTCAAGCAACACGAAGGTCACATCGCTGCCGTCATGATGGAGCCGTTGCGTTCAGAATTACCGCCTGAAGGTTATCTCGAGGGGGTCAAAACTCTGGCGCATCAATATGATGCCCTCCTGGTGTTCGACGAAGTGTCCTGCGGCTGGCGGCTGCGTATCGGCGGCGTGCAGGAATATGTCGGCGTTATACCGGATATGACGATTCTTGCCAAAGCCATGTCGAACGGTTATCCGATGGGCGCCGTGGTCGGCTCTCGTGAAGCGATGGAACCGGCCTCGCAAATGTTCGTATCCAGTTCGTACTGGAGCGACAATGTAGGGCTGGCAGCCGCGCTGACGACCATCCGGGAGTTGAAACGCAGACATTCAGAGCCGTTTTTTGAATACATGGGTGAAAAGGTACGTACCACGATAAATGAAGCGCTATCAGCGGCGGGCTTGTCCGGAAGCTGCGTGGGTCTCTCTCCCTGCCCGGCGCTGTCCTTCGATCTGCCCGACCCGGCGCTCACGCCGCTGGTCTCCACGTTGTTTGTCCAGGAGATGGCCAAACGCGGCGTGCACACCCAGACTTCTTTCCGGGTCACCATGGCGCATACCGAGGAAGACATTCGTATATTAGGCGACAGAGCTACAGAAGCGCTAAGTATCATCAAAGCTGGTCTGGAACAGGGGAATCTGGAAGACCTGCTGGAGTGCGACCTCAAGAAAGAACCATTTCGGCGGCTGGTGAAGTAAAGATAGTACAGAGTGCATAGTAACACCGCCTATAAAAAACTGCCCGGCTGTTTCTTCCAGCCGGGCAGTTAAATAGACTTTCAATACAAATTATGCATATTACTTATTTAATCGCGTCTTTCATCTGGACGACGATGTCACGAATGGACTTCGCGTTTCTGGCCCTGGGGCTCAATTTCAAATACGCCTCATAAGCCGGAATAGCATTTTTGTAATCCTCTTTTGTCTGATAGAGGATGCCCAGGTTATAATGCCAGGTGCCTTTTTTAGGGTTGATCTTTATGGCAGCCTTATATGCGCGAATCGCTGAAGTCGTATTCTTCGTTTTGCGATAGGCTCCGCCCAATGCGGCGTGTGCAACCGCGTAACCCGCATCCGCTTTGGTCGCCTTCTTGAACGACTTGATGGCTGTGGCATTCGAACCCAGCTTCTGCTGTGACAGGCCCATATTATAATAGGCTTCTTTATAATCTGGTTTCAACTCAGCCGCTTTTTTAAAAGAAACGATCGCCTCCTTGAATTGGCCTGCTTTAAAGAGGGCAAAGCCGAGATTATAATGACGCGGGGGATCATCCGGCATGGCTTCTACTTTTGTCTGCGCCTCTTCTACAGACTGCGCCTGTACCGTCGGGGTCATGAACAGCGCAGCCATGGATAGAACTGCTGCAAAGCCAATCCAATATCTTACGCGTGCCATACTTCTCCTCCAGGTGATAAGGGTAAACCTTTTATGAAATAATAGGGTAAGGCGGTCATTCACCTTGTTATATGCAAAACCTGACGGGATAGTTCCATTGTGGGCACAATTTATTATGTAGGATCACCGTCATCACATTTTTGCCGTAATGGCATGAGTGGCCTATATTATTATGTTTCCCATTTAAATGCAACTATAAATTGTCTCTCGGAGTATATTTCTTGAATAAAGCAGACCGAATTCGATATATTGACTGAGTTTAGCATGGCAATATATTAATATGACAAGGAGCCTGATATGTCTCATTATACGGTAGAACAATTTCTGGCGGATTCGCGTCAGACGTTTCAAGGAAAAGGGGTACGGGCGGGCCTGGAAGAGGTACGCCTCAAGGTGGAGGATCTGTTGGAAAATCCTCGTTTACTCGAAGACTATGTGGATATGGAGGCCTACGCAGGACATTCCGTGATCGGCCATGACGCCGAGACCGACGTGTACGTTATTGTCCACGGCGGCCGCAAAGGCAACAAGTCAAGCCCACATGATCATGGCCCGTGCAGCGTCATCTACGGCAACTACACCGGCCATACGACGATGAGACGATGGAAACGGCTGGATGACGGCGGTTCGGAAGGCGCTGCCCAACTCGAACTGGTAAAGAAGTACGACGTCCACGCCGGTGAAGCATCCGCCTTTGCCGAAGGTGATATCCATTCCATCGAATATCCGGACGGCGCGTACTTCGTCCGGGTCACTATCGGCGATGTAGAAAAACAGAAAACCTTACGGTACGATACAGACCGCGGTATTGTAGAAATCGATGATAGATCGAAAAACTAAACACAGATCAGCAGATCAGCAAATGAGCAGACGGCAGACGCGTTAATAAATGTAAATTTGCTCATCTGTCATTTGCTGACCTGTTCCATTTGCCGATAGCATGTTGAGGAGATTGGAATCTATGCGTCTGGATCATATAGGCATCGATTTGCAGTTGGGCTGGTTCCGGAATCTGATGAACGGCTGGAAACGTACGCTGGCGTCTGTGGCACAGGACATTCAGTGGTCGTCTGACGATATGAAGCGCATCTTCCAGGGCAAGACCGACATTGAAGAACTCCAGGCGCTGGCGGTGGCCATGAGCCGTGTTTACCCTACGACACTTGAAAAGCTGCTGTTGCCGTCGGATGATACGCGAAACGGCGTACTGATCATGCGGGCGCAGGATTCACAAGCGTCGAGCAGAATTTACGAACGGCTCAACGGCCTGAACGAAACCGTACCGTATTATGAATATCGGGATACGGCCATGTCTGTCTTGAGCCCCATAAAACCCGAATGGATCAAAGAAGAAGTAACCATCGACGACACCGATCCCGACAATCCGCACGTGGTCTATAATAAGGGGCATTTCGAACATCAGATGACCTTTTTTATCGGGCCGGTGAACTTCTACTATCAGGTACGCGGTACATCCTATATGGCTGAGATGAATACAGGCGATTCCAACTACATCACGCCGTTCAACCCGCACAGCTTCACCAGCCGGGATGCCGACCGGCTGGGCCTGATTATTGCCGTCACCTTCGAAGGCGATGTAGCCAGAGCTCAGAAAGAGATGTATCTGCTCGGCAGGGAGCGCGGCGCCGATAGATTTTATCTGGATGCGAGCAACGGCCCCAGGGCGCAAATCAAGCTGCTGCACCAGCATATGCGGGCCGAATATCTACAACCGCAGGATCTGCCCGCCCTGCTTCCGGGCACCGGCATCACCGCAGAGGATATCCTGGATGAAACCAGACCGTTTTCTCAGGAAGAACGAGCGGTCCTGGCAGAAAAATTACATATCGAACCGAAGGACCTGCTGGTATCGGAATACAATGAAAAGGCCCAGGTGCCCGTTCAGCGCCATGATCCGGCGATAGCGCGGCGCTATCCGAATTCCGATACGCCGCAATACCTGATTCATCCGCTCGTGCGCTCCCCCTGGATGCCCCATATGAAAGGGTTCAATATCGATGTCCTGGCCCCCGAACCTGATCTGGAGACAGGCTTTGAATCTCCGCTGCATCAATACCTGTTCAATTATGGCGATACACCGATAGACATCGCCTGGACGGTGGATGGGCATACTCATCAGGATACTCTGGGACCGGAAGATTCAGTCTATCTTCAGCCCTGGATACGTACCGCCTTTGGCCAGGCGGATCAGGAAACAGGCCAACTCCTCATCCTGGGTGTTTCGGGCGCCATTAATTCCTCTGTTCAGCATGAGTTGTCCCGCATGCCGGATATTAAGCGGGTATCCAAAGAAACCACCGGATGGTTTTAGATGGCAGACAGGAGCCGGGTCGCAATGGATACTTGGAATGAACATAACTCGCTGATCCTGCCCACCCCTTGCCAACCAGGTTCAGGGATGGACAAACAGCCAACGGATGCGTGCCTGCTTGATCTGCTCGACAGGGAACAGCCGACCTCCATCCTGCTTGTCCGGGGCAATGCGGCTTACCATATGGGGCCGTCCAGCCCCAAACAGCTTATCGAACCGCAAATACATGCCTATCTTCATGGTCGGGGACTGAGCCCTGACCACCTGATCCAGATCTCCGGATTTTATAAATATCCGACCAAGGACGATGTGCAGCGGGTGACGGAACAAATCAACGAACATGATGCAGACCTGGTGATCGGTGTCGGCGGCGGCATGGCGATGGACATCGCCAAAGCGGCGGCCATACTCGCTACGCAGCCTGAGGCGCCCGAAGTCTATATCACGGGGAAAGTCGTGCCGATCCCCCGGCGTATCCGACTCATGCTGATCCCCACCACCGCCGGCACCGGGGCCGATGTTACCCACTTTGCAGTCGTTTATATTGACAGAGTCAAATACTCGCTCGCGCATCCAAGTATGGGCCCTGATTACGCCCTGCTTGTGCCCGAATTAACGTATACGTTGCCGAAAGCGGTGACTGCTACATCTGGATGCGATGCCATCGTCCAGGCGATAGAAGCCTTCTGGTCGGTCAATGCGACACCTCAATCGCGCCAATACAGTAAACAGGCGCTGACATACCTTTCACCG
>CAJXCW010000292.1 GCA_913051705.1 uncultured bacterium
ACTATTGCGCCTGCATTCACGAGAGCTTTACACAAATGGCGTCCAATAAATCCGGTAGCACCCGTAATCAGTACCCGTGCATCTGACAAGGATCTTGCTGAAATACGACGCTTCATGTTAGGCTGTTTGAGAGAATATGGATCTGAATGCTATCTGGTAAAACCAACAGGACGGTAATAAATATAACGAAGGGAAGTGAGGTCGATATAATATGCAGGTTTGGTTAACTATTATAATGGCCCATGAAATCGATATTCCCATAAGTTTTTTATAAATTCCCATATGGTGGCCATGCGGACTTTGGATGTGCCATCCTGCCTTTTTAAGAATTCAATTTCCACTTCGTCAATACGCATACCCGCTGCATGCGCTTTAAGAACCAGTTCGGCATCAATAAACCAGTCCTTGGATTTCAGACCAAGTTGCTTATACAAAGTGCGCCGCAGTATTTTAGGTTTGGCATTGATATCGTGTATCGGGCAGGAAAAGATAAAATAAAACAGAACATTATATATTTTAGAGATTATTTTCCTCTGGAGTCCATCGAACCGTTCAATACGTTTACCTTTTCCAATATCTGCCTGATTGGTCAGAACAGATTGGTATACTCGAATCACTTCATCCGGTGCAATTTGCGTATCTCCATCAATATAGCCGATATATTTACCCGTACACGTATTTAACCCCGATATAATACCCCAGCCATAGCCTTCATTTCGCGCTATCTTAACGATATGGACATTGGGGTTCGACTGAGCTATTCGATTAAGAATATGGCCTGTCTGGTCGGTCGAACCATTATCCACGGCCATAATCTCATAGGCGATGGTGTGTTGTTCTAGTGCTGCTGTGAGCTTTTGCAAAACCTGTTCACAACAGCCTTCTTCATTATAGAACGGGATAGTAATCGAGAGATCCGGTCCAGACATAGATCAAATCAGGATAAAAGGCGGCGCATGATCATCCTGATGTTTCTTTTAACTCCTGTTGACGTAGTTCTTGATCCAAAACGGGTAATTTTAAAAGGACGCCGCTCAAGAACCAGAAGAACATATTCAAGGGGGCTGTTACCAATGCCGGTCCTCCGAAGAAGACAACAAATATAGAAACCAATACGCTTAAAGATGCTACTGAAAACCATTTTAAATCGTTGTCCTCTATACGCAGATAGGATTTGTAGCCACGCCACAATATGGCGAACGTGAGAATAAGCATGGTAATAGTACCTGGAAGCCCGGTCTCAGATATCAAAACCTGGAAATAATTTTCACTCGGATTAAAAACGGAGGTCCCGTATTTATCCCAATGGGCTTGAATTTCCGCTCCAAATTTGGCGACTGCCGGCCCTGTCCTTCCTAAGCCGATACCAAGTGGATACAATTGTGCCATTTGATAGGCTACGTACATAGTGGAGCCCCGGTTATTTTGATATAAATTTAAAGGATCGGAAAGAAGACTGACTAATCCACGAATTGCAGAACTGGATGATCCGGCGACCTGACCGGCAATATTAATACCGCCCACCAACAAGAGCGCCATAAGCACTAATCCCATTATATGTTGATTGAGGCGTCGGTAAAAAAACTGTAACATCAACATAAAACCGACACTTCCACAAGTCACCATAAACATCTGGCGAATCAGGGAGATAGATAAGGTCACAATAAGAAATACCAATACGAGACCCAATATAACACGTAACTTGGTGGAAAACGTTCGCATGAAACAAACGGCCATCATCAGCGGGATGAGACATTGCATCCAGGTGGAAGCACCACCTGGATTCGATGTGGTCGACATAGGACGGAAATAAGATTTGCCTGTCTCATCCTGCCAGGTATTCTGATCAATCATATAGGCATATTCAGGCATATCCTCCTTGATAGCCTCAGGACCCATTTGGAATTGGTAGATCGATACGGAACCCATAACAATTCCGATGATGGCAAATGTCCAGATCCATTGACGAATTTGACGGACGGAGGTGAGATAGTGATAGCCGAAAAAATAAAGGGGGATCATGAAAATATGCATTTTCAAAGAGCCCACGCTGGCAAAATAACTGTATCCATTAGGATGAAAGACCTGAATGGTACAGATAAAGGCAAATATAAAGATGAGGATGGCTAAAGGCGTGGACGTTTTTTGCACGGGTGGAACAAAAAAGCGACGAATAAACCATCCGAAGCAAATCACCCCCATCATGATGTCAACGGTAACGTGAATAATGGGGTTAAAGCCGGTCTTATATTTAAGAAGCCCCGCTACCGAAGCGAAGATGAACATTAATAAAATGGATCGGTGATAGTTATTTGACAGAAGAATAGGGATACCGATCAAATAGCCTAAGATCAGACTGACCTGTGTAGAAAAAACAACCTCTGCCTGGGTGACCAGATAAATAATCAAGATACCAACGAATAAAAGCAGAGCAACGATCGCGCCGCGCGCAGTCGGGCTATCTACTACCAGCAACTGCCGAGGGGTCGTATCCATCTGATGTTGAGGTGAAACCGTCATGCACTCATTCCTCTTTAACGCAATTAATGATGATATCGTAGGGTCTGAATAAATCTTTGCGATACCTGAACAACCACCGCTCAATATAGCATAAAAATAGAACCGGAGGTGGAAAACCAAGTCGGTTTTCAAAAAAAGCGATCAGGTGAAGTACGCTACGTGACAACCATAGAAGACAATAATCCCAATGGCTGATGTCCATCGAACAGCCCTTCAGAAGTTCTTTCATCTGGCTGTAGGTATATCCTTCATGAACATGGGCACCGTCATAACGGGGTGCCGGTGGCACAGGGACACTGATGATAAGTTGTCCGCCTGTGGGCAGTATTCGTGCCAGTTCCTGCAGGCCCTGCTTATCGTTTGGCAAATGTTCGATCACTTCGGTACAGAGCACCGTATCACAGACGCCGACTTTGAAGGGTAAATGCTCTGCTGATCCTTGAACCAGAGAGATATTGGACAGGCCATTACGCTGTTTATAATCGGCGAGATAGGCTATATGGTCTGAACTGATTTCCAGGGCAATAACTCGTTTGAACCGGTGCTGAAGCGAGTCAAATGTGTACATGCCGCGACCGACTCCGACATCAATCACTCGATCTCCATGATTGGGAAGAAAGGTATCGACGATCGGTTTTTGTACTACCCGCCGGACCGTATCTCCTGTCGCAAAAATTCGTCTGACAAGACGACGAAACCATAAAGACCGTAATAATTTATCTTTCAGCGCCGGGTCCATAATGATTCCGATACACCTTTAACGTGCTTCGAGCGATGGATCTCCAGGCGTACTTTGAGGTATACAAAGTTTGGGCACCGGTCCGTAGACGCGTACGCTCCTCCTGATTGTGCAACAACCGGATGATATGCCGGCCAAGGTTTTTTTCGTCATCGACATCGAAAAGAAGTATGTTTTTACCATGCTCAAATTCAGGCGTGGTATCCCGACCGCGGGTTGATATAATCGGTAGACTATGTGCAAGGGCCGTTGTTAGAGAACTCTTTCGTCCGCTGGCGCCACGCAGGTCCGTCATAACATATATATCCACAAGGGCAAGCCAGCGTGAAATCGTCACCGATGTGCCGAAACCAGTCCATATAATATATGGTTCTAATCCCAGATCAGCAATGCACTTTTTTAAATACGCGTAATAGTCATGGTCCTCTTCGTATGCGCCTATCAATAGGATACGAATACAAAATCCCTGATCCAACAGGTGCCGGACCGTTTTGAAAAGGGTATCATAACGGCGATCCGTGTGCAATGTGCCGAAACTACCGACGATCCATTCATCAGGTTGAATACCTAAGCGGGCCCGTTCTGCCTGCTGTTCCGATGGTGTCACAGATGACACGGTGATACCTGTCCCCACCGGAATAAAGTACAAACGACGTTGAAGCCAAGGAAATAGGGAAGACAGGCGCTGTACTCTATTAGGCACGGTTAATATGACGGCCGAGGCACCTTGTAGCAACACGATGTCTTTAATCCGGTCATACATTCCGAGGAGTATATTTCGAAACCCGTGTAGTATGGGCGTATAGATTTCATGGAAGGTGACAAATACCGGGCGACCGTGCAGACCGCGTAAAAGCCAGGGAAGACAATTAATCATAAAGGTGCGCCGTCCGTAATAGCCCGGCGTATATTGCAGATGGATGATATCATAGGCTTCAGATTTTATTTCAGAGCGCAGTGAGCGTAAAGAGGAGAAGTGCCAGTGGATGACATCGGTTTTCACGCGCACAATTTTATTGGAAGAAAGGGATTCAGACCGTTGGGTAGTGAGGATGGTCACCTCACTACCTTCTTCTCCAAGCGCCTGAGCGAGCTGATAGGTATAATCTCCCACGCCGCAAACATCGGGAGGATGCGTGGCCGCAATCAGACAGATTTTCACAACTTATTTCACCGAATATTAAATGTATAAGGGGCATTGGTCAATCCGTTAAGTATAATACACCGTAATCCGGATGTCCACCAAATCACAGACTGCTTCTACAAATTCCTTGACAGTATTCACATAAAAAGAGGAGATTGAACAGAACTGTGACAGACATCTTACAAATTTATGCCATATAGAACATGGTTGATTGATTCGGAAGATAATTTCAAGATTAACTTGGTCAAGAGGGGATATATGCCCCGGCTATATCGAAAATATTCTTTCTATCTCATTGCCTTATGAATATTCTTTATACTATTACGCGTTATTGGCCTGCAATCGGCGGTGCCGAGACTCATGTACGCCAGATAGCTTCGGCCCTTTCGTCCCGACATACCGTACGAATTGTTGCACATACCAACCGTCAGCAAGTTGATCCGATACGTATTTCCACCATTGACGCATTGCAATCGGTCTATGCCGACGGCGCTACGCATATTCAATTGCTGGGGGGAACGCCAGTAGAACGAATTTGGTTACGTCCTTCTATTCGACTCTACCAGTATTCCATAACAAAAAAACTGGGATACAAATTATATGCATCCGTGTTCGCCCGTAAACTATCGCAGTTAGTCCGCGAACACCGCATTGATCTCATTCACAACGTCTTAGTAGGCACGGAGTACCTGAGCCATGTATCATGCCAGGTCGCCCGTCGTCATGGCATTCCATTTGTCATCACCCCGCTGGTCCATGAGGGACTTTGGGGCGATAGCGAGTTTTTCTTACAGGTATACCGCCAAGCGGACGCCGTTGTCGCACTGCTTAACGAAGAACGCCGAATATATCTCGCATCAGGCATCCCGTATAAGAATGTACATATTGTTGGTGTAAGCCCAGTTCTTACCAAAAACTATGTCCCCTCATTTTTCAAAAAACGGGGTATAACGGGGAAAACGGTTCTATTCGTAGGTCGCCAGATTCAAAGCAAAGGCTATCACGAGTTACTGGCCTCCGCTGCACAGGTATGGACCCGTTATCCGGATGTTCATTTTATCTTTATTGGGCCAAATGAAGAGGCTGCCAACGTATTTGCTCAGTTTCACGATGCGCGTATCGTAAATTTAGGTCATGTGTCGGACGAAGAAAAAACCAGTGCTCTGGCCGCCTGTGATATTTTTTGCCTGCCCTCGAATAGTGAAATTATGCCTACGGTGATCTTGGAGGCATGGTCCTTCGGAAAGCCTGTTATAGCGGGTAACATAGCGACGCTTCGGGAATTGATTCAAGATGGAGAAGACGGGCTCATAGTCGATCAGGATTCTGCAGATATCTCTTCTGCTATTATCAGTCTACTTGATGATCCGGCCCGATCGAAACAGATGGGGACTGCTGGCCAGCAAAAAGTACAACGGTGTTATGGGATCGAACAGGTATCAACACAATTAGAAGGGATGTATCACAACCTGATCAGGAAAGGATAATCATTGCAAGTTAGAGGGCAGGAAATATTGGTTACCGGCGCAGCAGGATTCATAGGGCGTCATATAGCGGAAGTTCTTGTTCATCACGGTGCACGGGTCACCCTGCTGGATAGAATGGCCGGAAAAGGGAGCGTATGGTCTACCGATATGGTCGATTTTTATCGAATCATTAAAATGGATATCCGGGACGATAGTTTTGGATCCCATCTAATTTCCGAACAATATGCCGCTATCGTGCATCTTGCGGGACCAGCTTCCGTAGCGTTTTCGGTCAAAGAACCTTATATTGATTTTGAAAACTCCCTGCTTTCGACGATGAAGCTTCTAGAAATCCTCCGGTCATCATGTAAAGACACTCGGTTGATTGTAGCCT
>CAJXCW010000293.1 GCA_913051705.1 uncultured bacterium
CTCGACGCGAAGTCCTCCTCTGAACTGATTAAGGGTGATGTTTTGTGACGATCGACGACTGAAAAAGTTGCTTGACGTGTGACCAGATGGTCCGACACGACGAACGGAACGCAATGCACGGGGATTGCAAGTACTGATGACGTTGGAACCGCTACCATGGGCGTGCAATCCTACCCGAAAGCGTAACATCAGCGTGAAATTTCTGCGACATCTCGATAACATACACATACTACGAACAACCATTGACGTAATGGGGCAATTCCGGTATATTTTGGAAAGCGAAATCGGGCGTTCCCCATCATTATTTTCAGCCCTACGATGTGCAATTGCGCTGTGCAGGCTTCAAGGCGAATACATAACTCTTCCGTGGTCACGGGCAATCGTCATCATACTATATGTTGGGTTGAAAGCCTGTAATAACTACAATACTTATAAATTCACGCCAACTCCGGTTTATCAGACAACAGATCCGATATCTATCCAATAGTTGCATTTAGATGGAGGCAAACAGCGAACAAAGCTACATTTACCGTTATGATGATTGCAGCTGTAAATTATGATAATTTGGTACAGTTCTATCATCTATCTGTCGGGCTGGATATTTCAGAGAAGACCGAAGCATATACTATGCTTAAGGATAAAGAATCAGGCCAGATGTTATGTATTACAAATGGCGAATCTGTAAAACAGACAAGTCCCGGTATTAAAGTGGCGGATATGCAGGCTACATTAAGAATGCTTGAAGAGCTCGGCGGACATGTAATAAAACAGTGGGTTTATGCGTCCATGGAGGGCGCGAATTGCAAGGATTCTGAAGGAAATGAGGTCTTGATCTGGCAAACGCTTGAATAAATTTACCCCGGAGGAATTATGAACCCGATGCCTTGCCCGTTTTGTGGCGCAATGCCAGAAACCTTCCAGCCAATGATAGAAAGAGATGGGACAATAGCCGCGCAAATCCGGCATCCGGCAACAAAAAGGTGTCCGTTGGATATGTTGGTGTTCCGTTTGTATGAATGGAACACAAGAGAGACCCTTGAGAAAAGCGACGAAATTGAGACGAAATCCACCCCCTGATTCTTAGTAATGGAGACACCACTAACACGATTTCGGCCACATCATACATGGTGTCTCCTACAGGGGGCATAGTATTTGAATATGCCTACAGCTGTTGCTATACACAATCTAATAGGTATCAATCAGCATACACCTATAATCCCTGGTGTATTCCGATCCAGACCGAATCGATTTCTAGTCCGTTGCGCTATATATGGTCGAGAGATAGACGCCTTTATGCCCAATCCAGGACGGATGGGCGAAATTTTACTGCCTGGTGCAAAACTTATTCTGATGGACCACGGGAGATCGATACGACGTAAAACACGTTACACTGTGATGGCGGCTCATGTACGGGGGCAGGTGGTATTTCTCCATACCCATAAGAGTAATCTGGTTGCACGGTGGCTGGTCGATACTGGGCGTATACCGGCTTTGGCCGACTACCGTGTGGTCCGGGCAGAGGTACCTCACGGGCGCAGTCGGTTCGATTTTCTTCTAGACGGTCCAGAAGGACCGCTGTTACTGGAGGTCAAATCCTGTACCTTGGTGGCCAACGGCCTGGCGATGTTTCCCGATGCAGTAACTAAGCGAGGACGGCGCCATATGATCGAACTGGCCGCCATCAACGCGCAAGGGCATCGGGCGGCAATTCTGTTTTTGATCCACAATGCTTCAGCCGGGTATTTCCTCCCCGACTATCACACGGATATTAATTTTGCCGAAACTTTTAAAAATATAGAAACAATTTTGCCAGTCTACGCTGTAGCCATAGACTGGCGCCTGGATCTGACCATCGGGGAACATGTAGAAACAGTGACCATTCCTTGGGATGTGATACGCAGGGAGGTCGTTGATAAAGGGAATGTAATAATATTAGGCGAGAAAACCGGTTCATTCACCGTTTCATTGACTGACTACAGTGGAGCTTTATCTGATTGCCTGCGCCGGATAGAGACCGCAGCAAGGAAGGCTGGTTCGTATTCTGTAAAAATGATATTTCCGGTAAGGTCTTCAAAAGATCAAACGGCCACGATGCTGCATGCGCTTGAAGCACTATATGGCCAACTTCACTACGGTTCTATACACGAAGGATGCCTGAAAACCTATATATTTAATACGAGAGATGATCCTGCTCGGCAAAGAGCCTATCAGGATCTGATCCTCGATTTTCGGATGTCGCCTTCTCTATTGGATTCATGTACTACGGACCGATAAAGGGATAGCGGTCGGTATTATTCTGCTGTTTTTTCCCGGGGTATAAATCGGCTCGCCTATAAGCCCGCACTGGATACTTCGTTGTGATCTACCACATACTTACTAAGGTCACACCTTCGGACGACGGATGTAACCTTTTATGGGTCAATCGAATGCAGAGAAGATATAAATCAACACCTTAAGACTTCAAGATTGTAGATAGTGCCACGTCAACGTCTCGTGTCTTAAGTGGAAACCGTGGTCGCTGGCACAATAACGTAGCCCTTGCGGAAAACCGTTTATAACCCAATTGAATGCTCGGAGTGGCCTTCACGTTTCTAAGGAGGAGGACAGCATGTCATCAGAAGAACAAGCATATACCATACTTGATATCTGTTCAGCAGCGGAAAAGGGCGATACAGCCCTACTGAAAAACGTCATAGCCGCCGCCCCCCATCTGGTGTGTCAAGATACTGCGGCCAACGACGAGCATCAGGCTATCCACCACGCGGTCTACGGCGGCCATACGGAGGCGGTGCGCCTCCTTTTGGCGGCGGGGGCAGACCCGCTCAACGGCATTTACCCCCATCGAGAGGCGACTACGGCCTATGCTATGGCACAAGATCGGGGTATGACTGATATCGTGGAGGTCATTGACGCGTGGCTCTCGGAGCATCGGGGCGCATCATCGGCAGGGCAACAATTTACCGAAGCTGCGGAGGCAGGTGACTATGACACATTGATCCGAATGCTGGATGAGAAGCCGGACCTGATCAATGCGACGGACGTGAGGGGCCGTACGGCGCTGTTCAAGGCGATTGATCGAGGGACCCCTTCCATGGTTAACCTTCTTCTGGATCGGGGCACCGCTGTCGATCATAGGGACGCGAACGGCGAAAGTCCTCTTGCCGCCTGCCTGTTCCACAGTTGGAAAGTTCCGGACGATCAGTATGCCGTCTATACGGCCATAGGCGGCATACTGATCGGTCGGGGGGCGCCGTATACGGTGTGGGCCGCAGCGGCCATGGGAGATGTAGAGGGCGTTCATCGAAAACGCGACGAGATCGAGGAGGCGCTACAGGATCCGAACGGCCCCCATCCGGTTACCGTGACGGCCTTCCGGGGCCATGCCGAAGCGCTTCATTTGCTCCTGGATGCGGGGGCGGACCCGGATGCGCCTTATACCATCAATGTAGCGGGAGAGACCATAGACCAGTGGGGTCAGCCGCTGTGGCTGGCATGCAACCGGGGCCATCATGAAGTAGTCGAATTACTTCTCAAACGGGGCGCCCGCGCTAATGTAGCCCTGTATGCGTCCGGAAGCGCCGTACAGTGGCCTTATCAGGCGGGGAATCGTCGTACGGCTGATCTGATGTTCCTGTACGGGGCGGTGGGCGACCCCTTATCCTACTGTCTCATTGGTGATATGGCGGCGCTGTCCGAACATCTTGCAGCCCATCCTGATGAAGGCAAGAGCCTTTTGTGGAGCGCCCTGCTGGCTGGGAATGAAACCGTAGTGGAACATACGCTGACCCAGGGACCGCCTGTACCGAAGGAACAACAGTTCACTCTGCTTTCACAGGCCATCCGCGGGTGGCGGATCGGCAATCTGAAAATCAATAACGAGAACTGGGACCGCCGCAGCCTCCAACGCAACCTGGAGCGTCTGCTCGACCACGGGTTCAACCCGAATCTGAGGAATAACCGGACCTCCCGGGCCGACTTCACCATTCTGCATCACCTCGCTGCGAAGACCTGCAATGCGGCAGCATACGGCCATACGGAAGAGGAGATGATCGACTTCGCACGCGTGCTCATAGACGCCGGCGCCGATGTGAATGCCCTCGAGAACCAGCTTATGTCAACGCCGCTTGCCTGGGCCGCCCGGCAGGGCAACGGCACTCTGGTACGCTACCTTCTGTCACGCGGCGCTGACCCCGACCTTGCCGGATCGGCGTGGGCTACCCCCATGGCCTGGGCTGAGAGGAAAAACCATGAAGACATAGCCTCCTTACTGGTCGACAAAGGGACGATAAAGAACTGACGGCGCATGTCCGCACGCTGTTTGGCAGTTGCTCTGAAGTCATTCGTTTATTTTAACAAGGTTGTCTGTCTTAATTTTTCCGGGTTAGGTTATGCAGGGAGAGCGCACTGCGGCTATGAATGCCCATGAACCGCTTTACAGGCTGTTGAACACAAAGTACGATCCCGACCGCGAGGACGAGATCGTCGCTGTCTTGAAACAGTATCCGGAACTGGCGGTCTCCGTCTGGCAGGGACCCGGCAAGGGCGGAAAGCCTTTCGTTGTCGGAAGCACTCCTCTGCATTACGCAGCCAACGACGGAAAGCTCCGGCTGATGCGATGGCTGGCTCACCGCTTATGTCGTTAAGTATTACCTCGACAAGGAGACGCTTCGCCAGGGGTGGATGGCCACGAACGACCTTATGGCTGCCCGCACCGGATGGAGCTTGACCGCCGAGCGGATCGTGAAGCGGCCTGAAGGGCTCGATCTTCCAGCGCTTCTGGGTCGTATCGAGTCTGAAATGGGGAACGCCGCGCCGGAAGTGCAATGGGTGCATCTCACCCTTTTACATGAATCTACCTGGTACGCGTATAGTGGCGCAGGGGAGGAGATAGCATGAGTACCCGAATCGAACAGCTGTGGCCCCTCTTTCTCGTGGGCGACATGGCTGTGAATCTGAAGGGCGTCTCTGTGTGGAGAAACCATAATTGGAGAACAATCCATGATAACACTCGTAATCGCGCTTGTATTGGTGACTTTGATCCTTCAAGACCCGGATGGAGAACTGGGCGACTCTCTGGATGCGGCTGGCTGGCGTAGCGTCATTTAAGATGCCCGGGATATCGATCTCATCTTGGGCAAGCATTGGACGATTGACGGCAACACATTGATAGGTGACAGTGGCAATGAACAGGGTGGCCTCGCAACGTTCGGCCGACAAGACTGGCGGGACTATGAGCTGGATTTCTATGTGACCATGATTACAGGAGCCAATGCGAGCTGTTTCATCCGGCGAACAGCGGACGGGAAGAAATTCTACGCATGCAATACTCTGGCAGCCAGAAAAGTCTTCAGAGTAATTCTGTTGGACAACACCCAACAGAATCCATTTCACGATCTCAGTGTGGTGAAGTTCGACTTTGAGGAAGGGCCGGAGTATCACATGCGGATTGTCGCCCATGGGAATTCGATCAGTACGTATGTGGACGGCGAAGTTGTTAACAACGTGTCGGACGATACGCTGCTGGCTGGACACGCCGCATTCGCCCTCTGGAACAACAGGGTGAGAATACGCGAACCCCGACACCGACTTCTATAGGAACGACTCCAAACGGCCAGTGCATTATGGATATGTACTATCTACAATTTCGAGGAACTCCTCATTTAAGTTTTGGTTGACGTATTTTCCGAAACCTACTGATCCATAAAGGGTTGCATTAGTTAAACGAAGATGTTAAGTGCCAAGCCTGACTATGAACAAAAGCATGGCTTCCAATTACAGAAATGGTTCCTTGGCACACCTGGCCAGACAGATCTCAGTTGGCAAATGGTGAAAACGAACGGCGCATCCATTTTATACAATGGACAACGGCGTTAAGACGGTATTGCCACATTAGCATTAAGAGTGGAACACATAGAGATAGTTTGCAACGGTCCGCGCCTCTAAGCTACGGACTTATAGGTCAATCCCATACTGAGGCGTGAATGCCGAACCGGTAGTGAGAGGATCTCATATAACAATAGGATGGGAGGGTCGCTCCTGACCGCCATGAACCGCTTCGACCGAAAATTTGGCAAAGATCTTATTGCCAGCCTGCCCACAGCGCCCGCTGTGTATCTGTTTATGGACACCGATGGGGCCGTCCTCTATGTGGGAAAGTCGAAAAACATCCGCCGACGCCTCGGGAGTTATCGCAACGCCTCACGCCGAAAAATGCATCGCAAGATGCGCCTGCTGGTGCAGGCGGCGGCGAC
>CAJXCW010000294.1 GCA_913051705.1 uncultured bacterium
GCGAATAATCCCAGACAGGTAATTAGAATTGAAAAGAGAGCAAACGCGCCGAATACGGTCTCCAGTTGCTGCTCGTCTGCATATAATTGATCATAGTCCTCATCCATAAATGAAAAGGTATAGGGGAAATCCGCGTAGATTTCAGACCAGGTCTGTTCCAGAAAGGCCATAGTCTTCGAGGTGTTTTCTCCGCGTATTTTGATAGAGGCATACCATAGCGGCCCCGGTTGAAGTGAAGGAAATATGATGAGCGGTTCGATTTTCTGATGGACCGATTTGAGATGGAAATCCTTAACGACCCCCACCACCGTGCGCAAGATTTGACTGCGTGCCCCAAATGCAATTAATTGGCCGACCGGATCGTCCCAATCCATCGCTTGTACGGCCGTCTCATTGAGGATGACCGCATTTTGGGGATCGGTCCCGAAATCCAATGAAAAATTACGGCCT
Organism: uncultured bacterium; assembly: GCA_913051705.1. Taxonomy (GTDB): domain Bacteria; phylum JAAXHH01; class JAAXHH01; order JAAXHH01; family JAAXHH01; genus CAJXCW01. The sequence goes on from CAJXCW010000294.1 coordinate 451, forward strand.
GCCGCCAGTTCAATCCCCATCGTCGGGAGGTATTCATAATCGGCCACCAGGACCTGAACGGTCCGGTTTTCCTCTTCACTCGTACCCGGCGGACGAATGGTCCCCACGTTGAACAGACCACCGGGCATACTCGAGGCGCCGGTAGCACCGAGTACATCGGGATGTTGCGTAATGACATTCTTGAATGTTTCTTGATAACGCTGCGACATGAAGATGTTCGCCAGCGGCATGTTTATTACATGCTCTTTATCGAATCCCAGTTTCATGTTGCGAATATACTCAAGCTGGTTATAAACCGTGATCGTTCCTACAATCATCACAATAGAGATTGCAAACTGAGCCACAACAAGGATTTTCCGGAGCGCTGTATTGGTCAAACCTGCTTTTAATGTGCCCTTCAATACGACCGCCGGTCTGAAGGCGGACAGAAAAAAGGCGGGATAACTCCCGGCCAGGAGTCCTACCGTCAGGGCGATACCAAGCAAGCTGAATAAAACGGTCCAATCACTCAGATCCAGCCCAAGCGTTTTACCGGTCAGATTGTTGAACAACGGCGTCAATAGATAGACCAGACCGATCGACAGGAATAACGCTGTCAGGGACAAAATCACCGATTCCCCCAGAAACTGTTGCATCAGTTGACCACGCTGGGCGCCGACCACCTTTCTCATCCCGACTTCCTGGGCTCTATTGGCCGATCTCGCCGTAGCCAGATTCATAAAATTGATACAGGCGATCAGAATGATAATCACCGCCAGCGCGGAAAAGATATATACATACGTAATATCCCCGTTGGCGCCCATTTCAGCATCCAGATTGGAATATAAATGGATATCTGTGACGGGCTGTAGAAAGGGCTTGATTTCAATTCCGCGCTGTGAGAGTTGATCTCCCATATTTCTTTCAATGAATTCCGGCAGCCTTCTTTCTAGATCCTCTGCAGGATAACCTTCCTGCAAAAGGAGATACGTATAGATAATCGGGTTGAGCCCCTGGTTGGCAAAACTCGCATTGTACAGATCCCCATACATTGCCAGGCCAGGTGGGGTTCCAATCGAGGAAAATGAGACCATGAAATCAAAATGGAAATGAGAATTGACCGGCGCATCTTCGATAATACCCGTCACCGTCAGCATCAAAAAATCTTCGGCATTAATCACTTTCCCCATGGGATCATCATCACCGAAGTATTTTTTCGCCGTAGATTGATTGATGACCACGGTAAAGGGGGCATTCAACGCGGTTTGAGGATTGCCGCGAATAAACGAATAACTGAACAGGTCAAAGACCGTCGAATCCGCAAAGAAAAACCCTTTCTCCCAGAACTCTTTGCCGTCATACTTAAGCAGCCATTGTGAATTAGGCGTCTTAAATCGCATCGCCTGAAGGACTTCAGGATACTCACGAGCAAGCGCCGGCCCCCAGGGCGCCGGGGTCTGGGCACTGCGAATTTGTTGCCCGCCTATGTGGACTTCATTGGCAAGGCGATAGATCTGACCGGCTTTTTCGTGATGTCGATCGTAGCTGAGTTCATCCTGCACATACAGTAAAATAAGAATGCAACTCGCCATCCCGATGGCCAATCCTATAATGTTGATTGATGTGTAGCCCTTCTGTCTGATCAGAGTTCGTAATGCAATGGTCAGGTAGCTTTTAAACATAAAGTCCTTCCTTCTTTCTGAAAGTTATCCATCATACCACTTAAGTTATTTTATTCGACTTTACGATTCGCGGGTCCTTTTTTCGACTGGTTAAAAAGGAAAAGGGTTGCGGTTTTTCTATCGTGTATTAAATAATGGACGTTGGACATAGGGAAAATATTACATATAAAATCGAGAAAAAATATACGGGACGCTACCTGCCCGATAGAGAGAGGACATGCACCATGATGACCCCGGAACAACGATACCAGTTCGATCTCAATGGCTATCTGCATCTGGAACAGGCGTTCAGCGAACAGGAACTTGCAGCAGCCCAAACCGCAGCAGAACGATATATCAATGCCCGCCCGGAAGACCTCCCACCGGAATTCGGTACGAGAGACAGAAGACTATACGACCACGGGTTTGCCTTCGACAAGGCGCTGGAAAGGCTGATTTTTCACCCATCCTACTGGCCAATTGTCAAAGAATTCACAGATAATAAACCCCGTTTTTTACGAGGCACTCTTCTAGTTAACCAGCCAGGAGGCCCCGTAGACGCAGGCTCACTTCACTGCGCCAGGGAGTCCTATGGATGGCAAAGTACCCGGTACGAGTGCCGGGACGGACGTATTTATTGCGATGATTTCGTTGTTTTTCCCTATCTGTATGATGTACATCCCGGTGATGGTGGATTGGCCGTTTTACCCGGCTCTCACAAGGCTAACTTCGACCGCCCGGATACCCTGTTTCATGGCGGCCATCTGGATGACGGGATCCCACCGGGTGTCGTCAACCTGACCGCGAAAGCGGGTGATGTAATTATTATATCCGAATTACTTACACACGGCGGACTTCGTTGGAATCCAACCGATCGAAAGCGCGTTGTATTGGTATTGAGATATGCGCCACAGTATCGTGGTGGAGAGGGATGGGTACCGGAATCGCTGAAAAAACGCCTGTCTCCTGAAACCATTGAACTCATGTCATCAGGGTCTCATACTGAAATTAAAGATGTTATTCAGCATGACATAGTCACTTTGTCGGGATAAGATCAGTAAAGAGTATAGAGTAAAGTCAAAATCCCTACCCTTCACACTTCACTCTTTACTCTAAGGAGCCGGTGAATGACCATTCCATGGCAGGACGACCTTCAAAATCAAATAGACGGCGAAGTTCGTTTTGATGAAATTGCGAAGGTGCTTTATAGTACCGATGCCAGTATGTACCAGATTGAGCCCTTGGGCGTGGTCTATCCTGAACATGCACAGGATGTCTCTCGTATCATCAGATTGGCGTACGAAAACGGCATACCGATTACCCCGCGCGGCGGTGGGACCAGCCTGGGCGGCCAGGCCGTAGGTCGATCTCTTCAGATGGACCTGTCCAAACACATGAACCAGATTATCGAGGTTAACGTTGAGGAACGATGGGCACGCGTCCAGCCGGGGGTCGTTCTCGATGAACTGAATGCCCATCTCAAGCCTATGGGCCTTTTATTCGCTCCGGATGTCTCGCCGAGCAACCGGGCGAATGTGGGGGGCATGATCGGCAATAATTCGTGCGGCGCCCATTCGATCATCTATGGAAAAACGATCGATCATGTCCTCGAACTTGAGGTGGTTCTTTCAGACGGAACCACAACCACATTCGGTCCCGTTGACGTCGAGGAATACGCAGACAAGATAAAGCAGGGAGGTATTGAGGGCCGTATCTACGATAACATCCGTCGTATTGCAGCGAAAAATCGGGATGAGATTGACGCCCGTTACCCCAAAATCATGAGACGGGTTGGCGGGTACAATCTGGATGAATTTGTCGGCGACGGTCCTTTTGACCTGTGCAAAATGGTGGTGGGGTCCGAGGGGACGCTGGTCGCAATTACCGAAGCCAGAGTAAACCTGGTTCCTCTACCTGTTCACACCGGATTAAATGTCTGCCATTTTACGGATTTGATTGAATCCATGGAAGCCGCCGTCGAAATCCTCAAAACAGGTCCCACCTCGGTGGAACTGGTGGATCGGACGATTTTGGATCTGGCCAAAATCGCCCCCGAAGCCGCCAAACAGCGCCTGTTTATCGAGGGCGATCCTGAAGCCATTCTGGCTGTTGAATACTATGGGGAAACAGCAGAAGAGGTTTCAAAAAAAATGGATGTTCTGGAAACGCTCTTACGGGACAAAAACCTGGGCTATGCCTGTGTCCGGGCGGTGACGCCGACCGAACAGGCCAATGTCTGGGGCGTGCGTAAAGCCGGTCTGGGGCTCCTCATGGGTATGAAGGGGGATACGAAGCCGGCCACATTTGTAGAAGATACGGCCGTATCGCCGGAAAAATTACCCGAATATATCCGCCGTTTTGACGAAATTGTGCGTCGCCACGACACGGTGGCTTCTTATTATGCACACGCCAGTGTGGGCACGATCCACATTCGTCCGATGATCAACCTCAAAAAAACCGATGAAATCGCCCGCATGCGTAGTATTGCTGAAGAGATACGCGATCTGGTGCTGGATTTCGGCGGCGCCATGAGCTCAGAACACGGAGATGGGCTCGTACGAAGCGAATGGAACGAGACGATGTTTGGCTCGCAGCTTTATAACGCGTTTAAAGAAGTAAAGGCCGTCTTTGATCCGAATGGCATTATGAACCCCGGTAAAATAATTGCCAACCAGAAGATGACGGACAATCTACGTTTTGGCGCCGCTTATCAAACGGAGGAGATTAATACCTTCTTCGATTTCTCCAACGACGGAGGATTTGCCCGATCGGTTGAACTCTGTAACGGCGTCGGCGCCTGCAGGAAGAAACTGGTCGGCACCATGTGCCCGTCCTATATCGCTACCCTCGATGAAGAGCACAGTACTCGCGGCCGGGCTAACATCCTTCGGGCCGCTCTATCCGGAAAGCTGGATGACGAAGGCTTTACCAGTCACCGCGTGTATGAAGCGCTCGATCTTTGTCTGGAGTGCAAAGGGTGTAAAGGCGAATGTCCTTCAAATATCGATATGGCCAGGATGAAATATGAATTCCTGGCCCATTATTACGACAAACATGGTTTGCCTTTGCGAAACCGGGTTTTTGGTCATATCGCTACCCTCAGCAAACTTGGTTCCGCACTCGCTCCTCTAAGCAACTGGATCATGAATCATCCATGGCATAAATGGCTGCTTGAGCAAACCATCGGTGTGGACCGGCGCCGGACCTTGCCGAATTTTGCCAGAGAGACCTTCGACCATTGGTTTCACCATCGGTCCAATCGGCCGAAAGATGATACAGACCGCCCTACCGTCGTCTTTTTTCCTGATACCTTTGTCAACTATAACGATCCGCACATCGGAATCGCTGCCGTGGAAGTACTCGAGTGCGCCGGGTATCGCGTTATACTCGCCGAACCACGAAAATGCTGCGGTCGCCCCTTCATTTCCAAGGGGATGTTACGCCAGGCAAAGGCGGTAGCTGAGTATAACATAGAACAACTTGACCGGTACGCCAGTCAGGGTTGGCCTATCGTAGGCTGTGAACCGAGTTGCCTGTTGACGTTCCGTGACGACTATCTTGATCTGGTAGACGATCCCCGTGCGAAAAGGGTTGCCGACCATATATTTCTGATCGATGAATTTTTGGCTCAAGAACACGAAGCCGGTCGGCTCCGCCTGTCGTTTAGAGAAGTGAATAAAACGCTCAAGCTGCATGGCCACTGTCAGCAGAAAGCCATCGTAGGGATCGAACCCACGATGACGGCCCTGAAATTAGTGCCGGGATATGAGGTGACCGCTTTAAATACCGGTTGCTGTGGTATGGCCGGCAGTTTCGGCTATGAGAAGGAACACTTTGATATTTCTATGAAAATCGCCGAAGACCGTTTATTCCCTGCGGTGAGGGATGATAAATCAGCAGCGGAATTCGTCGCCCCCGGCACGTCATGTCGTCATCAACTCGCCGAGGGCCTGGGATGCCGGGCAAAACATCCTATTGAATATATACGGGAAGCGATGCAGGATAATTATGAATGGTGAACCGCGCAGCGCTCGCTGGAGTCCGCAAGGATCAGCAATGGTACTTGAAAATCCAATTTCCCCGGTACTTTGACTACAATTAGGGGCCGGATGACTCCTGTGAATCCACCTTAAAAGTC
>CAJXCW010000295.1 GCA_913051705.1 uncultured bacterium
GTGGATTGCATGGCCTGAGTGCACATATTCCCGGGATGCCTGTATTAAGCCGCATGTGGACCATGTTTACCGAAATCACCAACTGGGTGGTCCTTTTCTCTGCCTGCTCCGGCGTATATCTCTGGCTCTCACGTCGTGAGGACCGCCTTGCTGGATGGAGCATCCTGATCGGCGCCGGTGTTCTGTCAATTGGTTTTATGGCGTATCTCTGGTTGTGGGGATGAGGCAAAATGGTGATTGGTTGATTGGTTGATTTGGTGATTGAAAAACCAACAAACCAACAAACCAACAAATAATGTATAAACGTATCCGTTCATTACATCTATTCACCGGCATGTCTCTACTCATATTCGTTGTGATGTATTTCGTCACGGGATATGTGATGATACATAGAGACTGGTTTGGAAATCCGGATCCTGCTAGTGCGGTGCGTACCGAGACGCTGGAATATACCGGTGATGAGACGCTTGACGCCTGGGCGGTATATTTACAGAATACCTATGGTCTTACCGGCCAGATTGAATTCAGACGACGGTTTAGAGATGGCAGGATGGAAATCGTGTATTTAAGACCCGGCACGGTTTGAAGAGCCGAAGTATCGGCAGATAGAAAGACCGTTCGGATTACCGAGAATAAGGGATCCTGGCAACGAACGATGATTTTATTCCATCGTCTGCACGGATATCACGGCACCTGGCTTTATATCCTCTGGGCTGTCATGTTTGACCTGGCCAGTATATCGTTGATCGTCTTCGCGCTGACCGCAATTTATATGTGGTACAAATTAATGGTACGTCGTCTTGCTGGTTGGATAATGTTAGGCCTCTCTTATTCCTTTACCGGTGGCTATATCCTATATCTTTTGTATGCACCGTGAAAAACCCAATCTATAATGCGGTGCAATCGCGCCATAAAGACAGGTACGGTTGGCTCAGGAGGCTGGAATATGTCTAACAACCGAAATCGAGAGGAAGCCCCATTTCAAGTCACTAAGGGAGGGCCTGATCTGATTAGTCCGCCCAGTGTGCCACCAGGAGAAACATGGCACTATCAGGTGATTTTTCCCTTTCAGGTGGCGCCACGCAAGGCTGCTGCGTTTTGTAATATCCGTAAAGGATTTGCTCCAGGGGCCGACTTTGAGAATGGAATGGATATCATTTTCTTTGATGATCTCTCCCATGTATCAGCTGAGCACGCTGTGCCCATCTCCCGCAATCATGAAGCCCCAAATCCGAGAACTACACCCCCGGGCGCCCCATCCATCATGATGAAGTATCCCTGTGCGGGCGGGTTTGTGCCCCTTGGGGCGAAACGGCCCGATGGATCTCCACATCCGCACGCCGGCACGGGATTTTCCTTAGTCAATGTGGTTGCTTATCAGTCCAATATTCAAACTTCGCCACCTTATCGCACGTGTGTTTATGCCAATGAAGAGTCATACTCTTACTTCGAGTTGTTCCAGTTAGTCTATGATGGGAAGACCATGCAGGTGTCCAACGCAGAACACCTTTCTCCTTCGGCCGTGCTACCGAGTTGGTACATCCTTAATGGGGGCATGGGCAACGCGATCGCCGACCAGGATGATCTGTTGCTGTGTATGGTCGCACAGGACCCGTGGGCGGGCTCAGGCTCGGGTGTGATGCGGTGGCGGCGCGATGTAGACAAATGGCATCCGGTTTTGTATGTGCCGGTGACAGGCGATGACCGATCATCGGAGCCGAGCCTGGTCCGCGACGTAGACGGTGCCTTGCTTTTTTGCGCACGCGGAAATGGCGAAAGAGATGAAAAAGACATCCGAGTCTGGCGATCTTCTGATGGTGGGGAAATCTGGGCTAAGAATATTCACGTGTCAGGGGTCATCTCGGAGGCCCCGGTCACCATCAACCAGACTGTCCATGGCACGCCTTACATTGCGGCCAATCTCTACCAGGTATATATGCATCCGAGGGGAGCCCAGCTCAGAGTGCTGAAAAATGCTGAGGGAAACGTTCGTGGTGGCGGATGGCAACGCGACACGTTATGCATCTGGCCACTTAATGCTGGCAGGACAGGGCTGGAAGCGCCCCTTGTCGCCCGGTGTTGTCGAGAGGAGTTCGGTCCTCCGCCAGGAGATTCGGCGTGGCGGGCTGACCACCCAACGGGCACAACGGTACAGCTTGCTGACGGAAAGTGGCACCATGTCCTTGGATATCGTATCGTGGAAGTGGCCGAATTGACCCACTCGAGTGATCCGACCCCACAGACCGGCGCCTACCTGGAAGAAGTGATCACAGAGGGTCAAACCATCCCCCCTGGAAATGGTAATCGTGCATCTGAGCGAGGAAACGCGGCAGGTTCCCGTCTGCGTTAAATAGGAGCAGGTCCATGTTAAGTTCCGACTATCTGATAAAGGGCATTACCGGATTAAGTCGCGCCAGCCAGGGTAGTCCGATGGAAGGGCATTACGGCCCTGCGGTCATTGCTGCATACTATTTCTGCCGTGAAAATGATCTGGATAAAAAAACGGAAAAGGCGGTCCAAAAACAGATCGACCAGCTCATTTCAAAATTTGAACCGTACTTTATATCGTTACCGGCAGAAGATCCCGAAACTGGTGCCATATCACATATTATTCAGGCGCTGGATGTAAACGTCCATGAACTGAGAGCCATTGGTCACAATGTTATTTTTGCTACGCTGGCGATCAAGGCCCTCCAGGATACGCCAAGCCTGGCAATCCATTTGGCAATCAATGGGATATGCATATTAATTGAAGGATTAGATCAAGCCAGCCGGGGAGGACCGTTTCCCGGTTGGCCGTCCTCAGAAATCAGCACGGCCACGGTCAACCCTGAAGATCAATTTCCCGCTTATGACGATGAAGAGGCCATCATCCATTTTACGTTCGATGCCCTCTTGAAAATCAAGACGATTTGCACGGGCATGCATGAAGGCACAATAGGCCATTTGCTTACGCATGCGGATGCCCTTAATGAATTATCGCGTCTGGGATATCCGGTGTCGGCAAAAAAGGGATATCTGAGTCACCAGATTTATGTGAAATTGGCTACGAGATCATTTGTACCGGATGAATGGGGAGGGATACCCAGGAAGAACCCGGCTCAATATGATCCATTGACTGGCACGGTTCCGCAGGGAAGCAAAGGCTGCTGGCAGCCTACAGCATAATAACATAGCGAGAATACATGCACTCGAAGACGATGGTGATACGCATTTTATCGTCTCAGATCGCGCTGACACGCGCCTGATGAAACACAAGCCGTTATACTGCCATGGGGGAAATTAATATGTTCTACTTCGATAGTTATCAAGCTATAAATCAAGGTTACGCACGAAGAGACCCCGCATGACCCAAGTCCAATCACAAACGAAACCCGTTGTGGTCTACGACGGAGACTGTCACTTCTGCCGTAAGCAGATCCAGCGCTTCAAGGCTCGGGACCCAGGGAAAACCTTTGAATACTGTCCCCGCCAAACCGAGGGCATCGAAGAGCGGTTCCCCAAGCTTGCGGAGGACGACTTCAACACAGGAATGCGCCTAGTTCATCCCAACGGCGAAGTCAGTGTCGGCGCGGACGCGATCTACCAAATTGCTATACACTTACGGGGCTACAAGTACCTCGCCTGGCTCTACCAGGTTCCCGTAGCCCATCAGATTGCGCGGGCTACCTACGCCTGGATCGCCGCCCACCGTATGAAGCTGGCCGGAAGTTGTGACGAGAGCTGCGAGCGCTGAGTTCGAAGGTGATACCCCTGGGCTCCGTCGCGAACTTCGCAATCCGAAGGGAAGTTGCATGACTGGAGCGGTATAACAAAAAATTGGAGGTGACCCGGAAAAGCTACTTTTTAAAGGCAATCCTGGTTTACCGGCACCGCAATTTGGCCGTTATGTGGATTAAAGAATCAGAGACAAAATCATGAACTCAGGTCAAACGCTCGCGCACTATAACGGTTTATAGATACAGTAAACGAATCATACACATATGGAAGGTTGTGGCCCTCTCAGAAAGACAGATTACTGGAAAAGTATTTATTCTCCTCACCGGAAATCACTGAATTGGAGGAGGTGAACATGTCGTCGATCCCTGTTGCGGTTATACAAATGGATACTCAGAATAATTCTGATAAGAATCGAGTGAAAGCCATATCATTGGTAGACAAGCTTCATCATAAGGCGGTCAATTGATTGCCTTAAAGGTTCGAGAGTCAACATTTCGAAGTACCGGATGACGTAAGGTTTTAAACCGGTAATCAGGGAGTATCTCATGTTAGCCCGCTTGACCGCCGTGCTGGTTCTCCTGGTCATGGTCCTATCTGTGGTGACCGTGATCGCCCTGCAGGAACAAGAGGTGACCGGCGTCTACATCAACTCAGTGGGGGTTCGTCTCCCACCCGATGCGGCGCCACTGGAATACCAGGTGTTCACGTCCTTCAAGCCGGAGAACCGCTTTCTGGACATGGCCACGTCCCACTATCAGGTGATCAGCCATGACTACGCCCTGGTGAATGAACCCCTGGTGCGGGTCGACCGCAACTACAACCTGATCCCGGCCGCCGCGACCCATTGGGACGTATCGGAGGATGGCCTCACCTGGACCTTTTATCTGCAGCCCGATCTAATCTTCGCCGACGGCCATCCGCTTACAGCCCGCGATTTCGAGGACACCTTTAAACGCTGGGCCGACCCGACAACCGGTTTCGACTTCGAGTGGTACTACCGGACCATAAAGAACTGGGGGGCGGTCGTCTCCGGTCAAATGCCTCTCGATTCCCTCGGGGTTCGGACTATAGATGATCACACCATCGCTTTCACGACCGAGCAGCCCACCCCCTATGCGCCGCTGATTCTCAGCTTCAGTTGGGTCACGCCCACCCATTTGTTCGAGAAATACGGCGCGGGGTGGTCTACCAAACCGGAGACGCTCCTGGGCAGCGGTCCCTACCGTCTGGTGGAATGGACTAAGTTGGACCGCATCGTGCTGGAGCCAAACCCCCACTACCGGGGGCCTCACAAACCCTATCTGGAGCGCGTAGTCTCCAAGCTATTCAGTCCGGCAGCACAGCCGCCCATGCTGTCTTCCTACGAAGTGGGGGATGTGGATCACGTCGTCCTGAACAACCAGGCGGAGATCAAACGTGTCAAGACTGATCCCGTGTTGCGGCATCAGCTGGACACCTACGTCGAGTTCGGTACCACTTACCTGATGATGGACACCTTCAATCCACCCTTTAATGACCCGCGTGTTCGCCAGGCCTTCAGTCACGCCATCGACAAGGAGGCGTTGATAAACTCCGCCCTGCGCGAGATTGCCGCACCGGCCGCTTCGATGATGCCTCAGGGGTTTCCCGCAGCTGACCCGGAGGGACTCGCATCGATTCAGCGCTACGATCCCGTCCTGGCGCGACAACGCCTGGCGGAAGCCGGGTATCCCGATGGTAGAGGTTTTCCACCGATGAAAATGTGGATCAGGGGGGCGACTCTGCAAGGGGGCATTACACCGGAGGCCGTACAGGCCATGCTGAAGCAGAACCTGAACGTTGAAATCGGGGTGCAGAACACCGAAGCCAAGGTGTTTATGGAAGCGCTCTATGAGGACGCCATTCCCTTTGCCATGATCCCCTATGGCTACGACTACCTGGATCCCAGCAATCTGCTCGGCATCTGGCTTTCCAGTGGCCGTCACGCCTGGTACAACGAGTCCTTCGAGTCTCTCATGGCCATAGCCAATCAATTGGTAGACGATCCCGACAAGCGTATAACGCTATACCAGCAGGCCGAGCACTTTCTTGTCGATGATGTGGCCGGCGTTTTCCTTTGGCATCCCCTGAGGAACGAACTGTGGAAGCCCTATCTCCGCGCAGAAGCCCTTGAGCGCAACGACAAGGGCAGCTACGCCCTGCGGATCGACAAGCTACTCAATCTCTCCACGACTATGTACGTCACCAATGAGGTGCTGATAAAACCTAACGACTTGGATAACACCAGAGGTCTATGGCAGTGGTTGTTCGGCGGCGAGGAGGAGTGAAATGAAAACGGGAAACATGGAAGACCGATCAGGCAAAAATCGGGTCAATAACAATAACCAGCCCAGAAAACGTCTCACTTAATATGAGAAAGGAACCACATGAGCGAACAAGCAACCGAAAAGAGCTTTGGCACCACCGCCGTTCATGCTGCTAAACACGATGAATACTCCTCGATGCCGATCTATATGGCGGCGACCAGC
>CAJXCW010000296.1 GCA_913051705.1 uncultured bacterium
TGGAGCGACAGGGCGACCAGCTGATACTCGCGCTGAAGGACGGCCAGCAGATGGGGGTCGACAAGGCCCTGGTGTCCGCCGGGCGCACGGGGAACACCGCGGGCCTCGGACTGGAAGAGGCCGGCGTGGCGATCGACGACCGGGGCCAGGTCATCGTCGACGGTCACTTCGACGCCGTCCAGGCTCTCGATGACGGCATCGAGAGCCTGGAGGACGACCTGTTCGACGGGTCGGCCCGGGCGGACCTGCAGCGCAGGACATTTCGGCTGCGCAAAGACCTGGTCGCGCTGCGCCGCGTGGTGTTGCCGATGCGCGAGGTGGTCACCGTGATCCAGCACCGCCGGATGGACGCCAAGACGGCTCCCGAGCTCGACCCGGTCTACGCCGATCTCTACGACCACGTGCTGCGCGCCTCGGAGTGGACGGAGTCGCTGCGCGACATGGTCACCACGGTGTTCGAGACGAACCTGTCGATGCAGGACGCCCGCCTGAACGTGGTGATGAAGAAGCTCACGGGGTGGGCCGCGATCATCGCTGTGCCCACCGCGATCACCGGCTTCTACGGCCAGAATGTCGATTATCCGGGCATCGACACGGTCGGCGGTTTCGTGACCAGCTCGGCGGTCATCGTGCTGTTGGTGATCGTGCTGTTCGTGATGACGATCGTGCTGGCTGTCAGCGCCCACAATTTTCTGCACCTGCCGCCCGTGCTCGGCATGATGACCGGCCTTGGCATTCTCAAGCGCGGTGATTTTTTCCAGCCGACGTGCATGACGTCCAGCTTCGAACGGTGTTTTGAGCCAGGTCTGGACAATATTTTCGGCGGTCGTTTCGAGATGGAAATCGAAGAATTCGGCCAGATCCAGACCGGAGACCTCGGCGGCCAGTCCGGCCAGCGCGTTTTCGGGTACCGGCCTGTCGCTCCGCCCGTAGCGCTGCCAGACCCGCCACCGGACTATATTCGAGCCGGATGTTACGAATAGTGTCGAGCCCGATCAGGTCGATCAACTCGCCCAGCAGTAGATCCTCCGCCGTGCTCTCAGCGAGATTGAAGCGGTGCTCGCCTTCCAGCGTCGAGAAGTATTCATAATGTGGAAATCGACCGGTCCAATCCATAGTATTATGTGAAGTAAGCCCTGAATTTCTCAGGACGCTATCCAAGGATTTCGTTTATCGAAGCCATAATATGATGGTATCATTATCAGGTATTATATGTCCAGTGCCATCGTTTTCTCCCCGTGTTATGATGAAGGGCAGTGTAACCAATGGCTCAAGCGAATGCGGCCACAATCGGTTTTTAGACCGTTTTTTCTTGATTAGAGAGGATTAGACGCCTTATTACAGTATCAGTGGACTCGCCATCTCAAACATTAGAATGCTCTATCCTTTGAACAAGAACATTTTCTGAGGATATGAGGAGAATATGATGAGAACTGTATTGCCTGGTTTATTCATGTTGCTTTCGTTGGGCGTAATCGGCGGATGTGAGCCTGACGCCGACCGACCTGAAATGGTCGTTCCCACACCCCAGATGCCTGCCGGATGGGAAGTTGTCGCGGATTTTCTGGTGAGTCCAGCAGACTTGAGAGCGTTTTCATCCCAAATGAACGCCGAATTACTTGGTGTTCGTAATACATCGTTTGAGGTGGAAGGCAGCACCTCGGAGCACAATAGACCTGGTGCCCTTCCAGGATGGGCCGTCCACGTACGGTAAACATTAGGAGCATCGAATTCATACACGACCGTTTCAGGTGGCTGCCATTCTGATGGGCGCAGCCAAAACAAAGGTGAAAGGACTTGGATATGAGTAGTGAAAGCAAACTGAACATAAGCTGGGAAATTAAAATTGTTGCCAGTATGTGTATAGGTTATGCGATGCTGATGCTTTGCAGGACAACCGTTAGTGTGGCTGGACCTGCCATGTTGCTGGACCCAGACTTACAGCTTGATAAAGCAACTTTTGGCGCCATCTTGGGTTGGGGTACGGCAGGCAATCTGACAGGTAAACTCACCAATGGAGTTTTGGCCGACAAGATAGGTGGTAGCAAGACGTTTATTTTTGCTATTGGGATGGCGGCGATAACCACGTTTATTTTCGGCACCCTGTCAACCAACAGTGCTTTTTTCGCACTCTATTTTCTTACCCTCTTTGCCAAATCTGCCGGTTGGCCATCGATGGCTAATATTATTCGAGTCTGGTTTACTCATGCTAAACACGGTCGAATATGGGGGGGCATTTCCACCAGCTCCCGGGCGAGTTCAGTCGCTACGACTCTTCTGTTGAGCAGTTTATTATTAGTGATGTCGTGGCGAGGATTGTTTTTTGTCGCCGCGATAATTGCCCTGATCTGTGCCATCATCCTGCCAAAATATCTAAAGAGCGCCTGGACAGATTCCGAAGAATTATCTGACGAATCAGAACAGACCATGAATATGCTGTCCGTGTGGGCAAAAACTCATCCGCTAAATGGGGTCGAAACTTTTGGGGCCATTCTTTTCTTTATAAAGAGTCCCCGTTTCTGGTTGATTAGTCTCGGCGTTGCATCCCTGGCGGTTTTATTTGAATTTCAAGTCTTTATTCCAATTTATCTGAGCGAAACATTTAACTTGATGCCGGCAGAGGCTGGTCTGGCATCCTCTGCTTTCCCATTGGGGTGTCTTGTTGCCGTGTTCACGGGCGGGTTTGTTTATGATAAGTTATCTAAAAAAAATATCATGTTTGTTTTGGGTGGCATGCTCGTCATTAGCATTTCTTGCCTCTTAAGCCTGAGATATCTCGGTTCTGTCGAATGGGGGGTTCAGCTTGAGCTGGTACTTACCATTGGTTTGATATTTGTTTTTGGTTTCGCCATTTCACCAGCCTACTACTTGCCAATGAGTGTATTTTCGATAGACTTTGGCGGCAAGCATTGCGGTCTTCTGGTCGGTTTGATTGATGCACTGGCTTATTTCGGAGCCATGATTTTTGATTTTGTGGGTGGCGCTGTGGCCAATCAAGACGGGGGTTGGCAGGTTTTCCTTTCGATCCTGATTGTTACTTCCGTTATTGCCACCATGACCATGATCGTATTTCTTTACGTGGATTATGTTGGATCAAGATCAAACCAGAGTCCAAGTAGAATACAGAGAAGTAACGAACCGCATCCTACGCATACTCCATAACATGTCCGTTAAAAGTGATTGGCGATCATTGATCGTTCCGAACAACACCGCCGTACACTCGAAGACGCTATGCTCGCAAAACTCTTTATAACGCTCGCCCATCTCTCCCCCGGTGTGAAAAGGTTCACCTGGCTACGCCTATATCAATACCTGGCCCGAAATTATCCTACGGCAGACTGGACGTTCATGAACTACGGTTTCCAGCCGGGGGACAAATCCGAAACACCTGTACTGGATGAAGAAGATGAATGTAACCGGTATTTTATCCAACTATATGACTATGTGGCAACTGGCGCGAATATAGAGGGCAAACAGGTGCTGGAGGTCGGAAGTGGCCGCGGCGGCGGTGCTTCGTACATCAAGCGCTACTTGCACCCCATGAGCATGATCGGCGTTGACTTCTCCGAACGTGCGATCAACTTTTGTCGTGAAAGACACCAGATGGAAGGCCTGTCGTTTACGCAGGGTGATGCTGAATCTTTGCCGTTCGAAGACGCCTCGTTCGACACTGTGGTGAATGTGGAGTCATCGCACTGCTACGGCTCAATGGAGAAATTCGTAGCCGAGGTCTACCGTGTGCTTCGGCCGAAGGGATACTTCCTTTTTGCCGATCTGAGAAATAGAGACACCAGCGAAAAGCTGCAGGCCCAGCTGACCAGTTCCGGTCTGCAAGTTTTGAAGAAAGTCGACATCACCGACAATGTCCTGAGTGCACTGGACGCCTACAATGAGAAAAAACTGGCGCTGATACAAAATATGCTGTCGGCAGCATGGTTCCGAAAACCCTTTCAGGAATTTGCCGGCGCAAAAGGATCGCAAATCTATGAGCGATTCAAAGACCGCACTATGGTCTACCACCACTATGTGTTAGAAAAAACCTGAACGCTGCCATTGACCCGGTTTTTCGGATAAATATAGATATATAATTGCATTGCTGAGATGGATATTCATATAACCATCTTCGGACAGACGGGTAATTTCCTTGACGGCCCCGGCATGACCGTCCAGTTGAATTCTTCACACGGTATTCACAACCATGAGACTTTGCCTCCTGTGCCTATTCCTGCCAGCCTACCTCTTTTTAGTCCCTGTATCACTTCGGGCACAGCACAATCAGGGTCTTGAGGTTGACCGGGTTGTCATCCGGGGTAATCAGGCCATATCAACGGACGACATTATAACGGCGCTTGGCTTTGAATCGGGTAATGTATTTGACCGTCATACACTCGATCAAAATATAAACCGGATGTTGCATGCCTATGCTGATCAGGGATACCTCTGGACAGAAATCACCTCGCTGGATATACAATTCAGTCCTGATTCCTCTGCGGTATCCTTCACGCTGCATATTCGCGAAGGCCCTGTAGCCAGAGTCGATGATATAGAACTGGCCGGGAATGTCCAATGGGAGGCCTATGACTTGCTGGCCGAATTCGATAGCCGTCCCGGTGGGGTATTCGATGCTGCATTGCTGGAACGGGATATTGATCGACTATTAACCCGATATGATCAACATGGCTTTCCCTATTGCCGAATTGAGGTCTCTCGTATTCAGACAAAAGGGGAACGGTTAACCATCCAGCTTACGATTCATGAAGGGCCGTTTATTCGTGTGGATGGATTTCGAGTGGAAGGGAACAAGGTCACCAAATCGTATGTTATTACACGAGAATTCCGTCTTAAACCCGGTGAACCGTTCGACCAGCGCCGACTGAATCTCGGACGGACGCGTCTTCTCCGATCAGGGTTGTTTACCGGAGTCAATGTCCCCGAGCTGGATGTAAACAGCCGGGGGGACGGTGCCATCATCGTCGTCCATGTGCAGGAGGACCGATTCAGTACATTCGATGGGATTATGGGGTATGCGCCGGGGGTTAACGGCAACGGTGGATTCCTGACAGGGAATTTCACCCTGTCCATGAACAACCTGGGCGGGGCCGGACGACGGGTGGAGGCTGCCTGGATTCGCCGTGACCCCCTGTCGTCCGACATACGGCTGGATTACGAAGAGCCCTGGATGTTCGGCATACCCTTGACCGTCGCCATGAATTTTGGTCATCTGAATCAGGATACCACATTTACAGCCACCCAATTCGGCCTATCGCTCAAATGGCCTTTGACGATGACGGTTGATGGGTACGGTCGTTTAGGCTGGCGCCGCATTATTCCGGACTCCCTCAGCGCTTTCGCCCTGGCGCCGAGCCGTGAATTGAACGCCCGGCTTGGTCTGACCATAGACTCAAGGGATCATGTCCTGAATCCACTGCGCGGCGCCCATTTTGAATTATCGGTGGAATTTGGCCTACGGTTCAACGAGAGCCGACCTGTATTTCAACCGGAACGATCCCGCATTCAGACGAGTATGGTTCGGGTCGATATAGAACAATTTATCCCTACCATCCGGCGGCATACGGCGTTGATCGGTATACACGTGGTTAATATTTCGACCGGAGAGCAGGTTCTTCCGGTCTCTCAACAGATCCGTTTCGGCGGTACACGTACCCTGCGCGGATACCGGGAAAACGAATTTCAGGGCGCACGCGTAGCCTGGTCCAATTTCGAATATCGTATTCTGCTGTCGTCGCGCTCAAGATTTTTCACGTTCTTCGATGCAGGTTATTTTGAATCACCGCGCAGGACCAGCGGTGGTGTAGAGACCCTTCGAGAAACAAAAATCGGTTATGGACTGGGGATTCGTCTGGAATCGTCCCTGGGCATTTTAGGCATTGATTACGGTATTGGGGAGGAGGATTCTCCATTGAACGGCAAGGTGCATATCAGATTCAGGAATGCGTTTTGAATAATAAATTATGAACCGCGTAGCGCCCACTGCAGCCCGCAGGAATCAGCAATTATGACAAGTAGATCATCGGCCTTGCTTTGTAGCAGATAATCAACTATGTTGAGGCATCAAAAATTGTTATAGAGGACCATATATATACGGAAGAAGGATAATGTTTTTAACCAAATCATCTTATGATATTGTCGTCGTGGGGGGTGGGCCCGGCGGATCGTTGTAGGCCTG
>CAJXCW010000297.1 GCA_913051705.1 uncultured bacterium
GACGATCGGATGTCAGCGCCAGGCGCGGAAACTTCAGGTTTTATTTCACCGGTAATGGGCGAAGGGCCTCTGCTACTGAACGAGGAGATGCCATCTGCTTCGGTTGTCGATCCGATCCCAAAGGCCTCGGGTGAACTTGCAGGAGATCCTACTGTGCCAGGATTGGGGCCTGCATTCCCGTTAGCAAACATGGGAAAGATGCCTAGTGATACCCAATTCTGTATAGCAGGTCGAAAAGTCTCCGATGACCCGTTGTCGCTACCCCAAGAATTGTTGACTACGTCAGGGGCATCGTCTGTATTAGGATCTCCATCCGGATCCACCATATAATCCATAGCCCGGAGGATCGCGGCGGACGTCCCACCACCTGAAGTAAATGCACCAGCTGCGATCCATTTCGCGCCAGGAGCTACGCCAATTGGCACGCCGCTTTTGTCTTGACCCACCATCGTTCCCACGGTATGAGTCCCATGGCCATGGCG
This sequence comes from uncultured bacterium, assembly GCA_913051705.1. GTDB lineage: Bacteria > JAAXHH01 > JAAXHH01 > JAAXHH01 > JAAXHH01 > CAJXCW01. The sequence goes on from CAJXCW010000297.1 coordinate 483, forward strand.
ATCAAACGGTGCGACGAATACATTGTCGACGGCATCATAAAAATCCCTGGGACCACCGCGAAACTGCCCGGAGATATCAGGATGTGTATTATCAACACCGGTATCGAGTGACCCGACTACAATCCCATCTCCCCGGATATTGTAAGAGGCCCACACCTCATCTGCCCGGATTTTTGAAATATTCCAACCAGCGGCTAGGGTACCGGCAGAAATTCTAATAGGTGGAAGCGGAATGATTGAATTTTCGACAACTACATTTACATCCGCACGAGCTGCTATAGTCTCAATAATGTCTCTAGTTGCAGTCATTGAGATGGCGTTTACAATTCTGTACGGGTGAATGCCGGATACCATGCCGGTTTGTTGTTGCGCCGTAAGGTAAGCCATAATCGCGGTCTGCGCCTGCGCCGTCTCCGAATTCAAAGTCGTTAGCTTTAAATATCGGTCGGATGTATTTTGAATGACGCCTGGCTGATTGGCCATCACCACGATAACTTCTGCGACATCGTCCGGTCCCATACTACTCACTTTGTTTTGCAGACCGGCCCCAAGTGTACCCCCGGTCGCTGAGACGTTCCAGAAGAGACCGATTAAAAGAAGGATTAATCCAACTGATTGAGCCCACAATAATTGCTTTCGATCCATCATGAATAAAATCTCCCAAGATAAAAAGACCACACGTGTTGGCCAAGAGGATGTGTTAATATTGAAATGCCAATCCGTAACAGACCTTACCGATTTATCTACATCAACCACAAACGTCCAAAGTTCCAAGGCGCCTTATCGGCCCACAGCCTGTTCCTACTTACAAATTTATACAAATCGGGTAAAAGATTACGATCTTTTGGTGAATAACGATTGACAGCTGGCGAAAATAGAAACCGAAACCTTATCAGTGCATTGTTAATACGAATATAACTGTCCAGCCGAGAATTGTATGTGATGAAGATCACATTTGGAAAAAAATTTACCGGGAATGCATATTAATACCTAACAACGTGTTTACTGATCGCCGACATACTACAGTGTATTATACTTAAATGCAATAAAAATATTAATTAGTGGCAGTAAAGTCATTCGCGCCCGTCCAGTTCGATGACCTGAGCTTCGTGCGTTCCGACGCCGGCGTCGATGATGTGCTCCTCCATCCGATCCCCGCGGCTTAGAAAGATCCGTTGCTGCGCAAGGGGCCAATCCGTCAGGCCCATTTCTCCCACATAGATATCCGGACGTCCGTCGCCATCGATGTCTGCCAACAACAGGTCGTGGGTGCGGTTCGCGGGGAGCCGGAACACGTCCCGGCGCACCCACCAGTAGACATAATTGCCACGGTCACTGGTGCTAGCGATCAGATCGAGGCGGCCATTCCCGGTGAGGTCGACAAGCACACCGCCGACACTGATGCTCGAGAATGTATCATCCATCAGGCGCGGCTCCCAGTCGCCGCTGCCTGTCCTGCCGAACCAGTGGAGCTGTTCCGGAATGCGCGTCGAGATGACGAATTCGGGCACCCCGTCGTTGTTCAGATCTCCAACGACACACGACATGCGCTCGGCAGGCGGCCCCTCGTAGATAGTGTGCCGACGAAAGAAAAAACTATTATCACTGGTTTTATGGGGACCCACTGGTAACTTCCTTTTCATTGCGTGCGGTGCAACGAACCCGCTATTCGGGTAACTATGTAAGGTGGAATTATTCCTCACCTGCCGACGGCCATACCATCCTCACCACAAAAGAGGCGACATCCATGTCCGTCCCGCTGTCAAACAGTAAACGATATGTATTTCCCGCAACGTTAAAGGAAAAGACCGCGATGTCGTGGCCATCTGAAGTGGCAGATTCGTTGTTCTGCCGGGTCAGTTGAAGGTCCGGATGCACAATCACCTGATACAGCATGATCTCACCACGGGCGATGTTGTACTCTTTCCTGATTTCACGTACCATAATATATGACTTCAGTGCTTTCGGAACCTCAACGTTTTCCACGTAACCCGGTACATTAAAACCCTCGATAGTCTCTCCCGGCATACCGGCCGGCACGGTGCGGTGGTCCGCCGGCACATAATCTTCCTCGGCGAGGATGTCGTCGAGGTCGTCCGGTGGCGGATACGTATCGAGCAGGTCGGCAACCAGGGGCGCCAGGGGGCCTTCGTAGAAGGTATATTTACCGCTTACCGAACCTTCTTTGATGAGGCGCAACGCAATCGCTTCGTCTTCATCCGTGAGTTCAGGTTCGCACGTGTCTCCGTATGGCGACCAGGGGGTGTTGCCTTGGGGCGTGGCCCAGTTCGCAACACGGGAAGGCAGGTCGATGTCCGTGCCGCGATCCACCAGCCTGCCGGATATGTCTTTTCCCTGCTCCAGATGGTCACGCATTTTTTGTATATAGAGCTGCACACGCGGCAGGAAATAGTGGACGATCATCTCTGCGAAGTCTTCCGGAAGGTAGTCCAGAAGCACCTGCCAGTTTTCCAGGGAAATAAGCGCCGTAAACGTGATCCAGTTGCTCTCGCTGTTTTCATGACCTGGTATAATTTGAGGCCAGCGTGCCGCCTGGTCGTCGTGTGTTTTGAGTCTGAACTGCTCGTGGGCGCTGCAATAGCGAGCCATCGTGTGCATGGCCTGTTCTACCTCACCGGCATGTGCTTCAAAAGCGGCCCTGTCCTTAGCTCGGAATGCTTTTCGCGTACGAGCCAGACGATCATTGAAGATACCGGCCAGATAGGTCCGGCCCAGGTCGATCAGGTCGAAACGATACATGGGAGAATCTTTAAGCTGATCATGGGCAGAGAGCAGGATCTTGAGTATATCAAACAACGCCGGAAGAAAACCCATGAGGCGTTTGACCGAGCCCGATGTAAGTCCATGCAGGCCCGTACCGTCCCAGTTCCTGTAAAGCGGTCCATTGTGTGTGCAGGGATCGAAATAGGCCATGATCGTATCTGCAAACAGCCTGACCGCCGGCCAGGTTTGTTCCGCCGCATCGCCATAACGCCGCCTATTCCATTGTGTCACGTAATCATCGGGATCCACATGGGCCGGATTCCAGGACAGTTCGGCGTAGAGGTCCATGGTCATCACATTTCTATGGTTGGTCTCCGAAGAGACCATAAAACCCTGTAAGTTTGAGGCCCTGGGATGATCGGCGAGTGACCGGGCATTCAGGATGGCCGTCTTTATATCTCCGTTCGGATTGGTTTCCCTGCCGCACTGACCGCACATGCCGGTGGTCCAGGGCAACCCCCAGTAATAGTCGCACCTGAGAAAATCATACATACGACCGCTGTGATTGAGAAACATGTTGCCGATCACCGGCAATCCCGCCTTCCGAACCGCCATAGCCTGGGCCTCAGCCGTCGGGTTGTCCGTACATACCCGCGGACTGAAGAGCACCGCATCCGGGTCGCCCGTCCTGATGGCGTCGATCATCCCATCGACCGATGCATGGGTGAGTTCGGCAGCCTTTGCCGGGTCGTCTTCGGTCCACACCTCCTCCGTAGGCAGCCATATCCCGTACAGGTGATCCGTACCGAGCGCCTCACGGTATGATTCGACCACGGCGGTGGTAAATCGTTTGGTCACCTCATCTCTTGGATCAAGCACGATCTCGGATTCGCCGCACCATTCCAGCGGCACGACTGCGACCGATTCTCCGGTTTTCTCCTGGTACCGATCGACAAACATCTGAAGTTGTTGACCATCCACATACGGCGAAAAGCCCGGCTGTACATTCGGTGTACCCACATGCAGGTGCATCCGGTAAAGGATCCTTATGCCCGCTTCTCTCGCATAATCGAACACCCGACGCAACAGCGCGATCCGTTCTTTCTGCCAGTCGTTCAGTGCTATCGAGATACCCAGCCGGCCGGCGGCCAACGCGCCGATACCGCAGCAGTCGGCGATGTTTCCACTTTCGATGATGTTAAATCTTTTTTTGACCAGATAATCAATCCAAGGCTTGAATTCATCCCAGGTCCACCAGCGCATGCCGCTATAGGCGTCCTGCATGTTGGCGAAATAGATCCGCCAGGTAAAACGAGGCACGCAGAGGTCTTCCATATCGGCTATGGAAAAGGTATCTTTCTGTGGAATTTGCTCCCCTTCTTCAAAGAAACCGCAGCCCATGTACCGTTCCAGAAAATGATACACCGCATACAGCGATGAATAAGGTCGACGCCCCGTCAATATAAGGTGGTTTTCGCTGGATTTTATAAGGTACCCGTCATAGCCCAGCCGGTCCTCCGAACAGTCAAAGTCCATCCCTGCTGACCGGCCGATACAGATGTTATTTGCCTTGCCGGTCTCTGAGCTTATTAACAATTCGGCGCCGCTCATCTGACGAATAACCCGCTGCAATGCCTCAGCGGCCCGGCGATCTGCCGGTTCGGCGTCCGGTGAGAGGACGATACGGGCCACGGGTTGATTATCACGAAACAGGGTAACCATGGACTGCCTACTTGAAGCCTATAAAAAGAAGATGGCGATGGGAAGAGCGGTTTTATTTGCCTGTTATACCACCGGCAACCTATTCCTAAAAGTAAAAATGTCAAGGGTTGACAGGACTGTCTACAGGGGTATACCTGCCCATATATCACGACATTTAAAATGGGAACGACTGCATCAAGAGAGAACAATCTATGGGCATGACATTAGAGTCGGTACCATCAGGAGAGCCAAAATGACCCTGCAGATGGAACCCATCACAGATGCAAGCGCCTGGTCCGGTGAAGACCTTGAACGGGACCAATCCTGGAAATTCACCCTGACCACGCAACAACAAGACGATCTCGGCAAAGCCCTTCAGCAAATAAAAGAACGCGGCCTGCAATTTGCCGAAATTACCCGCGAAGACTTCCCATTGCCCACCCTCGCGGATGCCCTTCAGAATCTTCAAAACGAAATCCGCGAGGTAAGGGGGTTCGCCGTTCTTTCTGGCTTCCCCACAGAAGCGTATGATTACCATGATCTTGAGAAATTATTCTGGGGCCTTTGCACACACCTCGGCACAGGCGTCACACAAAACCTGGAAGCCGGACTGATTCACTACGTCACCGATGGTAAATTGGCCCCACAAAACGGCGCACGCATCCTTGGCAAACCGCAATCAAGTGCGTTCAGGCGATTCAGTCGTCCGTGCAGGTCATGTTCCAGGAACAATCACAGATTGTAATACAAAGGAGGCCATATGCCCGTTTGCCTTTCACAGAACGGTTCGGACCGAGCCACTGCCTACAATATCAGTAACAAGATCGTTCGCCGTGGCGCCCAACTCTTCGTCGGATGGCTGGACGCGCCCGCAGAGATAGGTGGGGCGGTTCGCATTCGTCTGTCTGTTTGTGATGGTGCGTCTGGAGATCCGGTGGACACGTTTACACTTGGGCAAGGGACAGACAACCACTGCGGTCCTGCTCTTGTCATGGACAACAACCGGCGCCTTCACGCGCTGATCGGCGCTCATCATGGTAATTTCCTCTATCGCTGGTCCGATACCCCTGAGGATGAAGATTCCTGGTCCGAGCCCGAACCCGTCGGACCTCTACACAGCTACCCGGCTCTCGCCGCAGATACAGAGGGCACATTACATGTAGCCTATCGTGAGAAGGGTGAACGGTGGCAGCTACACTATACACGAAAACGACCAGGTGAGCCCTGGGATGAGCCGACCGTTATCGCCGTCAGTCCGACACC
>CAJXCW010000298.1 GCA_913051705.1 uncultured bacterium
TGGTCAAGAGAATGTTATTGCTATTCCTACCGACGAACATAATAAAATAGATGTGGTGAAAAACTTTGAAGTCGCCATTGGTCGGATCCAGGGGTATGCGTTTTCCAATGGCCGGGTGGGCTTTGTCTGATTCTGATGGGATGGTACCATGGCGATTCAGATGGGTGCCCGCTCAGCAGATATCCTGGCTGTGGTATCTTTTTATGGTAGGATGACTAAATTTCGTGGAAGGAAAAACCTCCGGACCGAATTCCTGTACCATGTACCGGAGAATGACAAACGGATTATAAAACAACTTCACGATTATGAAACTCAATTAATTGACGAGAAAATCCAATATACGATTCATAGGTACCGTGATACAAATAGTGGCTTTTTTAATGATACGACCCCAAAGAAATATAACGAGGAGGAAGCCGAACTGGCCAGGTCCAGGTCCATCGAACTTTTTAAAGATAAGCTCATCGATAAACGATTTTATTTCCGGTAAATCTTATGCGATATGATCTGATTCCGGTTGCTGTGGTGCAAGCGGCGCCGGTCTTATTTAATAGAGAAGCTACCGTAAAAAAAACCTGTGATTTGATCGACGAGGCGGCCTCAAAAGGGGCCAGAGTCATACTTTTTCCAGAGGCTTTTATACCGGCATATCCACGGGGGCTGACCTTCGGCACCGTTGTCGGCAGCAGGACGGAAGAGGGGAGGTATACCTGGCAGAGGTACTGGGAGAATGCCATCGACGTGCCCGGCGTCGAGACAGAGATCATTGGTGAAGCGGTAAAAAAAGCATCGGCCTATCTCGCCATCGGCGTGATCGAAAAGGATTCGACGTTCAGCGGAGGCACACTTTACTGTACCTTACTCTATTTCTCCCCTGACGGCATATTATTGGGTAAGCACCGCAAACTCAAGCCGACGGCAGCCGAACGGCTTATATGGGGGGAAGGCGACGGAAGTACACTACCTGTCTTTAACACACCTTATGGCGTCATCGGCGGCCTTATCTGCTGGGAAAACTACATGCCTCTTGCCCGCATGGCCATGTATGGCAAGGGTGTTGAAATTTACATGGCGCCTACAGCCGACCAGAGAGATTCCTGGCATGCCACTATGCGGCATATCGGGTTTGAAGGGCGCTGTTTTGTGTTAGGCTGTAATCAATATGTTGATAAATCGATGTACCCCACAGATTTAATTGGTATTGAAGATTTGAAAGATCAACCGGATATCATTTGTCGGGGTGGGAGTACCATAATTTCTCCTATGGGAGGGGTTCTGGCGGGACCGCTTTATGATAAAGAAGGTATTCTGTATGCGGATCTGGACCGTGGAGAGATTGCACGGAGCAAGATGGACTTTGATGTGGTGGGACAATATGCCCGCCCCGATGTGTTTCGGCTCATTGTCAATGAAGAACCTGCGTCGCCGGTGGAGTATAGGAATGGTAAATAGTGAGGGCATGTTTCGTTTGGACACGATGCGAGGCCTGCGGGGTTGGTGATTGGAACGTCTATTATAAAGGAGAAGTTCATGATTAAACGAAAAGTGAAGGGTGTTGGTTTTATTCTGGTCTTGATTTTGATTGTGTGCCAGAGGTCGATTGTTTTAGCCCAGTCAACAGAAGATGCCGAGTGGCGTTCAACGGCCCGATGGGATCAGGTGGATGAAACGAGTACGGCAGATATCCATAAGTTTACCACGGATCCCAAGTATATCACACCGATTGTAAGTTATATCCCTGATCATGAGACCGTACCTTCTCCTCGCGATGTGCTCGGTCATATTGTCGGTGCAGATGACTATTTAACCAATGTAGAGGAAGAGTATAGATATTTTGATGCACTCGCAGCGGCTTCTCCGAGGGTTACCATACAAGAGTTGGGGTTAACGGAAGAAGGACGGCGCATGATCCTTGTGATTATTGCCGATGAGGAGACTCTATCAGATCTGGATCGCTATAAGGGATTCACCTTATCCCTGTCCGATTCGAGAAAAACGGATAAGATAGAAGCACAACGGATAGCCCGTGAGGCGAAACCGATTATGACGATTAACGCCGGGATTCACTCACCCGAAACCGGTCCGCCTGAGATGGTCATGGAACTGGCGTATCGTTTGGCCGTTTCGGAGCATCCCGATATAAAGGAAATCCGTGATAACGTTATCACGATGATTATTCCTGTGACGGAACCGGATGGCCGGGCGAGAACGATAGACTGGTATTACAGGTATTTAGAAGGCTATGATAACCGTAATTATATGCCGGAGCGCTCTCCCCCCTACTGGGGCGTTCATGCCTATCATGATAACAATCGAGACGGCATTCAGATGACTTTGAAACTATCTCAATATTATGCCAATATGTTTCACGAATGGCACCCGCAATATGTTCTGGATTTACATGAATCCGTGCCACTGTTGTATGTATCGGTGGGCACCGGACCCTATAATGAGATGGTTGACCCCATTGCCGTTACGGAATGGCAGTGGATTGCCAACTGGGAGATTACGGAATTAAATAAAGCCGGATTGCCTGGAGTCTGGACCTGGGGATTTTATACAGGATGGAATCCCGGGTACCTGATGTGGACGGCGATAAATCACAACTCCCTGGGCCGTTTTTATGAGACCTTTGGTAATATGGTTCCCAAGAGGATGGAAAGAGATTTAAGCACCGGGAAATATGCCGGTAAACCGGTGACTTCCACACAATGGTATCGGTCCAACCCGCCGGCTAAGAAAGTCATATGGTCGTTACGTAATAATACCAATTACATGCAGTCCGGCGTGCTGGCGTCATTGAGTCTGGTCGCCCGTAACGGTCGTACGCTGCTCGAAAATTTCTGGCAGAAGGGATATAACAGCCGGCAGAAAGGGTTAAGTGAGGCCCCCTATGCCTGGATTATGCGCGCTGATCAAGCCGGAAAAGATCGATTGGCCTACCTGATCAATCAATTGCAACGCCATAAAATTGAAGTCCACCGGGCGACAAAACAGATTGAAGTGGAAGAGGGGATTTTCAAAGAAGGAGATTTCGTGGTTCGCCTCGATCAGCCCTATGGGAATTTCGCACGTAATTTATTACGCATCACCAAATTTCCCAAAGAAGCCGAACACCGGCCCTATGATGATGTATCCTGGACACTCGGGAAGGTATATCGGGTGGATACCATTGAAATCAAAGACAAAAAAATTCTTGATGTTAATGACCTGGCACTGATCAAAGGTCCAGTTACGCTCAGTGGCCGCATGCTGGGTAAGGGCAATAAGGGGTTTGCCATCCGTCACAATGGAGCCAATACGCTCATATCTGTTCGATATGCTTTGAAAGACTTCAAAGTGATGGCCGCAGAAGAGGCCTTCGAAAGCTCAGACCGGACCTTCCCGACGGGTAGCTTGCTGATTCCGACGCAAATCGGCTTAAACGCGCACCTGGATATGTTATCAAAAGATATGATGGTGGATGTTTATGCTTTAGAAGAGATGCCTGGTGTTTCTACGCACGAAATGGATTTACCGCGCCTGGCATTATACCATAACTGGGTCAGAACTCAACCGGATGGATGGGTGAGATACACATTTAACGAAGCCGGTGTGGCCTATGACTATATCAATGATGATGATATAAAAGCGGGGAATTTAAGAGACCGTTATGATATGATTATCATTGCCCATCAGGGTGGGCAGGGAAACCTGAAGGCTATGATTCATGGGCGTGATCCAAAATACGGAATACGACCGTATACGAAAACCGACCGATATGCCAGTCATGGCGTGATTGATTCCACACCCGATATCACCGGTGGGTTCGGGTTTCAGGGGTTGGCTAACCTCGAATCGTTTTTAAATGCGGACGGTACATTATTGTTACTGGGTTCCGCCGGTACCCTGGCGACTGATTCCGGTTTGCTCAGAAACATAGGTAAGCTGGCCGGCAGCGCCGTAAATACCCCTGGGTCAGCTGTTCAAACGATGGTCGTCAGACGGGATCATCCGATCACGTATGGATTTGACGACATTCACCATGTCTTCCGGACGAATGGACCGGTGTATACCGTTCCTAAACACTTTGAGCACTGGATTGTCGTCCAATATGGTATAAAGCCGCCGGAGGAGAATAAAGAGAAAAAAGATTTCCTGGAGTTTGAAAAACAGGAACCTGAAGGCGAATTTCTTATCACGGGATTTGTTTCCGGGCAGAAGGCTCTCGAGCGAAAAGGGGTGGTCCTGGACGTCCCTCGCCATAAGGGCGGACGGGTAATCCTTTACAGTTTTAATCCCTTACACCGGCACCTGAATCATGGTGACCATAATTATGTTTATAACGCCATTTTAAACTGGAACGACTTTCCCAAGCCGACACCGGAGAAGAATCCGGCGCTGGCTGTGGACTGATAAAAATCATGGAACCTGACTTAGGCATTTTATCTATCATTCCGGCGGCGATGGCCATTATTCTGGCCTTTGTAACCCGAAATGCAATTTATTCCCTGGCGGTGGCCTGTCTTGTCGGTGTGCTCATTGCAGGTCAAGGGCTCAGAGGATTTCCCACGTTGATGGTAAATGCCCTCGGCAATCCAGGTTTTTCCTGGATATTTCTTCTTGAGCTGTTCATCGGTATCCTGATTGCCTTTTTCATTAGAACAGGAGCTATACAGGGTTTTACTCAATTTATGGCAGATAAGAATCTCTCCCGAGTAGGGGTTCAACTCTCGACCTGGGTGTTGGGCATGTTCGTCTTCTTCAGTGATTATTTCAGCCCGCTGTTTGTCGGTACGACTATGCGCAGTCTATCCGATAAAGCCCGGATTTCGCGAGAGAAACTGGCCTACATTGCTGATTCCACTTCTGCCCCGGTTTCCGTCCTGGTTCCTATTACGGGATGGGCGGTATATATCGCGGGGTTATTGATTGGCATGGGGCCGATTTTAGATGCCTCTGACGCGATGTCGGTCTTCACCCAGGCCATCCCATACAATTTTTATGCCTTGCTGTCCGTCTTGATGGTTGGTCTTATTGGCATGGGCATAATACCTGATTTCGGTCCCATGAAGGGGGCGGAACGACGCGCGATGGACGAGGGTAAAGTCCTCCGAGATGGGGCAGTGCCGTTGATAGGGAAGGAATTGACGGAAAGCCCTCTTTTTCCAGGCATAAAAACAAATCTTTTCTTCAATTTTATCTTGCCGGTCCTTATTGTGATTTCGGTTGCCATCGGGACTTATATCACCCTCGGATCTGCTAAAACCATGGAAGCGTTTCTGGCAGCCATTGTGGCCCTCGGCATTATCATCCGGATTCAGGGTATTCCATTAAATGATATTATGGAAACCGCCATGACAGGAATAAAAGGCATCATGCCCGCGGTCATGATCCTTGCCTTCGCCTACACGATAAACCAGCTCAGCAAAGATATGGGCACGGCAAAATATATGATTGATATCTCCCAAGGATACCTGACCCCCGCGTTATTACCCGTTTTGTCCTACCTGCTGGCTGCCGTGATCGCCTTTTCTACCGGCACCTCGTGGGGGACGTTTGCTATTGTTATACCTATTGCTGTTCCTATGGCTTTGACTTATTCAGGGGGTGAAATTACAGGGCTGGTCTGCGCAACGCTCGCGGCGGTGGCTGGCGGCGGTGTGTTTGGGGATCATTGTTCGCCTTTGTCGGATACTTCCATTCTGGCCTCTACAGGCGCCGCCTCAGATCATATCGATCACGTAAAGACCCAGATACCCTACGCGCTGGTTGTTGCGGTGATATCCGGGATTATGTATATCGGGCTGGGGTGGATTCTGGTGGGGTGAGGATAAGTGCGGAGTAGTGACGTACTACGTTAAGATGGTCGCGGTCGTATTTGTAAATAACAAAAGAATGGGGTTGAAACATGTTGTTGAAAACAATATGCTGGATGACTTTTTTTCCGATGATACTCTTCGGGTGTGCGGAGCCTGCAGATGTGTTAAATACTCAATCCTATAATGAGTCTGGTTTGTCTTTCGAATATCCGGTAAATTGGGAGGTGACATACAATGAGGTGAACGACGACGGCGCACGGCATATTGATATTGAAAGTAAACAAAGTGCGACGGCCTATGTGATAGATTTTCCCTCAACAGCGGTGTCGACTTCAGATGAGTTTACGAAGATATTTA
>CAJXCW010000299.1 GCA_913051705.1 uncultured bacterium
AACGGCCATATCACCCAGCGCCATAGCGACGACCGGCATCACCCAATCTTTGGGCGAATTCCAGCCGCCGGTATCAAACCAGTGCAGCCACAGAGAAAATACGAGCGTTAATCCGACCGCGATAACGAAACTGGGGGTGACAATACTGAATATCGCCGACAACGAGGCCAGATAGTCTATCCAGGTGTTCTGATATACTGCCGACAGAATACCCAGGATTAATCCACCGGACAGCGCCACCACCAGGGCCATAAGCCCCAGATGCACGGAAACGGGCCATGCTTGTGCTATCAATTCCTGGCATGTTTTGCTCTGATGCTGAAACGAAAAACCGAAATCCCCCTTCAATACATTACCTACCCATGAGATGTACTGAAGATAAAGGGGGCCATCGAGGTTGTACTTCCGCATCAGATTGGCGCGAACCTCAGGAGTCAGAGGGATGCCGCCCGTTTCGCCGCCGGCGTCAAACGGGCCGCCGGGTACCGCATGCATAATAGAGAAGGTAATGACGGAAACAGCGAACAGAATTGGGAAAATCCAGAGAATACGGTAGATTAAAAATTTAAAGCCGAGGTTCATGCCCAGTAGAAAAATGCTGGACAGCGCCAGCATGATCAGCGTGCGGACCAGCATGATATTGAGCGACTCGGCAGCAACCAGGGCCAGCCCTACCGCGATACCGCCGACCACAGACGGGGGAGGCATGGTCACCCGAAAACGTTGCATCAAAGAGGAGACAGCCAGGAACAGGAACAGCCACAGGATGGCCAGAATCGTTTTAAAAATACCCAGGTCAGGCGCCACGATAGCCAGCGCCACGATCGTTAAAATCGCCTGGATAGCCTTGAGCAAAGTCACATCCAGGTTACGCTGTCGTCCCCATTGTCCGATACCGATGACCATTAAGGCCCAGATGATCCCTATAATAGCATAAAAAGGCATAACTTATCCAAAAAACATACAGACCATTTACACCGTCTGTACACATTGGTTGAGATTATATTCACGTATTACGCACGTCGATTTTTATCGCTCTTCAAATTAAAACCCCCGGCTTTTGTTGTCAACGGTTTTTGAGACGGCGCTTTACGTATATAAAAGATGTGTTGATTTCCAGGTTCACGTATATTATGTTTCTTAAGAATATGGTAGGGACTACGCTTCATTTAACGTGCTACCTATAGTACTATAACTACCGACCAGTCCGCAGGATTTCAAGCGTAAACACAGAAAAAAAACAAATTTCGTTTGTTGTAAAGGAGATTATTATGTCGGCCTTCATCAGAGTCATTTTAAACATGGCGCTCTACGCCCTGGTGATGCACGCCCTTGCTGCCACATCATATGCCGGATATATGCGCATAAACAGCCCGAATCCGGCAGATCCGATGAACGTCCATATCTACAAATTGGATAACGGGCTGACCGTGTATCTGACGGAAAATCATGAGACCCCGCGGTTTTATGCGGAAATTGTCGTACGCGCCGGCAGCAAACATGATCCGACAGAAGCGACCGGCCTGGCGCATTACCTTGAGCATATGCTGTTTAAAGGCAACAGAAATATAGGCACGCTCGATTATGAAAAGGAGCGGGTTCATATAGATCGCATTATCGAACTATATGAGCAGCACTATCAGGAGACGGACCCGGAAAAACGGGCGGAGATATATGAGGCCATCAATGCTGAATCCCAGCTGGCGGGGCAATATGACATTCCGAATGAGCTGGATAAAATTTACAGCGGCATGGGCGGGACAGCCGTCAATGCGCATACCTGGCACGAGGAAACCGTATACAAGGTGAATCTGCCCTCGAATCGGCTGGAGCAATGGGCACTGATAGAATCCGATCGTTTTCAGAAACCGGTATTTCGCCTGTTCCAACCGGAGCTGGAAGTCGTGTACGAAGAGAAAAATCGCGCGCTCGACAACAAAGGCCGGATCATCAACACCGCTGTGATGGACAAGCTCTTCAAGGTCCATCCGTATGGCCAGCAGCCGACCATCGGTACGGTCGAGCACCTGAAGAATCCGTCCCTGAAACACATGTATAACTTTTTTGAAACCTACTATGTACCAAATAACATGGCCATCTTCATCTCAGGTGATATCGATATATCGAATACCATTACTTTGATAGACAAACATTTTTCCGTCTGGCAGTCCAAAGCGTTGCCTGCAGAGAAGACATGGGAAGAAGCGCCGTTACATGGTGTAGAGCGTGTGGAAGTGCAATACCTCGGTGAAGAGTACGTGATGCTGGCGTTTCGCACCGTAGCTCAGGGCCATCCTGATGCGGAAGCGTTGCAACTGGTCGATATGGTCCTGGATAATGCAACAGCCGGCTTGATCAACTTGAATCTGAATCAGCAGCAAAAAGTTCGGCAGGCAGGTAGTTCTCCACCAATGTACAACGATTACGGGTACCAGACGCTCTGGGGTATTTCGAAGCAGGGCCAGACGCTGCAAGAAGTGGAACAACTGCTACTCGAGCAGCTTGAGATGGTGAAAAAGGGCGACTTCGAGACCTGGATTATTCCGGCCATCGTGAATGATTTCAAGAAAAGTCAGAAGGCCGGCCTGGAGTCGAACGGGAGCCGGGTCTCCTGGATGCGCGGTGCTTTCCTGAGCTATGAGGACTGGGATCATACCATAGCCGGTCTGGATCGGATGTCGAAGCTGACCAAAGACGATCTGGTCCGCGTGGCCAACCAGTATTTTGGCTCGGACTACGTCGCCGGTTACCGGCTGAATGGGCAGCATGAGGTTCCTCAAATCGAAAAGCCGCCGATCAACAAGATTGAGATCGATCGGACCAGGGAGAGCGTCTTTTTCAGAGATATCATGTCCAGACCTGTGGACATGATCGAACCGGTATTTGTGAACCCGGAAACCGACTATCAGATTAAATCATACCGGGACGGCGTGCCGTTGTATTATGCTGAAAATCCATTAAATGATCTATTTACCTTATCGATCACCTTTGATATCGGCCGATATCATCAGGACAAATTAGGTGCTGCAGCCATGTTTCTGAATCGGTCCGGGGCCTCACAATATAGTGCGGAGGAACTGAAGAAAGAATGGTATAAGCTGGGTACGTCATTTAATTTCGGCGCCGGGACCTATCAGACCAATTTCAGCATCTCCGGCCTGGACGAAAATTTCGATGCATCCCTGGCTCTGATGATGGATTGTGCCAAAAACCCGAAGGCTTCTCAGGAGAAGCTGGATGAATTGATTAAAATTATTCTGGTCAATCGTGAAGATGCCAAGAAGAACTTCCGGTCCATTCATCAGGCGGTTATACAATACAACCGGTTTGGTAAAGCGTCTCAATACCTCAGTATGACGCCGAATGAAGAGATTCAAAAAGCGACCGTAGAAGCGTTGCACGGCATGGTCAAAGATTTATTCAAATACAAACATACGATCGCCTATATCGGCACGTTGCCGATCGAACAGGTGATGAATGCGCTCGAAAAGCATCATCCGATCACCGGCGCGCTGCAAGACCCGCCGCCCTATCCGTTTTTAAAAGCTCGGAAACCGGCAGAGACAGAGATCCTGTTTTTTCACAAGGAGATGGCTCAGGCGCAGGTCCGGATCGAATTCGGCGGTGAAGATTATAATGAAGCACGAAGGCCTGCCGTACAGTTGTACAATAATTATTTCGGCGGTGATATGTCTTCCATCGTGGTTCAAGAACTGCGTGAGGCCAGAGCCCTGGCGTATTCAGCAAATGCGCAATATGTCAACGGAGGTCGTAAGGGCGATCAGGATCTGATGATCGGTGTGATTGGTACACAGGCGGATAAGTCTCCAGAAGCTGTAGGCGTCTTTCTGGAATTGATAGAAAATCTTCCGCAATCCCCGGAACGATTCGCTGCCGCACAAAACGCCATATTAAATCGCTATCGTACATCCAAGCTGGGCTTTCGAAGCGTACTGGGCGCTGTACGTGCCTGGGAGCGGCTTGAGTTGCCTGTAGATCCGCGAAAAGAGCGGTATGCACAAATCCAGGCAGCCGATATGGACTTGATGCTCAAGTTTCACGCAGAGAAGATTAAGGGACAACCTAAATTGATATCCATTGTCGGCGATAAAAATAAAATGGATCTGAACCTTCTGACCCAATACGGTAAAGTGGTAGATGTCGGCCTGGAAGATATTTTTATATTTTAGAGAAACGACAAATCAACGGAAAGCACAGCGAGCGAAGTGCGTTTCAATAATGCCTCAGAGAGGCATTCATTACTTTCGATTTTCCGGACATCAGCCACACCGCCAGTATGGTTGAAGAGGCGATTCAGGAGATGGTGAATAACGAGGGAACGCCATCACCGGATCAGGAAAAGCAAATAGAAGCCGGCTTACAACAGATGAATGAGACGATGAATCGCCTGTTTAAATCGCCGAAAAAGAATACGGACTCTTAGGATATGTTTCTGAGGATGTCCAGGAAGAGGAAAGTACGCTGGCGGAGATCTTTATTTTTAAAACGGATGCTAAAGAAGAAACCTCTGATTTAAAATACGCTGTCCTTAGATGAGGAAACAGATGACTCCGAAGCGACCATAGCCTGGCCGGATCACTTCGACCAATCTCCGGAACTGCTATCCGAACTGGTCACGATATTTTTAAACGAGTCACCACGGTTTTTAGGACAGATCAAGCAGGCGATTAAGCAGCATGACGAAGAACATCTGGAGAGGGCTGCCCATACTTTAAAAGGGGCCGTCAAGCATTTCGGCGCCAAATCCCTGGTCGTCCTTTCAGGACAAATGGAACGGTTTGGACGGGAAAAGAAATTTCAGGAAGCCGCTTCTTTATTGCCCAGGATGGAACAGGCCACCTGGCAGGTCTGTGATGTGTTGCGAACTCGGGTTTGATATTACCAATACTCCTCGAAATGTATATTCCCTTTATCTCTTCGATGGTCCGCTTTAAATCCCCTTGATTCGAGCAGTTCCACCAGACCTAATGTTTCAGGGTAAGATTTCTCACCTTCTCTGGTATAATTCGGTACGCCGATCATATCGGGGTTCCCACAGATATATACATGCGTTCGCGTCGGATCGAGCGTGATGCCGGTTTGCGCTTCCAACTCGCCGGATTTAATCAGGTCCTGAACATACACCTTACGGCTCAGATTATGTTCTTCACGGGTAGTGAGTGTGATGTAGTGGTAGTTTGGATACAGGTCCGCCAGTTGCTGGTTGGTCTTCTGATACCCCAGATCACGCGCATAGCGTACGCAAACGATAGACACAATCGCCGCTGTATGACCATGCCGCAGCATGTCTGCAATCATACAGTTGTGAGGCGCTTCGCCGGTGCCCGTTGCCGCAAAGATAACCTGGTCATCCGGATCTATATAATCCAGATTATAATGCCCCGTGATTTTTGGTCCCATCCATAAGCGGTCTCCTTTTTTCAAGGCCCAGAGACGCGGTGTAAGCGTCGGATCCTGTCCCGGTTCTCCATTACGGACGACTACGGTGATATAGAATTCAAAGTGATCCAGGTCTTCAGGGGCCAGAAGCTGACCGGGATCATCATGGTACATGGGAAAAGACATCGAGTAGGCACGCCGGACTAACTTGGATTTAAGATTCTCTCCTACGTCTTCGTTGTTGGCCGGATCATTCGTGGGTTCCCAATCGCCGAGGCCAAGTGTGGTGTATTGACCAGGTTTGTAAGAAGGCAGCTCATCATCCGGTCGGACGCGCAATATCCAGAGTTCAGGATTCAATTCTTCAATATCAATCATTGTAGCGTTATAGTGTTTTTCCCTCAGAGTCTTAATTTCATCAGACGGGTGCATAGATGCCTACCATTTCTTCGATGTGAATGCGACTGATGCCTGGGCATCAGAGCAGGTAGCAGGTGGTGGGTTGATATTCTGTACTTCGTTTCCGGAAAACAATTTATCCGACGTTTGAAAGATTTTCATCAATTACAAAGTACCCTGATGTAAAGCATCAGGCTATAATAAAAAAGG
>CAJXCW010000300.1 GCA_913051705.1 uncultured bacterium
GCAAAAGGTTGAGCAGGTATCGTTGCATATCTCCGATTTCTTAGCCGAACAGTTTTATTCTGTCACTCCCCCGCCTATCCAATTCGTCGGTTTCAGACAAGGTTGAAACACAGGACAACGCTCCAGATCATTGGTTACCAACACTTTGGCAGGAAGGTTTTAGATGATTGAAATTCACGATGTCAGCTGCGGTTTGGAACAAGTAATTGCGGAGCGGATTTGGTCGCGAGAGTCATTAACCATCTGAGATTTTCTCAGATGATTGCTTTCCCCGAAAGACTAAGGATTCAGTTTCCTCTTGCCTCACGAGGTCGCTCGATTAAATAGTGTTCTTATGAACTCCCGAGCATCTGCCGATTGGCACGAGGATCTGATGGCAGCCAGGAATCTTCGAGGATCAGGGTGCGGCCATCTCCAAGCGGTATTTCTACGGGTCTCCAAGCCGGCCTTCTCTTTCGGCTAGCGGTCTTTGCGGCGAGCGTCCGCCTCTTTGGCCAAGGGGTCGAGTTCCGCCAGTGTGAACCGCGTGTTGAGGACCGAGTGCTGCTTCTTGCCGGGCTTGTACTTGATGTAAGTGGTGGCGATTACCGTGCCGTCGTCCAATATCTCCATGCCGGGGTAGCCGCAGTCGTGGCCGGCGTAGCTGTGGAGAAGCTTCACGCGATACTGGCCGGGCCTGCCTTTGCGGATGTCGTCGTAAGTGCCCACCCAGGCGACGAAATGATCGTAGGTCGAACTGCCGGGGGCTTTGTCGCGGAAGGAAATTACCAGGCGATTGTCGGGCGTATAGACGCCCGCGTGCCGGTCGCCGGTCAATCCCCAGGGCGTGTCTTGCGGCTTACTCCACGTTTTGGCTTCGTCGCTGCTGAACATCATCAGACTGCGCCCTTTGTGGGTATTTTCTCGCATCAGGCAGCAAAGCTCCTTGCCGTCGGGCGAGCGGAAGACGAACGGTTCGCAGACGGCTTTGCCCTTGACCTGCGCGGATACGGTCGGCTCCGACCATGTCAACCCGCCGTCGGTGGTTCGCGTTTGAAGCACTTGCAAGCCGTCGGGTTGGCGGCGGTGATACATGCCGAGGTAGCTGCCGTCCTTGAGTTGAACCACGGAGCTGAAAGCCATGACGCAAGGGAAGCCCAGTCGGGGCATTTCCTTCCAGGTCTTGCCTCCGTCCTCGCTGACAATGCGCGCAATTCCTGGATGGGCGGAGAAAACCCAAATCCGCTCTTTGCCCGCCGGATCGACCATGCGGTAGATGCTCGGGCAGTTGCGGTGTGTCTTGTAGCCAGGCGGAAGCCGATCGTCCAACCGTTTCCAGGTCAGCCCCGCGTCGTCGCTGCGGCCCATCGGGCCGCCCGGCCCGCCGTGGCCGATGCTCCATACGGCGAACATGGTTTTCTTGTCGGGCAGCAAGACGGTCGTCGGGTGGCCCTGGTAGATCTCTTCCGTGCCGGCGGCGATGACCACGTGCCGTTCGGTCTGTTGCGAAATATCGATTATGGGAAGGTTTTCCGCCTCGGCCTTTTCCGCCGCCGTTGCGATCGTGAGACTCGATGCACACAAGATTCCCAAATGGATTAGATAACGTCGTTTCATGATTTTTCTTTGTTTAAAGGGGTTATACAGAGACAAGCGATCATTACCGCCTGCAGAAAATCTGGACAGACATTTTCCAAGAAGAAGCAAAGCTTCGTAGCCGGGCCGCTTCCGTCCCTGTCGAAGCAGGACGGGTATATCAGTTTCCAGAATCTCGCTGCGATACTTGGATTTCACTCTTGCTGCAAGGAATCTGCCTTTTCGAGTGCGCCCGCAATGACCGGGGAGTGCACTTGAAGCGCTTTTTGAACTGGGTTGAAAAATATTGGCTGGATGAAAATCCACAGTCGAAAGCGACTTCGGTGATCGTCGCCTTGGGGTCTTGCTCCAGAATTTCCCTCGCTGAATCAAGTCGGCATTCGTTCAGGTAGGCCATGGGAGACCGGTTGGTGATCTGCTTGCAGTAGTGTATGAACCTAGTCACTCCGAGTCCGCATTCCCTGGCGAGGTCCTCCAGAGTCCATGCTTGGTTGGCGTTCTCTTTGAGATGCGCGAGGAAAATTTCCACGCTCCTCCGGCTACTCGTGAGGTGCTCACGGAGTTCGATCTTCTGGGAGGATCGCTCCTCCAGAATCGTCAACAGGAGGTCATTCACAACAATGGCCAATCTTGAGTATAGGTTGGTTGACCTCTCTGCAGACAAGGTTTCCGGCAACTTCGCAAACAAGGCCCGAACATTCTTGGTCGTCGGAAGCATGATATACTCCGTCTGCCGAATGATCTTGGTCAACTCTTGGAGGTCGGCCCGATCCAAGATGATCCAGTCCGGCCAGACCCATTCCTGATTTGGATAGCGCACCCCCAGATCGATGATGAGCCAGTGAAGGCGACCAATACCGATGTTGGGGCGGCCCAATTTGTGCTGTTGCCAGGGCCGAGTGATGACCAAATCATCAGGCTTCATCAACCCCCTTTCACCCCTCTCCGATCCCACCAATGACGCCCTCAACCGTTCAGCCTCAAAAGCAAATTCCTAGCAGCACCGACTTTTGTGGAGGTGCGGCTGCCGAATTTTGCCTCTGCGGCCGCGCCTATCTTATCCCAACCCCGTGCATCTTTGCCGCGGCGTTTTCCGCCCGGAGTTTGGATCTGCGCAAAGAAAGGCTGGCCTTCCTTTCGCCCCGACCAGTCGGCCCCATCGTAAATAGATCTATCCCACTCGAAATTGTAATCCGTTTTGCCCAGGCGCCCCTTCTTTCCAGGCCAACCGGTGATCGATGTGTGGTATCCAGCTTCTTTGAACAATTCCGGAACCATTTTCACCCCTTCGGGTAGATGGATCTTCAATTTTCCCCGGCCGCTGCGGTGATGGTGCGCACCGATGCTGCTTTGATACATTCCGGTGATAAACGCCGAGCGGCAGGTCGAACACACCGGCGCAGTCACGTAGGCGTTGGTGAATTTCAAGCCCCTTGCTGCCAGCTTGTCAACATTGGGTGTCTCGATCGCAGTTTCACCGTAGCACGAAAAATGCGCGGACATGTCGTCCGGGATAATCCACACGATATTCGGGCGGGTATCGGCAGCATGGACACATGCGCCGATAAGGGCGAACGAGATGACGAGAAGGAGGTTTTTCATTATTAGCCATTTGCTTTTCACAAACAGGTGAGCCATCAAACAGGAACCCTTAATAGAGTCAAATTACATTGAACAAGACATGGGGCAATTACAAGATTCAGCGTCTGGCCCCTTTTTCGTTTCTTCTCCCCCAAATCGGTATCGATACCGATTAAAGAGGAGTTTCTTGGATCCCTCTAGCCTCGTAGCGATGTATCACTTTTGACGTTATTCATCCAACGGTATTAATAGTCGGAATATCATCCAACTGGCCAATCTCATTTTCCGGATCCATTAACAGCGGGTAATATGTTCCGCCCATAGCTTCACCTTTTGGAACCTGGGGATAATTATCAGCCCCCGGGGCATTATCCTGATCTTTATTAGAAACAACGCCATCGGCAAAAACGTTGATTAGCGTAGCACGCCGCGAGCGGTCAGATTTGTTTTCATAAGAACCATGCATAAGCAATGGGTGATGGAAGCTCGCATGCCCTATTTCCATTTCAACCGGAACCTGATTATCAAAGTCTTCGATTTGCTCATCGGATAATACCTTGCGTACCGAATCCATATCACCTGCAAGACCGGTTTTTTCGAGCAACCCCCATTTGTGGCTTTTGGGGACATAATACATACAGCCGTTTTCTGTGCTTACATCATCGAGACCAATCCATGCCGTAAGATGATTCATCGGAGAAGTCCATGTCCAGTATGAGAAATCCTGATGCCATGATACTACACTACCATGTTTCGCTGGTTTAGAAAAAAGCTGATCATGAAATAAGCGGAACCCTTTGCCAATTAATTGATAGGCCGCCATGCGAAAAGCTGGAGCCCAGAGGATATCATGAAATACCGGACTCACCCGCCACGCTCCAAGAGCATGAAACAAAACCCTGTCCTTATTCGCGGACTCGTTTGAATGGTATTCGTAGAAAAATTCGTTACCCGGATTGGATGGATTCGTCAGTTCCTGTAGGCTAGCACGAAGTTGCTCAATTTGATCATCATCCAGTATTTTTATATCCTTAACAAAGCCATTCTCTTTAAAGTGCCTTATCTGCTCCTCGCTTAAAGCATAGCTCCGCCACTCTTCAGCAGACTCGGGCTGCTTGAATAGCTCAGTTATTGCTTGCTGCTCCAGCCCGTAGTCTTTGTGCATATTTTCAGTAGTACAGATATTGTCAGTCCGAATTTAACTCAGTTTTCGAGCCTTCAAAATCGCTCGCTTGGGCTGCCTTCTTTGCTGCCTTCGCTTCCTCTCGCGCCTTGCGCTTTTCGATTTTCTTTATTTAACGCTCTTTGCGTTTGTAGTCTTTGCTCGGAGTTACGGCCATAGCGCAATTTAAGTAAACGTAAACAAGGACTCCGGCAATGACTTTCGCAAAAAAGGTTCTTGATAGGCGAATTTCCTCACCGCAGCTTCCTCGCAATAGAAGCATAACAAGGCGATGTCTCGCAAAGTCATTGCCCTACCCTGAGAACAACGGTTCGGTAATAGGTTTGGCGAGAACCTAGTTCGAACATTCAACACGGAACATTCAATTTTCAATTATAAGATATTTTTCTTATCCTAGATATTGCATTTCACTTGGACATTGAATGTTCCGTGCTGAATGTTGAATGTTGAAAATGACCGTCCCAGCACCTACATTTCCCCTGATTCCCATATATAGTCCTATACATAGGGGGCATGTGTTATACTGAGCCATATTCTAAATGACTCATCACCCCACAGTTTCACCTTCCCTAATACCACGCTTCCTCCTCGTCGCAGCTTTGCTGTGTTTATCCCCTTCCCTATCGCATGCTGCGACTACTGAATGGAGTGGCTGTGGCGGATGCTGGCCAAACAACTGGAGTTGTGGTCCGCCTGTTGCAGGTGAAATTTCTGAAATCAACCCCCTTTCACCCCTCTCCGATCCCACCAATGACGCCCTCAACCGTTCAGCCTCAAAAGCAAATTCCTAGCAGCCCCTGGAGCGGTGTTCACAGGCGGTGTGAGCCGGAGGACCAGGTGCTGTTCCGGAGACCAGCAATGAAAAGCCGGAAGAAGCTTGTCTACCCGGGAGTGAGTCCGTTGGACTCGATCACATTTTCCCCGTCCTTGGCCAAGACCTCATCACTGTGGGATGGCCAGAAACCGATTCTTGTTCCCCGGTAGCCCAAATCCTGGTGGGAGCTCAGACAATCCTCGGGTCCGTGAAAAACGGTGATGGTGGCAGACTCCCCCAGAGCAAGTCCCAGCCGGGAAAGAGGCTCGTGCACCTTCACGGATGGCTCGCTAAGGCTCGGCATGGGTTTTCCTCCCGCCCAGAACGCCAGACCCCCCATGCCGCGTTGCAGCATGGGGGGTCTGGCGGAGAGACTGGGATTCGAACCCAGGGTAGGTTTCCCTACACTCGATTTCGAATCGAGCGCCTTAAACCGGGCTCAGCCATCTCTCCGTGGTCCCTGCCGGTAGGGGCGGGAACCTAGCCCGGGCTCCACAAGTTTGTAAAGTCACGATTCAGACCACCGGCATTCAAAAATTAGCGATCAATCCCTCCGAGCATCCCCCACCCCCCCGAATCAGCGAAATCAGCGGCCCCTTCCCGTCCTACCACCGGCCCCCTTGCCTTCCGCCCACCCCTCGCCTTCCACATCGTCCTCGGCGGACTCCTCATCGACTCCGTCGTCCGCAATTTCTCCACAATCAAATCAACCCCAGACGAGGCCTTCCCCGGCGCCCTCCCCTACCAACCCGCCTACTTTCTGGTCGTGATCGCTGCTTTCTTCCTGTTCATCGGCCTTCGCCGAAAAAAGGAGTCCTCATCCGCCGTTAAAAAAACTAGCGTTCCTGCCTC
>CAJXCW010000301.1 GCA_913051705.1 uncultured bacterium
GAGCCCATCCCTTTTTTAGCACCCCGCGCCAAGATACTGTGGGACGATGAATATTTTTATGTAGGGGCCGACCTGGAGGACCCGGATGTCTGGGGAACGCTGACGGCGCGAGACTCGGCCATTTGCGGATCCGACACGGATTTCGAAGTGTTCATCGATCCGGACGGTGATGCGATGAACTATATGGAGTTGGAGATCAACGCCCTGAACTGCGTCTGGGATTTACTGCTCGATTTTCCACACCATCGGCGGGGCAATCCAAAAAACGAGTGGGATTTCGAAGGACTTAAAACCGCTATCCAGGTTGATGGTACGCTGAATGCGCCATGGATCGTCGATAAAGGATGGACCGTGGAAATCGCTTTCGACTGGAAGAGCATGGCCCCACAGTGCATTGGCGTGAGTTGTCCGCCCGAACACGGAGATACCTGGCGGGTGAATATGTCGCGGGTACACCGGGACCGGGAGCAGACGTTCATTCACGACTGGACCTGGACCTGCCAGGGCATGGGCAGCATGCATGTGCCGGAGATGTACGGTTTTGTAGAGTTTTCAGAGCAGGAGGTCGGGTCGTGATCGAGGGCTATCTCCACGTTTTACGCCCTTTCAACCACTTCAATAGCCCGATCGACTTCTTCAAAGGTATTATAATGAACCGGACCAAGTCGCGTCAATCCGCCGGTATCCTTGAGCCCGAGGCGGTCTATCAAGGCGACGGCGAGATAGTCACCGCAACGGCAGTGGATCTCTTCTGTGCCTAAAGCCTCGCCTAACTGGAGTGGTGTCAGGCCGTCCTTTCGGAACGAGACGGTGGCCACCCGTTTATTCATATCATCTGGTTCCGTGATGCCGTAGACCTTGACGCCGGGAATGGATTGAAGACCCGCTACAAGCCGGCCAGCAAGTTGCTGTTCGTGATCTATAATGACCGGCCAGGCAGATTTGAGTTTTTCTCGCCTATCTGCACCCGGCGATGCACCGCCGTAGGTGACGCCCAACTCTGCCAGGTAGTCGATCGCCGCCAGCATGCCGGCGAGCCCTTCATAATTCTTCGTCCCCGGCTCCCAGCGGCTCGGCAGTTTCTTCAGGCTGGGACGGACCGTATAGGCGCGCAAACTTTCCATCAGATCCCGTTTGCCGTACAGGATGCCGACATGTGTCCCATAGAATTTGTACGCGCTGCAGGATAGAAAATCGCAGTCAAGCGCTTTGACATCTATCAATCCATGAGGAGCATACTGGACGGCATCGATGAAGGTCCATGCCCCCTGCTTTTTTGCCAGATCGATGATGGAGGCGATGTCATTGATGGAACCGGTACCGTTACCCGCATAGCTGACGGCTACAACCTTTGTATTGGCATTGATTTTTTCCTTTGCATTCTCTACATCAATGGCGTAGGTGTCCGGATCAATGTCGATCCACCGCACGGTCGCCCCGGCTTCCTCGGCCATGAGTACCCATGGCCCTACATTGGCATCATGTTCCATGTGGGATACGACGATCTCATCCCCCGTCTTGATTTCATGAACAAGGCTACGGCTCAGCAGGACCGCCATGGAGGTCATGTTGTTTCCGAATGCGATCTCATCCGGATCGGCGCCCAGCAAATCAGCCGCCCCCTGGCGGGCGTCCCGCGCCAGTTGAGTGGATCTCCGGCTTGCTGTGTTGGGCGCCTCGGTGTTGACATTGTAATGCATCAGTACATCGGTGACAGCATCGATCACCTTCTGCGGGACCTGGGTGCCGGCGGGATTATCAAAATAAATCACTGGTTTACCATCAACGGTTTCTTTCAGGGCGGGAAATTGAGCACGTACGGCCTGAACATCGTAGGGCATGGAGGCTCCTTAAAAAATACAGAGTGCAGAGTTATAAACAAATGGATTTGAGTTTTGATTTCAGTGATTTTAGATAGTCTATACTAAGGCTAAATCTGTTGATTCACAAGCAGATTATATCGCTGATGGGAAGCTGCATTATGGCTGGGATGATGCTTGACAGCTGCTGGCCAGCTTGCACTTATCGGGTTGAAACCGGCTGATATCCAGTGGCTGGTGATGCCCCACACGGACATCGACCATGTAGGCGGTATCGCCGACTTTCCTCAAGCGGTTATGGTGATCGGACAGGCCGAACGCGCCCTCGATTCGCCCCGTTATTTTGCTGATCGTTCCCCTGTTTCATGGCCTGCTGATGTGACCTACCAGTTGATCCGTGAGGATACGAACCTGTGTCCCGGCGTCACCTTGTTCCCTGCACCTGGTCATGCGCCCGGTCAACTTTCACTGCTCATTCGCTTGCCCCGTACTGGCGCCGTACTGCTCACGGGAGACCCCGTTTCCCGACCAGCAGAAATAGACGAAGGTTTTCCCACCGCCTGGAACCCGCCGCTTGCCCTGGAAAGCGCAAAGCGAATCATGGATATCGCCCGTAGTGAAGAGGCAATGATCATTTACGGTCATAATCCTGAGCAATGGAACACCTTGAAAAAAGTACCGGCGCCGGTGACGATTGCGATTCGTTCCATAGGATTCCTTTATATCAATCATTCAAACGGCGAGGGGGTATCATTTCTGATATACTGCCCATCATGGAAATCGGAAAAATAATGAGAAACGAGCGGGTGAACCACCTGCTCATCCGAGGGGTCCTCTTCCAGGCTGGTCTGTGCGGCATAGGTCATCTGATCTGAATCATGAACGAGCACATGGTACCAGGGTTGACCCTGATCGGGCTGCGTCCTGTTAGAAAAGTACCAGTCGTTATCTGCCTGGCAGGACAAATCGGTGGCCACCACGACACCGCGGTAGTTGTAGCGCCTGTGCCTGACGAGCTGACCTGGCTGAAAAATGGACGCGTCTGCCTCAGCATCGTGTGCAGAGGACTCAGCCCCGGGGTACCCTTTCAAAAAACTCCGAATCTTCTGTACCTGACCCTCTTCTAACGGCTCTTTGAGTTGAGATAGGGCGAGCTCCAATGAAGAGCCGAATGCAAGCAGAGCTTCTGCGGCAGCCTTCCTGACCGTAGCCGATTCGTCATCGATCAGCCTTAAAAGATGGGGGATTTGTGTGTGATCGCTCACGGTATTTTCCTTTATTATAGCAAAAGGTTTGATGGCGACATCCAAAAGGAAGGAGTCGGGGCTCAGGCAACCTCAATTCGTACCTTCCTCGCCTTTGGATCAAACGCCACCAAGGTCTCATCTGCAAAGCGGATAAAAGTCCCGCTTATGAATACACGTCTTGTTTTGGCTACACGTAAGGGCTTACCGTCTACTTTGACTTCTTTGACGTCCGCCCCGGTAACGCGTAGCGTGAGTTCAGAACTTAGCACCGGCAGATCAAGCTCGATGGTGTTCTTTTCCACCTTGATTTCCGCCATTTCCCGGCAGCAGGTATAGCCTGCGATTTCACTGCATTTTCGCCATTGGGTCCATTCGCCGTTCGGATCACGTGCCTTAAGACGTTCCACCACCGTCTGCAAGGTTTTAAAACCGCGTTGATCCTCATTGTGCAGCCCATAAAATCCCTGCCAGTGGCTGCAGAGTAGAGCGGGATCGCCGGCGTCAATCACTTCGGGCAGACGGCCTCCCTGCAGGTCATCAGTGATATACCGATCTGCGCTTACCTCTCCATAACCTGTCCAGTTCCCAGTCCAGTCTCCGGCGCAGGTGATCATTTCACCCACTCCTATTCCCTGTTTTTTGTCCTTATGCCAGACCGGGGATTCTACACGCCCCCTGTCGGCAGACCGGGTAAAAAAGAACGGCGTAGGCGTCCCGCTGACCGATCGAACCGCCTGGCCGAGGCAATGGGTATAAAAAGATAGGGTCTGCCCACCGAAGTAGCCGGGCGAAGTAACCCCGGTTGGCGGCAAACCGGCCTGATCAAGGATACGACAGGCCGTGGCGATGTACTCGATGATCGGCCCGTCCTCATCATCGGGAAGCGATACCCATTCATATTGTTCCCAGATGCCTGATGGCAGCGGCTTCAGTGTTTTCGGATCCACAACGACCGAGTGGGTGAGCATCTCCGGCGTGATATCAAATGCCGGCATAATGGTCTCCCGGCACATCTTGAGCCAGCTTTCATGTTGGGATCCGGTAAAAAGTGGAATTTGTTCATCGACACGGCCCAGTCCCGCTGGACACGGGACCACGCTGTACTTTCCGCGCACTCCATGAGCCAGGCACCATTCGGCGAATGTCCTGGTAAATGATTCTGGGATGACCACCGGCACATCTTCCCATCGCCTGTTCTCACCGTCCACGGCATTACGGTCCCGCATCCAGAAATAGCTCAGGTTGACGAGCAGCGTGGAGTCGTCAATAAGAAGTGATAGCGGTACGCGATCGAGCGCATGTCGAGTAATCTGAACATTCATGAAATACTACTCACCTGTCCAAAACTCCATCAACAGGTCAAAGTTTTTCTTTATCGCGTTTAATGCAAACGCAGGTCCTTCGGCAAATGGGTCGAGTTCGTAGACCAGAGGCCCCGTATATTGTATTCGGGCGAGTGATTGCATAAAATCCGGCCAGTCGATCACCCCCTGGAAAGGCATCCAGTGCTGCTGTTTGCGTCCGGCGTTATCTGAGATGTGGAGGCTCCATAATCTGGGCCCCAGGGCATGAACCATCTCCGCCAGATCGCCGGTCAGGTTGGCATGGTTGGTGTCGAGGCAGAAACCGATCCATTCGGGGTCAAGATCTTCGACCAGCCTGAACGACTCCTCCAGCCCGGCGCCCAACCACTCTGGCGGTAAAAATTCCACCGCCAGACGGACCTGTCGACGTCGTGCTTCAGAAACCAGGGTGGACAGACTGCGATGGGCTTTCTTACATCGGTTGAGTCGTTCACCAGAACCGATCGGTGTTTGACTGCAATGCATAACCATCAACGATATCCCCAGATCATGCGCCAGGTCAAAGGCCCTGATTGTGTGCTGTACCGCCCGTTGCCTCTGATCATCGTCCAGGAGGGAAATATCCCGTTCAGGCCGATACGGCGCGTGAAGAGACCATAATGGCGTGGTGTCCATTTCTTTCAATAAGATCAACTGTTCATATCGATTTCTTTCCATGAGCGCCGGACCGGTCTGTTCATACCCTATTTCAACCACCGTGATGCCATGCCGATCCATCAGACCGAACTCGTCTATTAAAAGCTCCGTAGTGGGGAAGAGACTGGATGAGATACCGAGATATGGTTTATCGGATAAATGATGCATACATTCTACCTAACTCCGAACGGTTAAGGCAATGATTTCTTCTCTGCTGATCTTCATGGGGCGACCCACCGTAGCAAAAGGTATTCCATTCGCTGCACAGGCCTTAATCAGATCTTTACGCCCCGGGGGCAGGCCGGTTGACTGCGGTCCCGACAGACTCTTTCCTTCCATCTTTCCAATCGCAACAGTTAGAAAAATTTGGCAGATCATGGTATGAGGATATAATCAACCATCTATACCCTGACCACTGAAAAAAGTCAACAGAGATTCTATATGAAAAAGCTTGTCAAACGTTTGTGAGAGATTAAGATATATAATAATTGATGGTAAGCAGCAAACAGCAAAATCATACCTATCTACTGCATATGCGAAAATGGATGTTATATATCCATCTCCACGCGGGGCTACTGTGTTCGAGCTATCTCCTCCTCTACGGCATCAGTGCCCTGGATTTCAACCACGAATTTATTTCGGATGATGTAAACAACGGTACGACCACCTGGACGCGTACCCTTATCCTGCCCGACCTCCGGGGACGACAGTCAACTGGCGGAGCACGTACGTGATGAACTGGGTCTTTCCGGGTGGCCCCTGTCCTGGACGATCTCCAGTGATGAAAACGGTAATCTGCGTTATGATATGGCCCGGCCCGCAAAATTTTATACCATACACGTTACCCGTGCCACAGCCCTGGTTACCGTAGAAGAGACGCGTCGAGGCCTGTGGCACGACATTCGTGGATTGCATGGCCTGCGTGCGCATATTCCC
>CAJXCW010000302.1 GCA_913051705.1 uncultured bacterium
CTGCTTCTATCGCTTTTTCTGTTGCTTCTTCTATCGCTTTTTCTGCCGCTTTGAACTCCTTAACCAGCTTAATACGACACCCCTTGAATCTGGACGCGAGTTGCATACACTCTCCCAGGTACCGCCGTTCCATTCTGGCCTGATATCTGTAGAATTCAATCGCATAATCCAGATCTATAGTCGTTAAATCTTCAGGCGCTGCATTTCTGACCAGCTGGTCAAACTCTTTGTTATTCATATTCTACCCCTTTGGTTGTATACAATATCCATATTATCGCTCAGAAGTCAAGGACTCAATATCCAACTGGATGATGCCAGGATGTATCAGAAGACTTTGTGGAAAGGAGTATCCAGGTTTGCGGTAAGCGGAAGGCGGTAGGTGATCGCCTGAGGTACAGTCTCGTTTCAAGCCGTAAAGACCACCATGATTGATCCGGTGAAGACACTGAAGTATGAGTAGGCAAGATACAAAACGCAAAACGACGAATCGGCGAATCGGGAGGCTGTAAATCAGGTACTGTCAGGCTTTCTTGTTTCGTACGTGGATGAGTCCCTATGGAAGTATATCGATCCCTCCGGGGTTCGTCATTTCGCAACTTCCCTCACCCACATCATACCTCTCACAAGTCTGCCGTATGGCAGCACCCCCGTACACCCTCTAAACTTAATTTCCAGCCAGTTCCTTGACGGCTTTACAGTCGCGGATATGGATGGAACGGGGCGGCTTTTCGTAGCCTTTCCAGGCATAGGGATCGACACCGGATACCGGAATGATGTTGCGCCGGTCGGCATTGGCCACGCGTTCCCCTTCCTCTATACTCCAGGGCAGGAGGCTCCAGGCGTTACAGTAATGGTTGACCAGGACACGGCGGGTGATGTTGCCCTGGTTTTTACGGGAGCGATGCAGCAGGTAGCCGTTAAAGAAAACCAGAGTGCCCGCCTTTACTTCAACGGGGACCTCGACATCCTCATCAAAACCATAGCTTTCCGGTGCGAAATCAAATTCATCCGGATTATCATGTTCGTGTTGAGGATAGAGATAGCCTTTGCGGTGCGAGCCGGGAATGACGTACAAGCACCCATTTTCAACAGTGGCATCATCCACGGCGATCCAGGCGCCGATCAGAGATCGGTCACGGGTGGGGATATAGATCTCGTCCTGATGCCAGGCCTGCCCTTGAAATTGAGGCGGCTTGACGAAATACATGGACTGCATGCATTTAACACTGCCGTCCCAATAGGGCACATGTGCGGCGGTAATCTGGCCCAATATACCGCATATTTTCGGGTGGCGGATGTACTTC
Source organism: uncultured bacterium (assembly GCA_913051705.1). GTDB lineage: Bacteria > JAAXHH01 > JAAXHH01 > JAAXHH01 > JAAXHH01 > CAJXCW01. The sequence goes on from CAJXCW010000302.1 coordinate 1,305, forward strand.
TCGATCACCGGGCTGATGAAATGGGGCTGATGGATACAGAGGATACGTTGCAGAATCTCCTCATCGGTATCATCCGGCGAAGCTGGATCAATGCCCTCACACGGATATTGGCCGCGGGCGACGGCTATCAGGTCGTCTTTCAACTCTTTTAATTCGTCGCTGTTTATCAAATCCGGGACCACGAGATACCCGTTTTCAATGAAAAAATGTACCTGCTCCGCATCCAGTATCCTGGGCACTTCGATGGCAGGCCCCGTTTGTTGAGACAGATCCGTCAAGACGACACCTCACATGTTACCATTGTTGAATTATGAATTATGCGAATCAAGAGTAGAAAGCTTGATTCGAGTTATGAATTAAAACATAAGTAAGGATAAGCCGTCATCCATAGATTGTCAACGATCAGCTCTGAAATCCTGACAATTGGTTCTTGTGGTGTGATATATTTCGTTATATAATACCGAATTGCAAATGAATTTGTTCGTGTTGTCAATTATAGTACACGGCATAGGGTCATCAATCAAAACGCTTATTTGCCATTTGCAATCTGCGGTTCATTATTTTGAGGGAGGTTTTTTGTGATTACATCCCGCGTCGATAATCCCAAAGACGTAACAGACTTTTCATATAACCGGATTATATTTGATGTAAGTAATGGTCAGACTGTGTCCAATGAAGACAGATCCGTTCAGGATGACATGGATTTTCTGGGCGGCATCGGCCGTTCGTTCAAAATTTTGGCGGACTATGATATTAGGGATCCGTTTGCACCGGATGCGCCGCTGGTCATTAATTCCGGTTGTTTTACCGGGACGCAGTTCATGACCGGCCTGCGGACTTATTTTTCTGGATATTCGCCGCTCAAACGGACCAATTCGGGCAACCCGATGCCGGTCTGGTCGGCCATGAGCGGTAGTTTCGGTCGTAAATTATCGTACACCGGTATCGGTGATCTCGTCCTGACCGGGCGGGCGGCAACGCCTCAAATTTTGGTCATTAAACAGACCGATGCCGGACCGTCTCTTTCGCTTATGGATGCGCCTGAAGAGATGATCGGCACTCGAGTCCGAAATAGGATGGACTACCTGAACAACCATTTCAACGATCCGGGCAACAAAAAATATCCGGCGCATTTTGCCGTCATCGGTCCGGCTGGTGAGCATTGGGAGACCGTCTGGTATGCCTGCATCGTCGGAACAACGCAAGAACAGTTGATGATCGGGGAAGATAAGTGGCGGTTCGGCGGTCGGCTTGGCATGGGATCGGTGCTGGGTTCCAAGAACGTCATCGGCATCGTAGCGCTAGCAGAAAAAGATTATTACCGCAAGGGCGATGCCCGTTTGAAAGCCATCAACAACGAAATCGGTCGCGGTGACCAAACACGGGGATATCGCCATCCCAACAATCGAGACGGCCTGGGCGGCACGGGTAAAAACAGCCAGTTTCTAGATAGTTTCGGCGTATTGCCGGTTAAAAATTTTGCACCGCCGGGAGAAAATGTGGCCGTATCCGTCCATTTGGAAACCATGCGTGATTCGGATGAGTTTATCGTGCTCGACAAGAATTGTTTCGGCTGTCAGATTTCGTGCCATCAGGATTTCTACGATGTGCCGCCTGAAGGTAAAGATCCTGATTGGCGTCAGGCGCGAAAAAACCATGGCCCCTACCTGGGACGTTACGAATTTGAACCGATGGAGCTGTCTGGTGCCAATCTGGGGATTCTCGATCCTCATGCCAACCTGGAACTGGCCCGCCTGGACGATGACCTCGGGTTCGATACCATTTCTGTCAATGTCGTTCTTTCTTTTTTAATGGATTATAATGGTAAGGGCCATGGCAGCGTAGCCGACGGCATCACCTTTGGTGATATTGAGAAAGCCAAGAAAATTAAAGAGGATATCGCCTATGGCCGGGAAGCGCTCTTCGGGAAAGGCGTCCGGGCCATTGCCGATGAGATCGGCGGTAAAGAGTCTGCCATGCATTCGAAGGGCGTGGAGTTTTCCGCCTATCTTGGTCAGACCAATCCCGGGTATCCCTTTGCCATTGCCGGTGGTCATATGTCGATGCGCACCTTCCTGCTGTATGTGATGGACCCCGGCTGCAAGCCGGAATCGGCAGATTACTGGGTGCATAACATTACCAATGAAGGTTGGAAAATGATCACCAAAGACCTGCACGGCGGATGCCTCTTCGCCATGACGCCACCCGACCAGGTCAGTGAAGGGATCGAATCTATTTTCGGTATCCCCTTTTCCAATGAACAGGTTCTGAACGCCACCTTCCGGGCGCATATTCTCGGTTTTGCGCTGGAACAGAAGCAGGGTATTACCGCCGAGGAATACGATATGCCGGCGGACATTTTTGTCGGACAGCCCAAAGGCGATCTGCCCGGTGTGCACTTTCTGACCAGAGACCTGTTCGAGGAAATCAGAGAACGGGTACTCGAGAGCCTGCATGAGGATGTAGGCAAGTTGGGATACGGTCAATATATAGGAGCTTGAAAAGAAAGGACGAGGGACGAATTATCTTCCACTCTTCCTTTCCTCCTCTTTAATCTCCCAGGCCTACCAAAACCAAAATCAAACTGGCTTTCGTTGCGATTATCGGCATTCTCGGTTCTGGATCGGTGGGTTTTAAATTATTAACTGACTGGTCCTGGTTTGATAGCTTTTTCTTCACCTTGATTACCATCACGACTATTGGCTACGGTGAACCGCCCACGCTGACGAATGAAGCCCGGTATTTTGCTACATTTCTGATCATTCTGGGGGTCGGGACACTCGGGTATGCTTTGTCGGTTGTTATTCAATCGGTGGTCTCTTTGGAGATTATTTCCTCACTGGGAAAGCGGCGTTTGATGAAAGAACTGAAGGATCTGGAGAATCATTATATCGTGTGCGTCGCTGGTCGGGTCGGCAGGCGGATCAGCCAGGAGATTACCGATCGTAATCTCGATTGCGTCATCATTGAAAATGACGAACACAAGGCGGAAACGTTTACGGATCAGGGGGACCGGATTATGCTGGGTGATGCCACGAACGAAGAGGTCCTGAAAAATGCGGGGCTTGAGCGGGCACGGGGTCTTGTCTGCGCGGTGAATTCTGATCCGGAAAATCTATATATTGTCTCTTGAGATAGAGCAGATTGAGATTGCAACAGGCTCCCCACTGATTGGTAGATCCCTGAAAGAAGCGCATATTCATGCGGATTATGATGTCATGGTCATCGCCATTAGACGGGCGGATGAACGATGATTTTTAACCCTTCCGCCGATACTGCCCTACAAGTAGTGGACGATCCATTGATGGCTTTGGGCAGTCATGCCAATCTGGAATGTCTGGAGAAAGAAGCCAATCCATCAGGAACTTCGCGGCCTTATCATAGCAATCGGCAATAACCCCATGCCTATTTCATCTGATATCATCCAACGCATTGATCACGCGGTTGATCAGGACAGACTGCTGGAAACGGCCGTGGCATTGATGGAGGTACCAAGTCCGACCTGCGACGCCGCAGGTGTAGCGAACCGATTATCCGACCTGCTGACAGAGGAAGGATTCGAAGTAGAACGCCCTATTGCCGATTGGCCGAAAGCACCGGCGGTCGTCACACGCTGGCATGCGCGTGATGATGGTCCAACCCTGCAGTTCGACGGTCATCTGGATACAGTTCATCTTCCGTACACGCCGCCACGCATAGAACAGGGCGTGCTTTCCGGACAAGGGGCAGCAGATATGAAAGCCGGGTTGGCTGCTGCGATTGAAGCCCTTCGTATCTTACGGGATACCGAGGTTCTGGAGACGGGCGGTATCCTGTTGACAGCCCATGACCACCACGAAGCACCGTGGGGTGATAGCAGACAGGTCTATGGTCTGATAAACGCCGGCTATGTCGGTGATGCCGTATTAATCCCGGAATATCTGGCCGACCGGATTCCCATTGCAGGCCGCGGTCAGGCTGTACTGGACATTAAGATCCGTCGTGAAGGAGAACGCGTGCATGAGGTGCTACGTCCTTCGGATCAGCCGGATGTGATTGGCGCCGGCGCCGAGGTGGTCCGCCGGTTAAAGGCCATGAATGACGAACTGGCCAAAACCACCTATCCGTATGTCGGGCCTGAAACGGTTTTTATCGGTCAAATGCACAGCGGTGAGATCTTCAATCAATCCCCTGTAGAATGCAGGATAGAAGGGACACGCCGGTGGGTAGCCGGACACGATATTAAGGATGTGGAAGCAGATTTCCATGATTGCTTGGATACCGTGGCACAAGAGACCCGAACCACCATCGATAGAACATTTACCATGGTTAGAGATGGATTCCAGGTAGATGAAGGAGATCCACTGGTCATCGCCCTGCAATCCGCCCACGAAACGGTAACCGGACGTTCACTGCCCTTAGGCGGCAAACCGTTTGTAGACGACGGAAACGCCTTTGCCGCGCAGGGCAAGGTCTCCGCCCTGGCTCACGGTCCCGCCGCCGAAGGCGCCCACACCACGCATGAGCGTGTCTCGATCAATGAGTTAGTTCGCGTTGCCAAGGTGTATGCGATGGCAGCAGTGTATTATTGTAATGGCAGGTTAGAAAGAAATGGTGATTTGGTGATAGATGCCGCTACGCGTCATCGAAAGTAAGGAACGCCTCTTCGAGGCATTATTAGAACGCGCTCCGCTTCGCTCGCTGTGCTTTTTGGTGATT
>CAJXCW010000303.1 GCA_913051705.1 uncultured bacterium
CAACGAACAAATTATACGAAGGACGTTCGGCGCACCGGCTGTGCAAAGTGAGACTGTTATGAAGGCTATGCGCACCGTCCCACGGCATGTATTTGTGCCTGAAGCGCTACAAACGCAGGCCTATGCCGACACTCCGCTGCCTATCGGATTGGGCCAGACCATATCACAGCCGTATATCGTAGCATTCATGACCGAATTGCTTTCAATTGATGCTGCATCCAGAGTGCTTGAAATTGGAACGGGATCGGGATATCAGGCCGCCATCCTGGCGCAGTTGACGCCGCATGTATACAGTATCGAGATCATCAAACCGCTGGCGGATCTCGCCCGAGAGGTTCTGGATGATCAGGGATATGACCAGGTACAGACCCGTCACGCCGATGGATATTACGGTTGGGAAGACGCCGGGCCGTTCGACGCGATCATTGTTACCTGTGCTGCCGGTCATTTACCGCCGGCCCTTTGGGCACAGTTGAAGCCGGGGGGGCGTATCGTTGTACCCATCGGGAACGTATCTGAGGTGCAACGGCTCATCATCTTAGAGAAAGCCGAGGACGGAAGTCGCCTGTCGCGTACCGTTATGCCGGTACGGTTCGTCCCGATGACCGGCCAGATGGAACAGTAATAATGTACAAAGCACAAAGCACAAAGTACAAAGGCGAGCCTCCGGTTCGCCTTTACTTTTCTATGGCCCTATTATCGTGTGGATTGATCGGCTATGAAGTCGGTTTGATGCGGGTGCTGTTGTACGCAAGCTGGCATCATTTCGCCTTCCTGATTATCAGCATCGCTCTATTGGGATTCGGTATGAGCGGTACGATATTGACGCTGTTCCGGTGCTGGTTTCTACGACGTGGCGATACGGCCATACCGGTGCTGATCGCCCTCACGGCCTTTACCATGCTGGGGGCGGTGCAGATTGCACAATATCTGCCTGTGTCGGCTCGGATCACATCCGGGATGATCACCACACAAATCGGCTACTGGATTGTCTATTGGGTTTTGTTGACCATTCCTTTTACGCTGGGCGCTTCGGCTATCGGATTGATGCTGATGATATCGCAGGATCTGTTGCCCAAAGTCTACGCAGTCAATTTACTCGGCAGTGCTGCGGGCGCTATAGTCGTCACCTTGAGTATGTACATCCTCCCTCCTGCCTGGCTGAGTGTGGCCATGGGCGGGATTACCATCCTGGGATGTTTACGCTTCGACCGCATACAACTGACTCTTGGTCTGATAGGGACGGTCGGCCTGACGGCTCTTGTCTGGGTAATCCTCGATCCGCCTTTCATACATATCGATGATCAGAAATATCAGGCGTATGTCGACCGGCTTGTCACCGATGGTCAGGCCGGTCTATTGGCAACCGAGTATAGTCCGCGTGGCGTCATGCAGGTTTTTCAAAGCGATACGTTTCATAATATGCCGTTTCTTACCGGCCAGAGTACGCCGCCAGGTATGAATGCGCTTGTCATGGACGGTCACTGGGCTGGTTCGTTATTACGTATTGATCATCCTGACAAAGCCGGGGTACTCGATGAGACGCTGATGGCCTTCCCATACGCACTTGTTGCACAGAATCCACGGGTGTTACTGCTGGATGAGCGCGGCGGCGGCAATATATGGCTGGCCGTTCGAAACAAAGCGCAGGCGGTTCATATCGTACAGCCCAATCGAAGCCTTCTCGATCTCCTGGCAGGCCCCATGAGACACGAGGGAGGGATAGTATTCGATCTACCTCAGGTCATTCGCCATCAGGCCACACCGCGCCAGTATATCGAGACGGATACGACGACTTTTGACCTGATCCAACTGGCCGGCATGGAATCGTGGGGGGCAGCAACGGGAGGACTGGAAGGTCTTAACGAGGATCATCTCATGACGGTAGAAGGGATGTGGGCCTGCATCAGTAAATTGAAGACGGATGGTATCCTGCACGTATCCCGCGGCATTCAGCTTCCGCCGAGAGATAATGTGAAATTACTTGCTACTTTGATAGAAGCATTAAAAAGAAAGGGGATAGCCCATCCCGAACGGCATATCGCTGTGGTTCGTGATTTTTTAGGCGTTTGTACGATGGTCCGCCCACGCCCATGGACGTCCGATGAGATCCGATGGTTACGCGAGCTATACGCAACACGCAACTTAACGCCGGTGTATTTTACGGGTATACGACCGGAGGAATTGAATCAACCTGACAGGCTGCCCGGTCCGGCGGATGAACAGGGTGATTGGCTGTATCATGCATTGCTCCGGCTTTTCTCTGATGATGTCGAGGGGTTTTTGGATGCCTGGCCGTTCGATGTGACGCCGGCCACCGACGACCGGCCCTTTTTCGGCAACTTCGGTAAGCTGAGTGCCCTACCCGACTTTCAGGCAGCGTACGGTGACCAATGGCTGAGCAGAACGGAAATGGCGCTTCTCTTCGTCCTGGCAGCCCTCGGGATGATTGCTATAGCTGGTGTGACGCTGACGGTCATACCGGTCTTATGTCTGGGTGAGGTGCGCAGGGCATCCGGCCGTATGACGACCGCCGGCTATTTTTTCACTATCGGTCTGGCCTATCTGATGCTGGAGATCACCTTTCTTTCCAGGATACAGCGGCTTGTCGGTGATCCGGTGCTGGCCGGGGCGGTGACGATTGCCGGTTTCTTGTTATTTTCCGGATTGGGCAGTATAACCGCAACCCGTATCGTGGCACGGTCATGGGTCACCCTGCCGCGTTTGCTGATCCTGCTGACGATCCTGGTATGGCCGACCTATGCATCCATCGATTGGCTCGCCGCCTGGACAGGCACATGGTCTCTCGGATCGCGACTCGTCATGACCGTTGTCCTGATCGGACCTATCGCCTTCTTAATGGGGATCCCTTTCCCGGTCGCCCTCCGCCAGATCGAGCACCGTACGACCGTTCTCGTCCCCTGGGCATGGGGTGTCAACGGCTTTGCCTCCGTGCTGGCATCGCCGGCAGCGATCGCTCTGGCTATGCAATGGGGTTTCAACACAACGCTACTCTCGGCAATCGGATGTTATTTGCTGGCATCGCTCGTGGCAGGTAAACAGATGCATCGTGAATCGAATTAATGAATATGGATACAGGTATTAATATACCTGAAATGACAGATGATACACAACGTGCTATGATCATGCGACGGATAGCGGTTTCCAGGCGGCGAGACGGGTTACACTCGTGAAGTGACCTATCCCCCAACCATGGGATTACGGGTGGATGGTTCACTTCGAGAACGCATCGAGCACTCTGTGATTACAGATCGCAACTAATGCCGATCCACCCGCGGTTCGATGGGCAGGTCACGAAATTCCTTGATCAATTCGGCCAGCCCTTGGGCGGCGGCTTTGAACAGCTGCTCGCCCTTTTCCACAGTGGCGACGGTGGCATCACCGATGACCCCCGTATCTGAAATGCGGGACCAATGGTCCATCATACGAAGAGGAGAAGCGCCTTTGCCGCGGACCCAACCGCGCCAGTAGTACTTAGACTCGGGGATCTTGATTTCACGTGTGGCCTTGTCCATCTGTACGGCTTCATCGTTGAGATACCTGTAGACGGAGGTTTCGATTTCGTCTGCATGGGATTGCAGTTCCGAATCACCGATTTTCCATAAAGTGGACTGGGCCATACTCCACCAGTTCAACATGCCGCAATGGACATCGGTTTCGATCACCGTACGCCGAGCGGCCGTTTCCAGAATAGTGGCATTGGAACCATGCCCGTTTACGATCAGGATTTTCTTGAATCCGTGATGAGCGACACTCTTGGTGATATCCAGAATGAAATTCAGCATATGATCATCGTGAATCGTTATTGTCCCGGGAAAATCCATGTGGTGATCTTCGAAACCGTACGGAACGGCCGGCAGAACCAGCACCTGATCCGGGATAATCTGTGCTGCTGCCTCACAGACACTGCTGGCCAGAAACGAATCCACATCAAGCGGCATATGATGCCCATGATCTTCCGTAGAGCCGACCGGTAGAACCACTACTGGTTGGTTTTTAACAATATCTTTTAGTTCAACCCAGGTGTAATGGTCGTACCGATACGGCAAGCGGGGCCCCTTCATGGTTGCTCCTTCAAATAGTTGGCGCGTAATGCGAAAGACACAAAGCGAATCATCTGCATTCCATCACCTTAATTATATCCCAATGATTTATTCAAAGACGGCATGACTTCTTTGGCGAAGAGTTCGAGGGAGTTGATCCAGGCGTCTTTATCATCCCAATCGTGCGCATTCATGATCAGGGTACCGAATTGTCTGGTTTCTTTCATCATCCAAGGTGGATCCGTGGTCCACAGAGTAATAATCACATGAAGTGATGTTCACCTACCCAGAACTCACTGAAACCGAGTTCCACCGAGCGAACGAGCAGTTCCATGTCTTCATCATAACACTGCGCCGGCGGCTTCTCCGGATTATGCACCGGCATTAAAAACATACCATAATCAATCATGTACAAAAACTCCTATAGAACAGAGTGCAGAGTATACTTATAATAGATCTTTTTTTCGTTTTGCTGCTAAAATTTGATCTACAAAATCAGGGCCGCAGAAGGTATCAAACCCACTGCCAGGAAACCGGACGGCCCATGCGTATATCCGCTTCAAATGATTTTCATCATGATCGTTTACCGCCGGTTCGGTACGAACGGCATCCAGTTGTTCAATAACTGCTGTGGCTGTTCGTTTATACAGGCGGTTTGAAATTTCGTTCAGGTCACCGCCGGCCTCACGAGCTTCCTGATACCATGCTATACCGTTGTACTGTACCTGACGCGTTCGTGGATAGAAAGAACACATCAGGTTCCAGTCGTCCCCGTCTTTACCCTGATCACCGGATGAGCGAAAATCGGTCCGGAGAATGACGGAAGGGATATCCAGAAATTTAGCGACCATAAATTCAACAACGGTACCGGAATCCAGATCCGTCCCGTCGAAATTAAACAGGCTCAGATCACAGGCCATCACCTGTTTCAGGTCCTGATTCCGGATATCGGCTGCGCGTTCGGTGGCCTGTTCAAGATCTTGTGGAAGAACACAGACGTATCTTCCATCAGAATATTTCTCAATGGCTTCTGCCAGTAATGCATTGCCGATCAGATGTTTATGATCGAACAGGTCACCGGCAAAATAAATGCTGTAGGATGTCATACAACGGTCTCGTGATACGTGATGATTAAAACGGTAATTGATCCTTCAGTCCCGTATCTTCGGCTAAGCCTGCCAAACTGTCTACGGCCATCTGTGTCAGCGGGACGCCTGCTTCCTGTGCTGTGTTCTCACTATCGTATTCCATCTCACCGGGCACGTAGGTACGCGTTGCCCCTTTCGCTTTCGGCGCTTCGCGCATTCTACGGATCAATTCGTCAATCCGTTCATAAAATTGATTCATCGGCATCATCGCCCCGATATCGATGGCGATAAAAGAATCGATGTCATCGCAAGTAATGGCCATGGAACTGGAGTTTATTGGTATCGAGGCACTAATTGGAAACAGGTGCCTATCGACGAAACAATCAAAGACTGCCATTCACTTGCAAGTGGTGATTTTGACAAAGATGGCGACATTGATGTAGCAACGGCTTCCTTCAGTGAAAAACGGGTTCGTTGGTACGAGAACGACGGGAAAGGACAGTTCACTGCGCATGATATTGATGTCGGTACGGGGCAAGAATCTTACGATCTAAAGGCTGTTGATTTAAACAAAGACCATCACGAGAAAGACTAAAGTCACCACTAGGATTTTCTGCTGGGTTATTCACCAACACCAAATGCGCAAGGCCCCCATCCGGCAGATCTTTAGCCAATAGTCTGGTTAGCGGGTAAGTACTCCAAATATCCGCATTAACTACCATAAAAGGCTCACTGCCCAGCATCGGCAAGGCTTGAAATATTCCACCGCCAGTATCTAAAGCTTTCTCC
>CAJXCW010000304.1 GCA_913051705.1 uncultured bacterium
GTGACCCTGTCCAGCGGCTTGCAGTACAAGATCCTAAAGGAAGGATCAGGATCAAAACCTACACTCGAGAGTACCGTCACCGTGCATTACAGAGGAACGTTGATTAACGGAGAGGAATTTGACAGTTCCTATAAAAATAATGAGCCGATCTCTTTCGGATTAAACGGTCTGATCCAGGGTTGGCAGATTGCCATGCCCCTGATGCCGGCCGGGTCCACCTGGCGGATGTTCATCCCCGGCGAGCTTGCATATGGTCTCCGCGGGTCGCCGCCCAAAATAGGACCAAATGAAACCCTGATTTTTGATATCGAGTTGATTTCGGTGCAATAACTAATTTAAAAAGCCGAGATCAATTCGAAATTTCTTCAACTCGTTTTCATTGTTGCGATAATGGATCATTCTGTTGTCGAGCAGTACAAAAGCGATGAAATCTGTTGGAACACTGGTCTGCATGGTCTTCTTATTGAACAACCCTATTTGATTGAATCCTGTCAGTTGGTAGATAGATAACAATGATTCTGCTTTGACCATGAATATCTCTGGCATATTTTGATCTAATCGGCCATAAATCATATCCTCAATATCGACAAACTGAAGATCCAGACAACTGTTTCGATCCGGTTCGTTAAAAACTGGTTGATCCATTAAATCTACGTAATACCCGGTATCTTTCCCCTGTTGGATATGGGAGAAACTACGATATTCTACTACGTGAGATTTCATTCGTAAATAGTTTGCTGTAAGTAACATCCGTTCCATGGGTAAGATCGAGGGAATCTGCATGTCCGCAGCCTTCCCAGTCTTGTGGACGTCTAAACAGGTCTGATTGAAATCCTGCAGTAGACCAGGGGCGGGGGCTTCTCTAAGGCGATATACGGTTTTTTTCGTCAGGATCTGGTATATGAATATCGGTGGGGGCTGATGATAATACGGCTTTACCCAAACGATGACCTCTAAGACTGGATCGTGGTCAATATCAATCAAACAGATTTTTTGTATCCGTACCTCCCGAATTTTATCGTCATATGTTTCAAGCGGCTCCACATTTTTAATTTACGTGACCACTTGTTCGATGATGTCATCTGATGTCCTTATCTCCTGTGAAAAGAGAGGCCCAGGATACACCAACCGGCCGCGTACAAGGAACACGATAAATAAAACCAAATTTGGTGAACGACTATCAGGCAACTTGTTACTCATCCTATCGATTAAATTATACGTTGTCCACGGCCGGTCTGGGCAGATCAGCCCAATGGCCAGTGGGGTCCGTCCCTTTGACGATGACCCCTTCTTTGTTCCAATCAAGATCCGCTCGAACCGCAGCTGCACAATAACGAAGGGTAAGGCCGCATCGCCTGCGGTCGGACCGATTGAGTTCGGAGCCGTGCAGAAGCAAGTCACTGTGGAGCGAAATCTCACCCGCTTTGAGTTCTACATCTACCGAAGTGCCATACAGCGAGACCTCTTCGACCGTCTGGTTGAGTACATTGTTTTCACCCTCTGAGCTCTTTTGGTAAGTCAGATGCCCATCATGATGAGATGTGGCGACAAATCGCATACAAGCGTTTTCCGTGTCTGCATCATCAATAGCCAACCAGGCGGTCACTGTTCTCGAAGGAGATAGGGGCCAGAAGCTTGCATCCTGATGCCAGGCCACGATTTTACCATCGCCCGGTAATTTACAGAAAAAATGGGCGCCCCAGCACACCACGTCTTCCCCTAACAAATCACTGATATACTCTACGATTCTCGGATCTTTTACGATATCATAGACCATCCTTGATTTCAGATGGGCGGAGATAATAGAATAATTATGGTCCCCACGGGCTAAAACCGTTTCTATTATCCCGTCAAATTCTTGCCTGATATTACTGATCTCATCGTCTGAATATATCTTGAATCCTTTTAAATAGCCTTCTCTATTAAAGGTGTCGATCTCATCAATCGTTAATACCGACGGCTGGTCGTTATGTACGGGATGAAAGTGAAGATCACGGGCCATGGCATTTAGATCTTCAGGGGTCGGCATCCGCTTATATAGTGTATTCTGCAACGTGGTCTGTGTCATATGGTGGACTCCTCAGTCTATCTGAAATGGGGTGTACCTTTAAGATGATATTCGAGTAAATGGCCGCGAGCGCCTATGTAGAAGATGCCGGGGGCGCCTTCTACGATTTGGTATAAATCAGGAATAGGGGGTTTATCGAGATAGACAATGCACTTCGTAATGACATCTATTTTGAATACATCCGTTCGGGAAACTCCATATATATGTCCGTCTGATCCCCCTGTCAGATGAATAATACCGTATGTTTCAGGTACCCCCATAAGCGGAGTGCCCATACTGCGCAGGCGCCAGGTATCAACGATCTGGCGTTCATCAACGTCAAATGAAAATAGATGTCCTGTACTGGTACTGCCATACACCAATCCGGTGGTCCTGCTGATGGCCAGAGAGGTGACCGCTGCCGCGTTCATGACAGGGATACATGCATACAGGCGAGTGTGTGATTTTGTATCAAAGATAAACAGTTTGCCTTCTTTCGTGGTTTCTATACATCCTCGCCCCCCTGATTTACTGGTTCCGCCATACACATACCGATGGTCTGCTGTAATACATTGAACGCTCTGTTTATCATCTCGAAAGACCCTGAACTCTTCTGTGGCCGGATTAAACGAACCGAGACCCCCGCCGGGCAATCCATAGTTGGCGCGACAGGCGATATAAATGCATGCATCGGGGCCTACAGTATATTCAAATGGCCTGTTCATATCCTGACCAAGTCGGCCGAAAGTCCGAGGGTTAGCCTGTTCATCCTCACCACCGACAGCCGACATCGGGCGCCATGGTTCTTCCGGGTCATACACCCCCCAGTAGGCGCCCGTATAACTCCCCATATACACTTTTCCGTTGTAGCCTATGACATCATACACTTCGCCTGATCCCCATCCTACCCTGCCCAGGTCGGATAATTGTCTCGATGCCGGATCGAAGGAAAAGATATGCATAGAGATAATCGTACTGCCGTATATTCTACCATCTGTCCCTTTATTTAATCCGCATATATCTGTTGCCACCTGCGGTTGATAGTCAAATGTTTTATGTTCTCCTCCAACAGAATATGCGTTGGCATATATGTCGACCTCAATTTGTCGTCCGTTCGCCTTCTCTTTCGGACGTTCAGGCGCTTGTGCCAGCCCACGAGTTTTGTTGGTTTTTGTATTATAACCGATGGTATGCCCTGGTCTTGTCCGCGCGATACTACAAATGATCTCTCCCTCTTCGTTCATAAACTGAGGATGACACCAGATCTGCTGATCGGGAATGATCGGAGCGGGAGCCTGACATCCGTGATCTGCCCATTGATCATGTTCAGGATCGAAGCTTACGAGATGGCCAAAAGGGTGGGTCCCTAAATATAATTTGTCGTCATCGCCCCAGAGAGCGGATACAAATCGTTGTCCACTTAGCGGTGGAAACCCGTGGCTGATCACCTTTCGTGTTTCAGGCGACCAGGATTGCAGAATATTACCGGGCTGATAGAGCCCGTGGTAATTGTATATCCAGATTTTACCTGATTCATCAGGCTGCACGGTAACGGAAAATTCCCGCGCCCCGATCCAGTACTGTTCCACAATATCACCAGAATCCACATCAACGGCAAAGAGTATAGAGCCCTCCTGACCGAATTCACCACCCCAGATCAAGTCTTTATGCCGTATCGGGTCGTGTGATACCCAGCCGCCACCCATCCAACCGCCTATAACAGGTCGTCCAAGATCATAGAATATACCCATGTTTTTTTGAATGGTAATGGCATGTGTCCTCGAGACACATGCGAGTACTTTGTTGTTGATGAACCCCACTACGCTCGTTGGAGCCCAAAGAGATCAGTAATGGTGTTTGATTTACTTCTGAAGTTACATGATGGTTTATTTGATGCAATATAAAAATTGGAGGAAAGATATACTGGTTTGTCGGCAGGGGGTTTTTCGTTGCCAAGAAGGGGGTTTAGACATAGATTGTTGCATTATCCAATTAAATAAATGCGGCTATAATTACAGATGAATTTATTGAGGTAAATGTATAATGCAAGATCAATTTTCGGAAATAGGGTCTGATATAGGCCCCGATATTATTGAATCAAGAGAATGGCGTGAGTCGCTTGATTATGTGTTGCGCCATGCCGGTCCTACACGCGTTCGCCAGTTGATCGCCGAACTCCAGATCCATGCCAGGTCACAGGGGGTTCGACTGCCGTTTGCTGAAAATACTCCATATATAAATACCATCCCGCCTGACAAGCAGCCGCCCTACCCGGGTAGTCACGAGTTAGAACAACGAGTTCGAGATATTATCCGGTGGAATGCTATGGCTATGGTGGTACGCGCCAATATAAAAGATAAGACCCTCGGCGGCCATATCGCCACATATGCTTCGGTGTGCAATTTGTATGAAGTAGCCTTCAATCATTTTTTCAGAGGGGCAGGTGATGGCTATGATGGAGATCAGATTTATTTTCAACCGCATGCCTCACCTGGCGTGTATGCCAGGGCATATTTAGAGGGACGGTTAACAGAACATCATCTGAATAATTTTCGCCAGGAACTTCGACCGGGCGGGGGGTTATCCTCATACCCCCATCCCTGGTTGATGCCTGATTTCTGGTCTTTTCCAACTGCCTCTATGGGGTTAAGCGCCATTATGGCCATCTACCAAGCTCGTTTCAATCGGTATCTGGAAGACCGAAGTTTAAAAGAGGGTAATATCCGAAACGTATGGGCTTTTCTTGGAGATGGTGAAACCGATGAACCGGAAGCGTTGGGTGCGATCACACTGGCTGCCCGAGAAAAACTGGATAATCTCATTTTTGTCGTCAACTGTAATCTGCAGAGATTAGACGGTCCTGTCCGCGGTAACGGCAAGATCATCCAGGAATTGGAAGCCGCATTTCACGGCGCAGGGTGGCATGTCATCAAAGTCGTCTGGGGTAGTGGATGGGATCCTTTACTTGCGCAGGACCATGAGGGTTTACTGGCCAAACGCATGACCGAGATTGTTGACGGTCAATATCAGAAATACACCGTCTCCGACGGTCAATACCAGAGAGATCATTTTTTCGGGACCCATCCCAAGCTCATGGAAATGTCGAAATTGTTAACCGATGAGCATGTTCGGACCATCCGGCGCGGCGGGCATGATACGGATAAAATATACACCGCATATAAAGCCGCAGTTGAGCATCAGGGCGCCCCCACGGTTATTCTGGCCAAGACCATCAAGGGGTACGGCATGGGGGAATGGGGGGAGGGTAAGAATACCGCCCATCAACAAAAAGTCATCGGGGAAGAAGGATTAAGACATCTCCGAACCCGTTTCAGTATACCCCTTTCTGATGAAGAAATTAAAGAAGCCCCCTTCTATCGCCCACCGGAAGACAGTCCGGAAATTGAATATATCAAAGAAAGAAGAGCTGCCCTTGGCGGATTTATTCCCTCACGCCAGATCGTTAATCCGGGCCTGCCTAAGCCGATCAATGAAGACCCATTCACCGAGTTGATGACCGGCACCGAAGGCCGTGAAGTATCCACCACTATGGTGTTTGTAAGGATGTTATCGAAACTTCTGCGTGATCCGGATATCGGCAAATTGATCGTGCCTATTGTCCCCGATGAAGCACGCACCTTTGGTATGGATGCCCTCTTTCGCCAATGTGGGATCTATTCCCATGCCGGGCAGTTGTACGAACCGGTAGATAAAGATACACTGATTTATTATAAAGAGGCGCAGGACGGTCAAATCCTGGAAGAAGGTATCACAGAAGCCGGTTCACTCAGCTCTATGATCGC
>CAJXCW010000305.1 GCA_913051705.1 uncultured bacterium
GACGGAACGATCACGGCGCGGCAAGCATATGCCCTGTGGGATACCGGCATCGGCGCGGGTGGCTGCGGCGCGACCCGACGGATCGTCGGCGTCTACGACGTGCCCAACATTAAATGGGATGCGTACGATATCCATACCAACAAACCGGCGCCGGGCGCTTACCGGGCGCCGGGCGCTCCGCAGGCCACGTTCGCCTCGGAAAGTCAGTTGAATAAAATCGCCCATACGTTGGGCATTGATCCCATAGAATTACGTCTTAACAATATGAGGGAAGGTGAAGAGGTAGATTTCAAAAGTACGCTCAAAGCGGCGGCAGATAAAGCCGGATGGTGGACGCGGGCTCAGGATACAGCGCCCAACCAGGGTTGGGGCGTGGCCATCGGAGAATGGACCAACGGCGCGGGTCCGGGATCAGCCGTTGTTTCGGTGCATGAAGACGGATCGGTGGGCGTTTTCAGCGGTCTGATGGACATCACAGGCACCGACAGCGCCATGGCCTTGATCGCGGCAGAAGTGCTGGGCGTGCCGTATGAACAGGTTCGGGTTATCCGTGGAGATACCGACAGTGCGCCCTTTGCCACCGGATCGGGCGGCAGTGTGGTGACCTTCAGCATGGGCAATGCCGTGCTTCGGGCGGCCGAGAATGCACGAAGCCGTATTCTGGCGCTGGCCGCCGAGCAGCTGGAGGTGTCTGAAGACCAGTTGGAACTCAGGGACAGCCGCATCATAGACCGGAACGATGAAGAGAACGCCATGTCCCTGTCCGAAGTGGCCAGAATGAGTCTGGGCACCACGGGGGGGCCGATCGTAGGCCATGGTACCTTTGCCAAGCAACCCAGCGCCTCCACGATATCCGCGCAAATCGCCAAAATAGAAGTGAATCCGGATACCGGCCAGTTGGATGTGTTAAAATATGTCGGTAGCCTGGACTGCGGTCGTGCGATTCACGCGATGAACGTGGAAGGACAGATGGAAGGCGGCGCCGTACAGGGCATCTCATGGGGCGTTATGGAGCAGATGCAGTATGGTGAAGACGGGCGCAACATCAACGCCAACCTGCTCGATTACCGCATCCCGACGTCAAAGGATGTGCCGTATGTAGAATCTGTGATCTGCGAAATACCCAGCAACAACGGACCTTTCGGTGTCAAAGGCGTGGGTGAGCCTCCCATCGCACCGGGCATCGCCGTCGTCGCCGGCGCGATTCATGACGCCCTCGGCGTATGGTGCAACGAAGCGCCCATCACCCCCGAACGCCTGGTCACGGAAATGGCATGAGCCCACCTTCCAGGCCACATCATAACAAGGCCTCCCTTTGAAAATTAAAGTCAAACTTTTTGGCCCGCTCAGACAGCACCTTCCGGCTGACACAAAAGGCCGTATTGCCGAAATCGACCTGCCGGACCAGGCGACCATAGACGACCTGGCCGTGCATCTGGGCATCGAAGAAGAGCCTGCCGTTGTCTCGCTCAACGATCAGGAAGCCCATCGCGGCCGTAAACTCCAGGAAGGGGATGTGATCGCGTTTTTTCCACCGTTGGCTGGCGGGTAGGGCAATTTTTGAATTATAAGTTATGATTTTTGAGTTATAAGCCTCTGTAATTGGCAAAACAACAAGGTTTCAATTCATAATTCAAAATTCATAACTCGAAAATCGATCTAAGAAGGAGAGCACGATACCATGTCATTCAACAACGCCCTGACACCCGCACAACGCTTATACCTGGACATCTACGGGTATGTCCTCATCGAAAATGTCTTGACCAGAGACGAGATTGACCTTCTGCTCGAGACTACGTATGAGATCGAGGCGCAATTTAAAGCGACAGGCGAATGTCCCTATCCGGCCTCACATTTTTCCGGAACCACAAACGAGTTCTTCCGCGTCGATAATCTCCCGCACATCGCGCCTTGCTACTTCGATTACGTGACTCATCCGCGCCTCGTGGCTATGGCTGAGGAGATTACCGGTGGTGTGGTCCGCCTGGAACAATCCGATGCGCATATCCGCCGCCCTGTGACTGATCCGGATAATCCGAAGAAATATGGCTTCCATCGAGGCATCAACCCGGGTTTCAACTACACCCGCAACGGCCTGTACCATTTCACCTTCATCAAAACCCTTACGAATCTGACCGATCTGGAACCTGGTGATGGGGGGACGACTGTCATTCCGGGGACGCACAAAATAAGCGATGAGGTAGACCAGCAGGCTATTGTTCAGGCTGCTCTGGAAGATCCGCGTCTGATTCACGAAGTCGCTGCGCCGGCCGGGTCGACCCTGGTGTTTTTCGAGGCACTGCTTCATGCTTCCGGTATCATCCGCTCGGACAAAGACCGTGTGCTGATCCTCGGCGGCTATACGCCTACCATGTTTCAGACCTGGAACGGGTACGATCCGGACCCGGATTTTGTACAGTCCCTGTCCGACGAACATCGGGCCCTGCTGACCGGTGAGAGGAAATACGGATGGGAACGAACGCTACGAACATTGTAGCCGGCTATTTCCAATAGGTCCACTCTGCACTCATGACCGCTTCCATACACGATATCCTGAAACACCTCTACCGGAACAGGTTCGGACGCCTGCCGCAACATATTATACCCCTGGGCGCGGATGGCTCCAGCCGGCAATATGTTCGTTTGTCTGATGCAGAACAGTCTGTCATCGGCGCGTATAATACGGACCGGCGGGAAAACGTCGCTTTTTTGACCCTCTCCCGACATTTTAAACAGCTCGACTTGCCGGTGCCGGAAATCTATGCGGACGATCTGGATCAAGGTGTCTATCTGCAGCAGGACCTGGGGGATGATACGCTGTATGACCGACTGATAGCCATTCGTAAGGAAGACGGCGGATTTTCCGAACGGGTGATCAGCATGTACCGGCAGGTGTTGGAAGAGCTGCCCCGCTTCCAGATCACCGCTGGAAAAAACCTCGACTATACCATCTGCTACCCACGCAGCCGTTTTGACGAACAGTCCATCCGCTGGGATCTGAACTACTTCAAATACCATTTTCTAAAGCTGGCAGACATCCCGTTCGACGAGCAGGATCTGGAAGACGACTTCGAACGGCTTACCACTTTTTTGCTGGAAACCGACACCACTTATTTTCTTTACCGCGATTTTCAGTCCCGAAACATCATGTGGTATGAAGACCAATCGTATTTTATTGACTATCAGGGAGGGCGCCAGGGTGCCTTGCAATACGACGTTGCTTCTCTTCTTCAGGATGCCAAAGCGGAGATGCCATGGGAAATCCGGGAGACCTTGCTGGCATATTATATCGATGTTGTCGGTACCTATATGCCCGTTAATCGGAAACCGTTCATAGACTATTATTATGGGTATGCCTTGATTCGCCTGATGCAGGCGTTCGGTGCCTATGGTTTCCGGGGATTGTACGAAAGCAAGTCCCATTTTCTACGGAGTATTCCGTTCGCAGTGCAGAATCTGGAAGGGATCATGACAAGGGCCAATCTTCCGGTTGCCTTGCCGGCGCTGCAAGGGGTCTGGGATCGTATCATCCATTCAGAGCCGTTACGGCGCATGGGCATGGAATCACAATCAGGCTTGACCGTACACCTCTGGAGCTTCTCATATAAACGCGGTGTGCCACGCGACGAAAGCGGCCACGGCGGCGGTTTTGTTTTCGACTGCCGTATCCTGCAAAATCCAGGCCGTTACCCGGAATACGCGCATCTGACAGGCCGTGATGCGTCGGTCGCGGCCTTCCTGGAAGAAATTGACGAAGTACAGGCTTTCCGTCAGCACGTGATGACCATCATCGATCAGGCGGTCGCCCATCATCTGCGACGCGGTTTTACGGACCTGACGATTGCCTTCGGATGCACCGGCGGTCAGCATCGCTCCGTGTATTTTGCGGACCTTGTGGCCGCGTATCTGCAAGATAGAGAAGGAGTCAGCCTCGATCTTCGACATCGAGAGCAGAACTTTTAACCAGAAGGATTCCCATGAAGGCCATGATACTCGCCGCAGGGCTCGGTACCCGGTTGCGACCTCTGACCGATGATCGGCCCAAGGCGCTGGTCGAGGTGGCGGGCAGGCCGCTTCTGGCCTGGGCGATCGCCCGGCTGGCGCAGCATGGATTTACGGATATCATGATCAATGCACACCATTTTCCAGAGCAGATCGAGGCGTTCGTGGAGGCGTATCACGATACATATGGATATCCCGAGGTTTCACTCACCGTCTCTCTGGAAAAGGACTTACTGGACACAGGTGGCGGCGTGCAGAAAGCCCGCTGGTTTTTCGACGATGGCGAGCCGTTTCTGGTGCATAATGTGGATGTGCTGACTGATCTGGATCTGAACCGTTTGATGGACGCCCATCGGACTTCGGATGCACTGGTGACGCTGGCTGTCAAGAATCGGCCCACCTCACGCTTTCTTCTCTTCGATGAAGCCAACCGGCTCTGCGGATGGCAATCGACCGAACCGGAAGAAACCCGCATGGCTCGCTCGGCGAACGGACCGGTGAAGACCTTTCCGTTCATGGGCATTTACGTCATGTGCCCCGCGGTCTTTGAATATATGAATACTCCAGGACCTTATCCTATCATCGATTTTTTCCTGTCGCTGGCAAAAGACGGCCGCCGGGTTAATGCCTTTCGGGCGAATGAGGCCCGCTGGATGGATCTGGGAAGGAAAACGCATTTATCAAAAGTGCATGAAATATTTGATATGGGCTATTTCGAGGGGTTTATTGGAACAAAATAACTTTTTTGTAGTGCCCCAATTATACTCATCATACATTACTGCCGCTTCAGTCAAATCCTTTAATCGACAACAGTCATAAAATGACCTCTTACACGACACAGGAGCCATAATGATTACCGGTAAAATTTCACCGGGGAGCCCGCTTCCCAAAGAACAGGTTGAGGACATTCTCTCTCAATTTCACCGGGACGGTTTTGCGTTGATCCGTAATGTACTCACACCGGAGGAGATCGCGATCCTTCGTGAGGTGACGGATCGATGCTTTGCCGATCCCGACCTTGCAGGTACCAAACATATTGATAACGGTTTTATTCTTCGCAATACGCTGGAGCTCGATCCTGTTTTTGTCGACATGCTGGTTCGGGAGCCTATCCTGGGCCTGGCTGAAGCCATTGTCGGGAAGGACTGTAAATTCTGTGGACAGAACGTGCTGCGTAATCCAAAAGGCGTGGCGATTACGAGGTGGCATGTGGATGACAGGGTGGAATTTCCTTTGCCCGATGAGATCCCGCGCCATGACTCGCGTATGCACATGCCGGTGCAATGGTTTACAATACAGATGGCATTGAGCGATATCGATACATTAGAGGATGGCCCCACGCAGGTGGTGCCCGGCAGTCAGTATTCCGGGCGACATCCCAACAGTCAGGAGGATCCTGCGTTTGAAGGAAACGGACCGGTCTCTGTGCTGTGCAAGGCCGGTGATATTTATCTTCAGAACAATCAGTGCTGGCATCGGGGCGGACCTGTATCGTCGGATCGAATGCGGTATGTATTCCAGTCTCAGTACGCAGCACGGTGGGCTTTTACACGTTTCGGAGAGTACAATCGGGTACCGGTGGCGGAATCATTGCTTCAACAGGCAGACGAGAAAATCCATCGTATTCTGGGCGTATAATCAAGGGGGAAAAGGCAATAATGCTGGGCCTTGCACCGTCTCCTCGACAATCCCAATCCCACGACCTATCTCACTTTTTCAG
>CAJXCW010000306.1 GCA_913051705.1 uncultured bacterium
TTGTGCCGTATATCGCAGTAATACTGGGTGTCAGGCAAAACCGCGATGGTGAAAGATTTCGTTGTCTCGGCGGAAGGCTCCGCGGTGCTCAGGCTCTGCAAGGTCGCGAAGCCTACAAACACAAGCACAGCGGCCGTTGTCAGGATAGGTATATTTCTCATCTGACTGAATTTCTGAATTTGCTTTTTGAAGGGGCCTGCCTTAGCCGTCGGTTCGGTGGGTGCTACCGCTTTTGGGATTTCAGGTATCTTTGTTTGTTAACATGTAAAACGCGGATGATATAGCAGGAGAGAGCGGTCTTGAAGAAGGCCCCTTTGTGATATGACTCCAACTCTACCAGTATAGGTTTACCTGTGAGTGCATCGACAATTAATTGCCCGTGTTGCAGTGCCCAATCTCTGCCTTTGGTCGAGCACTTTTCATCAAAGCCATAGGTGGCCGCCATGATATCCTGTTCGAACCACTTGTAGTAGCGGCCGGCACGTTCGGTCTCTTTTTTGATCGGCCAGTAGATGCCGCCATCCGCTTTGTAAATTGTACCGCCAGGGGCTGTACAAGGAGGTGCTGACCACTGGTGGTCAATGAACATGCGATAGATCGGTGCGGCGTTATAGAATAATGCTTCGGGCGGTTTTACATCGGCCAGAGCACAGAAAAATACCCCTTTTGTATTAAGGTAGCTCGATGAGGTATAGCCGGGATGAGGATACACTCCGTGATTACCCACAGCGTAGTCTTCGGTAATGCAGTACCCCAGCAGCCGCTCGGCCAGGGGCTTTCCATCGACGATCTGGTTACTTTTCAGGTCGTGGGGCGTAGCAACTGCGTTGAGGAAATAGGTAATAGCCTGTTCGCGCCACGCCTGTTCATGGGGATGATCAAGGAACATCGTCGACGCTGTCAGCAGACAGGTTGAATTCCAGACATTTTCTTCGCCTTTTGTGTCCGTAACACTTTTCTCGTCAGAGGTTGGTGGAGTCGTTCCTAGAAACCTGTCGGACTCATAGACAAGTAGATTTGTGACTAGAGTGCGATCCTCGAGGCTCAGCTCATCCCAGACCATCCAGGCAACTTGTCCCAGGTTCCCCGCCCACATGGCTGACTGCCAGCTATCCCCCCAGGTGTCTCTGCCAATACCGCCGTTAATCTTGTGGTCCTTGGCGATTGACCGGATCACCAGAGGAAGAAGTTCCTTTATCTTTTCTACAGGAGCACCGGCTATTTCTTCCCGGTACTGACCGGTTTGTATGGCCAGAATCAAAGTGCGCGACGAGGTAGTAACGGGGCGGATGCAGTCCTCCATTGCGCGTCGTCTGCCCTTCTTGCGAGAGGGCTTAATATATCCGAAATCCAGCAATTCTCCCACGCGCCTTGCGCTTTCTACTTTGTCCACCCACTCTTTCCCCATGCCTTTTTGTGTATGTTCAAGAACTGTTTTGCACAGGGCTCCCAGCTCGTCGTCTCCGACGCCGCCGTCGAGTTTGCTCCAGTCGAGCGGCCTTATGTGTTGTTCCGCCATTGCCGCAGTCGTGCAAAAGAACAGTAGCGTTTGAATAATTAGTGAAAGTGAAAAGTTTGATACATTCATGGAACATTACCTTAATCCGTCTCTACCTACTTGCGCTTTACCGTCCCTACGGGTACGGCTTCGGGATGTCTCGCCAAAATGGCTTTCATACGGGAGAGCACTTCGGGATTGGACGCGGCGATGTTTTTCTTTTCGAGCGCATCCTCCTTGTAATCGTAGAGTTCATACTGCGCCCTGCTTTATTTTTTACTTAGCAAATTGCTGGACTTCATCCGGACCGGGGTTGGCGTAGGCCGGATCTTTGGCGCGGATGTAGATTTCACCGTCTTCAAGCACTTTCACATCGAGCGGAACAATCGTAACGCCACGCTGATTGATGGTTTGGGCCGTTGCACTCAAGTCACGTGCCTCAATGCCCTTGCGCTCAACCGGCGGAATGTTTCCGTTGTAGAAGGCGGTGCACCACCAGCGGCCCTGCTTGTCCTGAAACGGCGTGCCATGCCCCAGGAAGCGCCCGATAAACTTACGTTCGCCGTAGGGTCCTGTGATTTTATCCGCCGTGCAATAATAGAGATTGTAGGAGCCCTTGCGGCCAGTATCCGTCGACCAGGCGGTACCCATATGAACATATTTATCGCCGATCTTCCGCATGGTGGCACCTTCATGGCCGATCACCGAAACGGTTTCGCCTGCGGGCGTCGTGCGGCTGCCGGAAGGATCAATCTGAACCGGCTCGGCCGTGGTCAAACTGAAATCCGCATTCAACGGAACGACCTGCGTGTTCCCATAAAGGAGGTACCAGGTTCCATCATCCTTAAATAGCGAAGGATCGTGCCGGTGCCCGATTTTAGCCCCCATGGGATGCGTCCACGGCCCCTTCAGATCAGCACCTTCAGTTAATGCGAGATTGGCACCTCGAACCGGCGACGGACTGGTATGCGTCAATGCCCAGCGGTCGCCCAGCCAATGCACTTCCGGCGCCCAGAGGAACCATAGTTTTTCCGGCACGTCCTCAAAACGTTTAGGACGTTTCTCAAACCAGATACCCTCCTTCAAGGTAAACGGCGTGCCGAGCGATACCCAATCAATCAAATCCTTACTGCGCCAGACCTGTGCTTTCCACCCAACGATCGACTCGTTACCCAGTCCGGTATTATACGGATCGGACTGCTCGCGCGAATCTCCCGGATTCGGGGTGGTTCCGGTGAGATAATAATAGTCATCCGGACCAAGAATAACGTATGGATCGCGAATCCAGCCTTCTTTGATGAAGAGCGATTGATCATGCGAAGCCAGACCCGCTTCAATTTCACTGCGCGGCATCACTTTCGCCACAGCCGGAAGCGTTCCGCCCGCATCGATGCGCGTGGAAAGAATCGTGCCGTTATACGGATTCGGCACCTCATAGAACCCGGCATTACTGAGGGCATCGTAGCCCACCGACAACCCGATCTTGGGCTGCGTGCGCAGCAGTCCCGGAGATATTGCGGACACCTTAGGCTCTCCATTCACAGAAAGACTCATTTCATTTTCGCCCAGATCGGCGACAATGCGCATTTTCCCTTTCACTGGCTCCGACCAGGCGATCCGGAAAATTTCTTTTTTCCAGGTTACTTCAAAGACCGGAATCCCCTGTTCCACATGCAGCGAGTAGCCGGTTACGTTCCCGCCGTGTGCCAGCAGCACTCCATCCGCAACCGCATTTCTTTGGGTAGCTTCCACTACAATCTGCAGAGAACACCCGGCGACATCAGGAGCCGCATGAACCTCTTGATAGATCGGGTCCATGTTAACTGTAGTCGATGTATTCGTCGGAATTTTCCCTTTAGAGGACAAATGGCCCAACAAGCCATTTTGGGATTGGAGCGCTTTGAGTTCTTCCGCTGAAATCTTGATCACCTTCCGGTCGTACGTCATCAGCCCGTTGATTTCCCCCTCGACATCCGTCGTCTGCGTATAGACGCCCCCGGAAACCCCCTGCGTCTTCAGTTCGCCAAGAAGCCGAATCGATTCGGCATACCGTTGCGCATATTCATCAATGGTATTCGGCATGCCGCCATAGATAAAGTTCTTCTTCTTGGGATCCCATTCATGGCCGTCCACTTTCCAGCCATGCCCGCCAAACTCGCCGACCACCTTGATGTAGTCATCATATTCGTTCATGTGGAACGGGAATTCTGGATGCGGATAGCTGTGCATATCGGCAATATCCCCCACCGGTGCAAAGTTGCCGCCGCTGGCAATATTGATGGCGCGCGACGGATCATACTTCATAATCCACTCGCCCACTTCCATCGTCCGATGCTGTCCCCACGCTTCGTTGAAGGGCACCCACGAAACGATCGAGGGATGACTATAGAGATGGTCGATCATATCCTTGAGTTCGGCCATCCATTGTTCGTGGGCAGCATCCGGCCACTCGGCATCGATCGGATCGCTAGGCTCGGGGGTGCTGTGATTTTTGTTTCTCGAGGGATCAAGGCGATGCCATTTTGGATTCTTTCCGCCGGAAACCTGATCCTGCCAGACCAGCATTCCCAGTCGGTCGCAGTGATAATAGTAAAGCCGCGGTTCGACCTTGATATGCTTGCGGATCATATTAAATCCGGCTTGTTTGAGGAAATTAATCTCGAAGAGCATGGCGTCCTCGGAAGGTGGCGTCAGCAGCCCGTCCGGCCACCACCCCTGATCCAGCGGCCCCCAGTGGAAGATGGTTTTGCCATTGAGCGTAAAGCGCCAGTTGCCGTCCTTATCCTTGACCTTGCCGACCTCACGGATACCCGCATAGGATTTCACGCGGTCGAGCTCCTTTCCACTTTCGTCCTGCATGAAAACCTTCAGCTGATAAAGCGTCGGGGAATCAGGCGACCACAGCTTGGGTTGATCCACCTTCACCACCGTTGATCCCTCCGCCACTTTCCGACCATCCAACCAGGCTTCGGTGCGGATTTTTCCCTTGCCGACAAAAGAGGGTTCAATGCGGATCTCGCCGTTCATCTTGGTGTCGACCTTGAGCGATTTGATATAGTTTTCCGGCACCGGCTCCAACCAGACGGACTGCCAGATCCCGGATACGCGGGTATAGAAAATCCCGCGATTAACGAGTTTCTGTTTGCCGCTCAGCTGGAATGAATCGTCCATATTCGTTCGATCGACCACCTTCAGCACCAGGGTGTTTCTACCAGCCTTCACCTGATCCGTGATATCGAAACTGAAGGGCAGGTTTCCGCCGACATGCCCACCGACTTCTTTTCCATTTACCCACACCGTGGATTGGTAATCAACCGCCTCGAAATGCAGCAACAGCCGTCCCTTAGGTTCCTTCTGAAGTTTGAAGTTGCGGCGATACCAAAGAGCTTCGTACGGCTCCAGCGAACGCCCCACGCCGGACAACGGCGCTTCGATGGCAAACGGCACGAGGATCTCCCCGTCCCAAGTTCCTGCTCTTTTGTCGCTTTGGCGCGTAATTGAGTATTCCCACATTCCATTCAGATTCGTCCAATTTTTCCGAACCATCTGAGGACGCGGATATTCCGTCCAGGCATTGTCCGGGGAAATATTTTCTCCCCACTCCGTCAACATAGATCCTGCCACCGGCTTCCACTCCGCCGAAAACGATGTGTGCGCCAGCGCGAACACTCCTGCCAAAACACTACCCATAAAGAGTTTCCCATTCATATTATCTTCTTCTGTCTTTTTTTTCGTTATCGTTTACCTGCCTTTATTCGTGGTAACATGCATCACAAGAATGGAGGATTGATAGGAAATGATTTTTTTGCTTTCGCCTAGTAGAAACATGCCCTATCACTCCCAAGGTTGGACAATTTGGACATAAAATCGTCCGGTCAGTCTCCCTTTCTCTTAATCACCGCTGCCTTGATCAGTTCGCGGGCTTCGATCACTTCTTCACTCTGCGGGGCGAGCTCCTTCAGCTTCCGGTAGACTTTGCCGGCACCGGGCAGGTCACCTTCGTTGAGCTTAACTTTGACCTGGGTCATGATCAGCAGGCGGCGCTGCCCCTCATTCATGTCTGCCTCGAGCATCTGCTCGGCGAGTATGGCTGCTCTCGGGTCGCCCAAATTGGCGTAGACGGCGATCACGCTGACCATGA
>CAJXCW010000307.1 GCA_913051705.1 uncultured bacterium
AAACGGATCACCACTTCGAAGAACTCATCGGCCAGGGCGCCGCATTCAAGTCGGTGCTTCAGGCGGCGGAAACGGTAGCGGAGACGGACGCTGGCGTGTTGCTGCTTGGCCATGACCGGCCATGAAATGGGTATGTCCATGATGATCAACGGCAGGCGATGGATATGTCATCAATGAGCGCATACGACGCGGTCAGTGGGAACGCTGGTCGGTTCGAGCGGAAGACGGCAATCATCCGTTCCATATCCACGGATGTTCTTTTCTCGTGTTATCTCAGGAAGGGCGTCCGGTTTCGGATTAGAACGCCGGCTGGAAAGATACGGTCTGGGTCGACGATCGGGTGGAACTGATAGTACGCTTCGACTATAAGGCTACGAGACATCCGTATATGTATCATTGCCACCTCCTTGAGCATGAGGATCGTGGCATGATGGGGCAGTTTACAGTGGGTTAGCTTTCACAGATCATGTAACTATCTGCACGCATGTACGGAAAACCACCCATCCATGTGTGCGGACAGCATGATAAAACTTGACAGAGGAAGGGTTTCAAGCTTAACTATTGTCCTATAAACACAGGTTGGAATCTTGCCTTACAAGGATACAAGTCATAGCCAGCATAATAGGTATGAAATTTTGGGTTGGGTTTTTCACCCTCATCTTCCTTCTGTTCCCGCCAAATGTATTTGCGTACATTGATCCCGGCACCGGAAGTTTTATCATCCAGATGATTATCGCCGGCGCTATGGGCGCTTTATTTACCGTCAAGGTGTATTGGAAAAAAATCTCTTCTTACCTGAAGAGTCTATTTTCAAAAGAGGCTGATCGATAATGCAGATGCGTTCCATTTTCTTGCAGATCGGATACCGGCCTTCCCTTCCCTGGAACATACTCAATCGACCAGACCAATTTTAGCCCGAGATGCTGGCTGCCTCGTTATGGCATGAGGCCATAGCCGGATCATACGTTTATTATCCGACCTGATACTTATATGAAATACTGGTTTCATTCCTTTCTTTTTGCAGCTTATCCGATTCTACTCTTGTATTCATTTAATATGCATGAAGTAGAACCGGTGGAAATACTGATACCTCTTGTATTGGTTGCTCTCGTCACCATGGTGATCCTCGGCCTTGGTTCAATCAGGAGCGCACAACAAAAATGGGCTATCTGTCTATCCGCATTCTGGTTTTTCTTCCTTTGTTACGGGTACATCTATGAGATATTGTCTTTCATGCGGAATATCTTTGTAATGGGGTTGTGCGGTATCGCCCTCGGTGGTATCGCCTATCATGTGTTTTTTCGAGCGAAGAATCTGGATCGTTTAAGCCAGGTATTTACCGGGTTCGGCGGCATTCTGGTGGCGATGACCCTGATATCCATCCTGATCAACATAGCGACGACGGATGTTTTTGTCCGGCCTACCCCCGTGCCTGTAAACCCTATAGAAAACGCCTCTGAACGGCCTGAGCCCGCACCTGACGCACGCGATATTTATTATCTTATTTTTGACCGATACGCCAGCGCAAAGAATCTGAAAAAATACTATGGATTTGATAATACGGCATTTATTAACCGTCTCGAGCAAACAGGTTTCTACGTCGCCCATGATACCTATGCTAATTACCCCAAAACCACCCACTCGATCTCTTCATCTCTGAACATGGACTACCTGGACAGCCTGGCCCAAGAGATGGGACCGGACAACAATAATTGGGGGCCCTTATTCAGCAACATCCAGGAGCATAAGACATGGAAATTCCTGAAGTCCAGGGGGTATCGGTATTATCACCTCGGCTCATTTTCGAAAGAATCGGAGCACAACATCCATGCGGATGTAAACATTTCCTATGCGGTATTTCCCATGATGGGTTTCTATACCTCACAGGAGTTTTTAACCGTATTATATCGAACGACGCCGCTCTACCATATCGGACAGAAATATGCAGTGGACAGCTATAATTTCGATAAAACCCACTGGCGGCGTGTCTTTTACAAACTGGATGAATTACGTAAAATAGCCGAATTAAAGGAAACGACCTTTGTATACGCGCACTTTATGATTCCACATCCGCCCTATATATTTACGCGGGACGGCGCCTTCAAAATCCATGCGCAGAAAGAAGCCGATTATATGTTTATTGACCGATATGATCCTGCGGCGTACATAGAACAGGTCATATTCACCAACAGGGAAATCCAAAAGCTGATTTCAGATATCCTGGCTTCTTCAGACCGAGAACCTATTATTATTATTCAGGGTGATGAAGGGCCCTGGCCGGAGCGGTATGCGCCTGTTTACAAAGAATTTAACTGGCGGGAAGCGACAGATGCAGAATTGGATGAAAAAGCCGGCATCCTGAACGCCTATTATCTTCCGGATAAAGAGACTTCAGGGTTATATCCTTCTATTTCGCCGGTCAATACGTTTCGCCTCATTTTCAATCTCTACTTCGGGACATCCCATACGTTGCTTCCTGATGAATCATATTGTTATCGCGATGAAGATCATCCCTATGACCTGTTTCCGATAACAGACCGCTTATCGATACGAAAGATCGATCAATAAGCGGATCTTGCAGAATCGTAGCCAGGCCAGTTCTGCAAGGCCCAGCCTCCATAACGCGACCGCGGTCTTATAGGTCAGCCCTGCTCCGGGATTCTATGCAATAATTTCATAATATGTTCAGCGCCGATTTCCGAGGAGCGGCCGAAATGATACACGTATTCGTCGCGTAATTGGGAAATCCGTTCTTGATAGGTTGACCGTTCCGCTTTTAATAACTCGATGGTTGCCGGAACATTATCCAGGTCATCGGGCGAAAGCACCATGCCGATCTGCGATCGCGCTTCCAATTCCAATACGGGTATCTCCAGGTCTTTATAGCGGTCATTATTGATTTTTGACGGGACCTCAAGAAATAAGACCGGCCGGTTGGTGCCTAACGCATATTCCAGAGATACCCCCGAATAGTCTGAAATCAACACATCCGCTTTAAACAGGGAATCGTTGGTTGCTACCGACAGTTCGATCGTCAGCGCCTCATGGTTGTCGAATCGCCTTTGAATCCGTTCAATAAATTCCGGTGTTCGTTTGACTGTTTCGGGATGCGGCCTTACGATGACCCGGTAGCCCGCATGGATTAGTAGTTCGACCAGTTGTTCTCCAACCGATTCCAGGATATTTCTTTTGCCCCAGGACGGTGCAATTAAAACGGTGTTTCCCGGTGTCGCATCCGCAAATTCAGTTGTTTGAAACGCCTCATAAATCTGTTCCAATCGATAATATCCTGCATCCACCAATTGTTTTTCCGGCACATCGTACAACGCTTCATGCTTGCGGATTTCTCTGTTATGATGCGGCCCGACGCACAGAATGGAATCATAATGATCAAAGGAGCCGTAGCGGTAGATCATGTGCGTACTGACCAGGGAATGGAAGGCATACACATAATGCACGGGATGAAATGACCGTTTCAGATAAAAATGATTCAGATCCGTCATGGTCATCACAAATATCCGGCATTGGATGGACCGCATGACGATGGATAACAGGCTCTTGAAGTAAAAAGACTGTATGCCGTCGGGTGGATTGTCCAGGATAGGATCGTCCGATGCGGTCGTGATATAATATACGGTCTCGCCATGTGTTTCCGTCAGAGACCGGACCAATCCTTCAAGGTAACTGTAATACTGATGGTTTTCATGAAAGAAGACAATACGAAGCGCATCGGGTGGAATCTTTCGAAAACGAAACCATCCGAAAAGTTCTTTCAGGAATTGTTTCATGAGGTTGTATCGCCGGATATGCTTGATCTCACACGGGTGATATCCTGTATGGTATCAATCTCATGCCATCCGCGGTCGATAAGGACGGTTGGTATTTTAACGCCATTACCGATCATATACATGATCAGGTCGGTCAGGTAAGCCTTGCGAAATTCAGGGGCGCGAATAAAAGGCTTGCCTGAGAATTCCTGGACAGCCTGTTGATAAAAGGTGGTAAAAAGCTCTGCACCCCTATGCGTGCATTTGATCAGCCCGATAAACTCGCCCTGGGCGTCTTCAGGATGATCGATAATCTTACCAATTTCCACCACATGGCCCGCATCGTCCCAGATGGTCTTCTCCGCTTCCGAGACAGGGTGATGGGTGCGGCCATCATATTGAGATTGCCATCCGGTATCTACGATCACAGAAATATCCCCGTCCGACTGCAATAGTTTTCCTACGACATCCGGATGAAATACAATATCTGAATAGGAAGCGAGAAACGCACCGTCCATAGCGGTTTCCGCATGCATCAGAGAGAGGAGGATGTTATTGGTTTTGTATTGCTCATTGAGATAATACGTAATATCCGGTAGGGCTATTTTTTCCTGCTTATACCCTTTAACCACATGGATGTCATGGATTTCATGCGCCCTGTACGCATCCAACTGGTGTTGCAGAATGCTCTTTCCGTTGACGGGCAACAAACACTTCGGCGTGTCTTCCGTCATATGTTCCAGCCGGCTTCCCATACCGGCTGCGATAATAATGGCTTTCATGGTTTCATCCTGCGTGGACATCTTTTAGATGCTGAGTCGCGAATAACGCGCGTGGGTCAGGCGGACCGGTATAAATTTTCCGGATGGTATTATATGGCAGGCAGGCAGGTTATGTCAATGGAAGAACGGTAAAATAAAGCGCCGAGGCCCGTTCCGCCTCCTTCCCTCTATGAAGCCACGGCCAGACATCCGTTTTTGGATCATTGCCACATTTTTGAGCACAAGGATCGTGGCATGATGGGCAGTTTACAGTGAACTCGTGACTGTTGGTGCATCCTATCATACTTATTTTTTCATACCAATACACAAAATTGAAAGCCCAAAAGGAAAATTTAAGTGTAAAATCAACTTTGCCTCTAAAAACAAAATTCGCTTGAATATGCCATTCAAAAGCCAATTGGTATGGAAAGTGTTATCAATGATATTATCGGGCTTGTAAATATGTTCTGAAAGCCGCTTGAGCACAGCGAGAGGAAGAAGGAAGAAATTTACATAGGAGGCTCTTTCAGTTTCAAACCCAGCTTCTGAAATCAGTGTTACAAATTCATTTTTATTATATCGTCGTTTGGTCCAGACTATCTCATCTTGGTGTCCGCGCAACCAGTTATATGCCGGCTCCCTTGCAACTAACATTCCACCAGAGCGCAATACCCGGTAAAATTCACGCAATGGATTGTGGTTATCATTGCCGGATCTGGTATGGTATAAAACATCAAGGCACACAACAATGTCAAAACTGTTGTCGGTATATGGCAAGCTAGTTATAGACGATAATATCACCCCTTGGGCGATATTCTTAGATTTTGCGTATGCAACAGCATTTTCCGACTGATCAACACCATACACACGTCCATATTTTGCCAGCATATTGAAAACGCCGCCGGTGCCGCATCCAGCGTCCAGTATCGTACTGTTTTTTTCTTTAGGTGCGTATTTCTGTAACTGCGAATCTATTATTTTCTGCATCCCAACATGCCACCAAAAAGTCCCTTCGCGCTGATTCATAAAATCATAAACTTTATCCATGCGTTCAGG
>CAJXCW010000308.1 GCA_913051705.1 uncultured bacterium
CAAGAACCCGCAACCTCGGGGCACACTGACGGCAGTCAATCTGTCATCTGGCAGGATTTCTGTAATATGGGATATAGTCTTTAATCAGTGGATCGGTGGCCACCTGTTTGTGCTGCCATCGGGTTTCTACGGGTCTTTCCAAGGCTCTTATCTACGGAAATCTGTATCAAAACGTCCCTAATTACTCAATGACCTGCGAATGGCTGCCTGAGCAAGTATCCGTGTGGAGTCAAGGGTGGACAGGGGGCAGTCGTTCGGATCGACGAGCAATGGGATTTCGGTGCAACCGAGGACGGCGGCGTCGCAGCCTTGGGTTTTGAATTTCTGTATGACCTTATTGTAGTATTGCCGCGACGGCTCCGTAAATACACCGTGGACCAGTTCATCCATGATGATCTGATCGATGCGAAACCGGTCCGGTTCATTCGGGGTTTCGTGTCGTATCCGTTGTTTCTCCAGGCTGAACGGATAAACCGGGCCGGTCATCGTATAGGCCGTGCCCAGGATTCCAAGCCGACGGTAGCCCTGCTTTTTGGCCTCTGCTGCAACCTCGTCCGCTATGTGCAGCCAGGGAATGGGCGAATGCGCCACGGCCATATCGAACCCCCGGTGTACCGTATTGTCCGGGCAGATGGCGAATTCGGCTCCGATTTGCGCCAGTTTAGACGCTGAGTCGGCCATGATCCGACCAACGCTATCCCAGTCGCCCGTCGTGAGGGCGACCATATAACGCTCAAGCGGGGGCGTATGCATGCTCACTTCAGGGTGCCGGTGGGCGCCCATTAGTTTCTGAGCTTCCACGCAGATCGTCTTGTAACAGAGTGCGGCCCCCTCGGCACTGCAGCCGACGATACCGATATGTTCAGGCATGGGGTTTCCTTTGGTCTACAGAACGCTTTGAGGTGATCGGGATCAGACGTATCTGATAAAGGTTTCGGGAAAACATGAATGGCCTTCGCAAGGCATCTTAGTTAGAGATTCTTTGAAGAGTGAAGTAGAACGTGCAGATTCAGTAATCTTCTATTTGCCGTACCTGTTAGTACAAGCAGGTGTGTTATGAAAAAATATAGATGTGTTCCGTACTGTGTCAATTGATTTGAGAGCGCAGCCTGCTCAAACTTTCCGGAGCCAGCAGGATCCCTCGTTATCTTATTTAAATATTTATGGAACGTCCACCTTGACTTTTGTCGTCAAATACATACATTTTGGTCAAGTGGTTCACTTTCATCATTTTACGAGAGGACAAATGTGATGGAACACAACTATCGTATTATTGCAGCATGTGTCTGCATGTTGGGTGCTATCTCGCTTGGTATGGGATGCGGTGCGGACTCGGGCCCTTTAGGTGTCGATCCATCGTCAGAATTGGATTTTGCAGCTGAGGCGATTGCGACAGTGGCGGGCAACAGTATCGATGCGGAATTACTGGCCCTCGCTGGCGATATTGAAGAGGTTGCTGTTGTTGACGATGCTGATGCGGTCTTTCCGCCGCCCCACCCGCCACCACCTAAGCTGGATCGACTGCGGACGGAGTTTGATCTTACAGACGATCAGGCGGAGCGGATAAATGCTATTGTAACTTCTACGCGTGACCGCTTGAAATCAAATTTCGAAGCGGTTCGCGATGGTTCCCTGACGAAAGAAGAGGCAAAGACAAGTGTTGACGGCATTCGTTCGGACACAAAGGCCCAGATAGAACTGGTCTTAACCGCGGAGCAATTAGAGCGGTTTTCAGAACTTCGTAAACAGCACGGCCGTCAGTTCAATCGCCGCCGGTTAGCTGACTTCCTTAATTTGACGGGCGATCAGAAAGCCGCCCTCGAAATCATATTGCTGGCTCGGAGGGATGAATTGAAGCGTATCCGGGAACAGGTGGAAGCCGGAACACTGACCCGTGAGGAAGCCGGAACGTTGTTGAAGGCCCTTCGCGAAGGGGAACGTGATCAAATCGCGGCGTTGTTGACTGAAGAGCAGCTCGAAAAATTTGAATCCATTAAACGGCACAAAAGGTTCGGTTTCGGCCCGAAGGGCTTTGGGCGAGGTCCCCGCGGTGAATTCAATCGGCCGTGATATTGTGGATACAGTTGCCTATTGCTACAAGCACGGACCCCGTCGATGTGGCGGTTGTGCTACTTGGGTTCTCCTGCATCGCGCCGCCTCCTTTCAGGCATAAAAATGCCGCGACTTTTCGTAGACGAGGCGGCAGTGCTCGCTGTCAGGATGTAGAATCATGCCATTCCTATCAAAGAAATTGAGGTGTCCACCATCTCTTTCATCGACGGTGACAACCTACCTGCAGGCGTCGTGCAAGATAATCAGGCTACCGGCTTCTTTTGGACCGGCACCAAGGTATGCGACCAGGTCACCGTCCTTGTTGTTGATATTCAAAGCCCCGTCGTTTCCTTCATAGAGACCAAGGCAGTGTTTTTCAAAAACCACCGGATTCACCACGATCCAGCACACTATTCAGCCTGAGTTTCTGCCGATTATTCGGACTGTCCATAGCTATCTTCTCCAACGACAATCTCGATTCCGTCTTCAACATCTGTCGTGAACCTCAGGGTTCGCGGCCGGACCAATGTTGCTGCCAGTGCTTGGTTATTTATCCATATTTTTGGATCACGACACCACGCAGCAGGAACTTGTACCTCAAAGGTCAATGATCGATAGGGAACGCCGTGGGGTAAACTGTCCAAATTAAGCCTGTAATGATGCTGTGTTGCTGAGTGCTTAAGAGTTTCTACGCGGGAATGCCGTCGCATAAGGTGATAACTCAACACTTCCTCCGGCACAGCACACCAGACTGAATCACCACCTTCAGACAGAATCGTCTCGAATCGCTGTTGCAATTGATCCGCCGAACAATCTTTGTTAGGATGGATGGGCGTTTCAAGTGGGCAGTGGCAATAATCGATGATCCAGCCACGGGTTTTCTCGGCATAGAGGATATTCCGGAAGGGATCAAACGCGCTGAAAAAGGGCGCGTAATAATGGTCGTGCAAAGCGGTTCTGTTGATCCAGAACAGTTCGTCTTCAGGTCGATTCAGGGCGTCGGTGAGACTCATTGCGCCCAGATAACCGAATTTCCGACAAGCCTCGAGCACATGATCGGCCATGTTGGTATTGTCGCCCGGGGAACAGAACAGGATCACGGAAGCTTCGATCGCCTGTTCCAGTTTGTCTTTGGCCTGTCTCAATTCAAGATCAAGCGTTTCATGGGTGATAATCGTATGCGTCCACGAGTGGTTGCCGACCCCCCACCCTCTGTGTAAAATATCCTGTAACTCCTCACCGCTCATGTGCCGATACCCATTGTAGCTCGATGTGCCAATACGCCGGACCTCTCCTAACTGACCAACAACCACTTCGACGTGCCCTGGAAAACCAAATTGTTCATGCATCGGCACCGCAAACCGATACAGATCGGTAAGCGCCTCGTCATAGGTGATCGAATACACCCATTGTTTACCGTATTTCCAGGGAGCAATGGACAGAGACATGGGCATTGTCCGTAGTTAAGCAATCATTCAGTCAATGATTCTGTTGCCTTCAAAAATTCACCGAACGTCGTGCTATAGCCTATGCTCCACTCAAAAAGATGAGTGGCATAACGCGTAGACAGCCGTTCCGGGAACGATTCTGGCGTTTCCACACCGATCGTGGCGTCCCGCATAAGAATACACCGATATCCTCTGGTCAACATCTGCCGGGCACCACCGTCAGCGCCGAGAACGCACATATCTGTGGCAAAACCGGTGTAGATCAAAGTGTTAATCTGATGTTCTTTAAGGTGTTCGTGCAGCACATCGGTATAAAATACGAATGGTTCGTCACCTTGAGTTGATACGACCTCGGCTCGTTTCATACGCGCCAGAGGAGATTCCGTCATATAATCTGGTCCGTGGGCCCGGTCGAGTATGGCCTGATGATGTTCTGATCGGGCAGGTGCAATATGGTGATCTCTGCGCGTGGGGATCTGGGGATACTGCTTGTCCATCCAGTCGGATTCTACATGGCATACTAACATACCAACTTCCCGTGCTGCATCCATAGCCGGGCGGATTACTTCAACCATCATACGATAGGCTTCCTTCGCCGCCTGTGGCCAACCCATGCCCACACAATATTGTGTATCTATCGGCGGCCCTTCGGGACAGCCGATATTCCAACAATGCATACCGATCAGTGCCACTCTCTTGACAGACACTTCAAAACAATCGTACTCAAGACCGGGCTGATCTATGGGCAGGGCCCGGTAATACCGCACCGGCAAATGTATTTTGGGCATATGGCTCCCGAGCTTGACAACAGCATCTTCAGTGCCTCTCTCTCCTCCCGGGATGGCCGCATAAACCTGGTAAAGAGGACGGACTTTAAATCCTGTTTCTCTCCGCTACCGACGCCACGATTTTCGCGACCAGGTCGCAATGAGACCGTTCATACTTGTCACAGAAAGTTGACCAACGAAGGAACGTTTCCAAAAAGTTACCAGCGTTCGGGCAGCTCTCGGCGGAATACTCATACGTGTGGGAGGCCGGCGGCATCGAATAAGGATATATATGGTCCCTTGCGCGCGATTGAAGATAGGTGACAGCGGCAGGCATAAGATAATATTTACCGGTGCCTATCCCTGGAATACCCGCTTCGCTCAATTGCCTGCCGAAGGTCTCCGTGTCACAGCGGAAAACATCGGCATCAATATTGAAACCAACCATCCAGCAGGAGTACGTGGTCTGATAATCCGGTATCTGGAGAGGCTTTATGCCAGGAATCGCCCTCAATTTACCAGTAATAAGCCGGGCCATCGCATCTCGGTGAGCAATTTGAGGACGAATGTTTTCAAGCTGTGCCAGCGTGATAGCTGCCGTAGACTGGGTCATACGATGAGCATACCCATGGGACGTATGAATTCTACCGAAGCCAGTACGCATCTCTCCACCACGGTGCTGCCCGATGAAACGTATCCGTTCAGCCAGATCGTCTTCGTCCGTAATCACACATCCACCGACATCGGATCCCAGCGTCTTTTCTGAGTCGAAAGAAAAACCGGCAGCGAGACCGAGCGTACCGGCCAGACGACTATGATAGTCACTGAACAGGGCCTGACAAGCATCTTCGTATACAATGAGGTGATATCTCTCTGCAAGCTCCAATATCGGATCCATATCACACATCAGGCCAGTCAGATGGACCACAAGAACAGCGCGAGTTCGATCCGTAATTACGCGTTCTATGGTCTCAGCGCTGATATTGATCGACCCCGGCGCCGTGTCGGCAAATACCGGTATATAGCGCTCACCGATCAACCCCTGCACGGTGCCGTAGTCGGTGACGGAACTGACGATAATCTCGTCTCCAGGCTCCAACTCGAACGCTGCTGCCAACACGGCCAGGGCCGGCGTACAGCCCGGTGTCGCTATACAGTGTCTGACTCCCATCTCCTCAGCAAAGGCCTGCTCAAATCGAGCGATCATATTGGATGCAAGTCCCCTTTCTACCACCTCCTGAA
>CAJXCW010000309.1 GCA_913051705.1 uncultured bacterium
CCAAGGGAGCCAGGATTTGAAAGAACGTATTTTCCCAGACTACCGTATATTTATTTGCCTTTAAAAACCTGATAGCAATTAGTCTACAATCGTTGATATGGCTATCTGTAATTTGCAATCCCATATCTACATCCTGGGGCCAATATCGGGTTTTTGTATTTGATTTTGCTCTTACGACAATCGGAAGTTCTTTTTTTTCTCTCTGAGCCTGTTTCAGTTTGGTCCCAAAGTCTTCAGGTGGATACAGCATCGGCCAGGAATGGTATAAATATGGTCTGGTTTTCGTTAAATAATACACAAGCTGAATATGTTCATAGGCAAATAGATGGTCGTCTTCTTTAACATATCCCGATAGGGCCGTTATGAGCTCCTGCAGGCTATTCGCCCGATCTTTTGTCGTAAATTGGCCTTTCAGCATGGGATGACTTACCGGATGAACCATTAAGAAGCGATCCGGGTTGTCCCGATAGGTGTATCTAAATGCAATGATTAACGTTGAAACGATAACGATGCTAAGGACGAGCTTTTGTACAAAAGCCATAGATTGCGGCGTTAAAATACGTTTGAAAAATTCAATCGGTTGGGCTTGTAAGAGGAATAAAATGGCCATGGGCAGACCAAGCCAGATGCCAAAAATCATATTCCTGATGCCATTGTCCGAACCGAAGGAAGCGGCATAAAGAAAAACAAGAGAGATACATGCGATGGTTCTGATTTGCGTGGTATATTTGTCCGTTCGAAGGATGTAATACAGCAATACGAAGATTATAGCGCCAGGATAGATCCATTTCCAACTTTCCAGATGGGCCAATCCATAATAGGCGACCACTGACAATCCTAAGATTGAGAAGTATTGCACAGGTTTATTATGTACCCTGGACAGCAAAATGGAACAAATGACGACCGAGCAGATCGAAAACACAGAGAAAACCATCATTCTGATGGAATCCTTGATCAGCAAGATTACCAGCGCATTTGCGGAGTGACCATCCGACTTGGCTGACAATCGGGAGAATATATTGATGAAGGCATCCAAATAGAGTTCTAAATGGCCGATATAATGCATGGCAAGCAATATAACGATAACTCCGGTTATTGAGCCTGAGATAAATAGGAGGGCTATCCGAAAATATTGACCCGTTGAAAAATGACTGAGGTAGCCGTAGAAAATGGGTACAAGAATTAACGAAAGGCCCAGGATATTCGGTATTTTGATAAAGATATTGAGCCCGAGGATCAACGCCGCAAGAAAAATTGGCGCATGGCTTTGTTTTTTGAGACCATGCAGTAATAGAAAACCAGCTGCGACGTAAAATAAAGAAGTTAACGAATTATATTGTATCAAATTCACTACCGCTTTGTTAACGAACATAAGGGTTAACAAAAGGGCAAACAGAAGTTGTG
Source organism: uncultured bacterium (assembly GCA_913051705.1). Lineage (GTDB taxonomy): Bacteria > JAAXHH01 > JAAXHH01 > JAAXHH01 > JAAXHH01 > CAJXCW01. The sequence continues at coordinate 1,405 of CAJXCW010000309.1, forward strand.
TCCTATTGAAGTACTCTTTGAGTGTATAATAGACGCATAGGAGGATTAAATATACATTGAAGACATAGGCTAATTTAAAAGCAAGCGCACCAAGCCCGCCGAATATCTGATTCCACAGCCCGCCGATTACCGCCGAGAGCCAATAAAACAGGGTCAGTTTATCCAGAACGGTTGGAGGATCATCGAATATCCGTTGATAAGTAGTAAGTGCATAACCCTGATCCGTCAAATCAATGCCCTGCCACATGAAGAGCATCGGATATATGATCAGCATGAGGATCAAACTGTTGGTATTATAGAAAAGGGAACCAATGACAGGCAGATTTCCGAAACTATAATTTGATATCATACCGTAACTCCAAGAATGTTTCTTTGATTGTCGTGTAAGTTGCTATACTTTCCACAGGTCCAGCAGCGATCCGTATTTCCTGCCCCGGCGCATTAATTCACGGCCGGCCTCTGGTGTAGGCCAGGAAAAATAAGTAGCCTGTTCTTCATCCTGCGGTATTCTGGGAGGATGGTCGGTCTGGATCAATTCTATAGCTTTGACGATTAATTCAGCACCCAATCTGGCACATCTATTCGCAAAGGTTATTACGGTATCTTTTTCATCGATTTGTAGCCTGTCCTGTAAAATGATATCTCCGGTATCAAATTTCGAATCAATCCAATGCACAGTGGACCCCGTCTCCTCGTCCCCATTGACCAGCGACCAGAAATAAGGAAAAGCGCCTCGATTTTTCGGCAACAAGGCCGGATGGATGTTAATGACCCCCGCAGGCGCTAACCGGATTACTGTATTTCGTATCAGTTGATTGCAATGAATGGATGCGATGAGATCCGGATTCCATTCACGTATGGTGGCTATGGATGAAGAATGGTTCACGTTATTAGAGCCGAAGATCGGAATATCAAATGATTCACCCATCTGTTGCAGCGAGGGAACCACTGGTGTTTTACCGAGAAAACGAGCAACGATGCCGAAGATTCGGCTAATGACGATTTCCATGCCTTTATGAGCCACAAAACGCAGACCGGCCTTTTTAAAGATGAAAAACATACTTTGCAGGAGATTTTTCCCTGGTATAATAGCTTCAGAGCGAATAATACCTACAACCTGTTTATGATATTGTTTCAGAACACGATGAATAATCAGGTTAGATTGATAGCTTTCATATGTTATAATGACAATTCTCATATAGGACTCACATATCCTTCTGCTCTTGTTTTAATTGTTTTTTAAATCGATATAACTGTACCAGGTATTCAAGACTGTCGCTAATTGGATTTACGGTCGATTGTTTTTCAAAACGACGAATAAAGAGGGTTGGAATCTCCACTATTTTTAATCCATTATGGTAAGACCGCACCATAATTTCCGTGTCCCAGAACCAGCGTTGATCCTGAATGGTATCCAGAATAGGCAGGATGGTTTCGCGATTGAAAAATTTAAATCCCGTTTCCGTATCCCGAAGCGGAAACCCGAGCATCCATTTAACCAAACGGCTATACCCTTTGCTGAGAACATATCGGTCTAATGATCGAAATCGAAAGATATAAATACGTCTTGCGGTCGCCACATCGTAGCCCGCCAGAATCGCCGTTACACAGGATGGAATATATCTGGCATGGGTTTCCAGGTCCATTTCGATGGAGCCGACTACTGCACCTTGGGCTTTTTTGATACCGTCTGTTACAGTACCACCCCGGCCTTTATTTTTCTCATGAAATATTTTATGGAATGTTTTGTCCGGGTAGGCTTTGATCAATTGATCAATCAGCAGTCTCGTGTTATCCTGACTGCAATCATCAACAAAAATGATCTCGTAGGTGAATCGTGTCATGTCTAACACTTCGACGACTTCCTGAATACTTTCCTCCAAGATCCCTTCTTCATTATAACAGGCTACGACAAGGCTGAGATCCTTTCGATCGGTTATGTTGGTCTCAGTTTCAATATTATGCGCTTCTGGCCGTCCCACGGCCTCTAAAAACACCTTTGAGAGATGTTCTTCTGAAAATGCTGAGGGGATTTGATAGGGCCATGCGTGTTGAGCGCAGGCTTTCAGAAATCGTTCGACGGCTTCCGTTGCCGTTACTGTTACCGTGTTTGATAGAGGCATCAAAAAGACTTGAGGCAGATCTTTACAGGCTTTCCAGACATCACCATTTTCCGGTGCTACAGCAAGAATAGGTCGGCCTGTGGCGAGGTATTCAAATAATTTCGCAGAGAGCACCACCGAGGTCCCTGTGATAAAAAGCAAGCCATCTGCCTGAGCCATTCTGGCCATCGCTTCTTCTCGAGGAACACGGGGCTGCACTTCAAGCATCCATCCGGACGTCTCAAACTGAGGTTGCCAGGCGGCGATGTCTTTTAATTCTTCTGCGCTGAAATCACCTAATAGATGGATGGTCCCTTGCCTGTCCTGTGTCCGGATACCGGACAACAGAGGATCGATAAGATAGTGCGCTTTATGGGAATTACGGGAGCCGGTAAATCGACCGGCATAAAGTAAGCTGATCTGAGCGGCGTTCGACCATCTGGGCTTTTCACCGGAATTAGCTGTCACTTCCTGCGGATAACCGTTTGTCATTAGTGTAATCTTGTTTCTGGTAAAAGGTAGTCTCTCTTCCATCATCTTTTTCAAACCGTCAGATACCACAAAAATTCGTTTTGCGTGTTGCAGGATTTTTCGTTCCAACCGACCTTCACGCCAACGGTGAAAACGGGAGTGTAATAAGGCAGATTTCAGCGGTTCATCCAGCCAACCATCTCTCATATCTACCATAAGTGCGGTAGAAAATTGTTTGGCAAGCCGGTAGGCTGCCAACTGACTGGATTCCGGGGGACTGGAGGCAAGAACCCAGGCAAGTCCCTGGCCATGTTCTACGACCAATCGGTGCCGGACTAATCGCCGCGCCCACATGACTGTCATATCCGGGTTATAGAGCAGATCTGTAACATACGTCCGAAAACGACTGGCCGGTCGGGCAGCGGCTTCTCGGCCACCTCCGGTCTCAGGTTTTCCCCATTTACCCAGTGGGTCACGAATGGTAATTTCCAATCCCCACGCGGTTTCCTGTTTTTCATCAACCAGGCCCGCCCGGACAAGGATGATGTACACGTCCTGATCCGAAAGCCAACGTATAAACCGATCAACGCGTATGTTTCCGAGATGGGGTGTATGGCCCCAGAACGGGGCGATGATCATGGCTTTTCGAGGCATGTTTTATAATGTAAACACCCCGGAGAACATTTGACAGTTTTTTTGTATTCGATGATGATCTGTTCGGTTGTTCTTCAGAAGATCTGGGCGTATTCAGTTGGGGTTGCTATTAGCAAGTATTTATCAATTCGCGCAGAGCATCGGCTACGGTCTGTCCTATCCTGTCTTCGGAGGCGTTGGCCAGATAGGTCTGACGGCCGTCTTTGGCAATGCGGTCGAGGAGAGGCCGGTCGTTATGGACGCGGCGGATGGCCTCGCTGAGGGCTTCGGGGTCGTTGCGGGTACAGAGGACGGCATTTTCACCGTCGGTCAGCAGTTCGCGGACGGCGATGGAGTCGCTGGTGATGACCGGTTTGCCGACAGATAGGGCTTCGTATAATTTGCCTGGGATCACGCGACCGGCTTTGGCGGTGGCCCCGAAGATACCCAGGCAGACATCCGCCTGGGCCAGGCAGTCCGGCACCTGTTCGTATTCAACCCAATCCAGGAACCGGACATTGTTTAGGGCAAGCTCGTCGGCTATAGCCCGGATCTCATGAGAGAGCTGGCCGGCGCCTACGAAATGGAAGACGACATCGGGCAGGTCTTTAAGCCGCTGCGCGGCCTGCATCATGATCGGCAGGCCGTGAAGCGGGGTGAATTTACCGACGAAAATTATCTGAAAATCGTCCTGCGACCGGGTGCGCGGTCTCGGTGTGAACACCTGTTCGTTGGCGCCGACAAAGACACGGACGAACTTGTCGCGCGGCAAGCCGAAGGTGTCTACGAAATAGTCGATGTGGGCGTTGGTGTCAAGGAGGATCAGGTCGGCGATGTTGCAGGTCCGTCGGTCCAGCCATTTCAGAAAGC
>CAJXCW010000310.1 GCA_913051705.1 uncultured bacterium
ATCTCGAACGGGATGTCCGGGATCTAGCTCAGGTCGCGGATCTCGGGGTCTTCAGCCGGTTCATGATGCTGTTGGGCGCACGGTCCGGTAGCGTCATCAATATGGCTGATATCGGAAGAGACGTCGGTGTGACCAGCCCGACGGCCAAACGCTGGCTGTCGGTACTGGAAGTGAGTCAGATCGTCTATCTGCTGCCCCCCTATTACAGGAACTACGGCAAACGAATCCGAAGGAGTCCGAAGCGCTATCTTCTGGACCCGGGGCTGGCGACGTTCCTGCTCGGTCTCCACACACGGGAATCGGTGCTTCAGGGACCGAGCATCGGCGCATTGGCGGAGACCGCCGTGGTCAGTGAATGGGTAAAAGCCTGCCGGCAGCGTGGTGAGCAGCCGGGTCTGTATTACTGGCAGTCGAATACCCAGGCTGAAGTGGATCTGATTATCGAACGGGAAGGGCGTCTGTACGGCATCGAGGTCAAATCCACCGCCACACCGACACCCGGACATGCCGATGGCTTGGCACGCTGGATGGCGCTATCCGGTCCGACGGCCCACGGCGCGCTGGCCTGTCAGATAGACCGTCCTGTACCGCTCGGACGAGGCATCAAAGCCATCCCCTGGTATGTAGGCTGGTTCGCGGGATAGTTGACAAACCAGCTTACATCCCCTATGATATTGCAAAATCTATTCACCATTCACCAATCAAGAAAAGGACCATCCAGATGAATAAATCAGACTACATTCTATACAGCGGCGCCGTCAGAGGGGCCGAGGCGATCTTCGGTGCTAATGCCGAACGGCTTGGCATCAAAGAGGTGAACTATACCTTTGAAGGCCACCAGATCGTCCGGCAAAGGGGTTTGCATATGCTGAACCGCGAAGAGCTGAACCGCGGCGACGTCAGCCTGGAGTATGTGGCCAAACTCATGAGCCGACGGTATACCGACAGCCCCACCTTTCGTCATATCCTTCAGACCATCTGGCATCAGATCATCAACGGGCAGGAGATCTTCGTCATAGGTGAAATTCTCGATGATCTCACCGTTAAAGGCGGTACAGGCTGGGGCGCTGAATTCGCCAAGTTGTGCAACAAACCCCTGTACGTTTTCGACCAGAATAAGGCCGGATGGTTCAAGTGGAACCGGATGCACTGGGACCACCTATTGGCCGGAGACGAGCCGCAAATCAGCCACCCGCACTTTACCGGCACCGGCACCCGATTTCTGACCGAAGAGGGCACCCAGGCTATCAAACTTCTTTTCGACCGATCATTCACCGAAACCGCTTAGTTTTTACCTGCGGGCTCAATCTGGCGCACAGAAGAACGGGAACACAGGCATGCCGACTTACCAAACCGTTTTCTTTTTAATACTGATCTTATTCGTGGCCTCAGGTTGTGAACCCGGCCCACCGGAGACGCCTGAACGGTCCGGCCCGACGAACGATCTCAAGGCGAAGGCCCTGGCCGCACTGGCCGAACGCCTGCCCGACGACGCTGCGCCCCTGGAACACCAGGTGTTCCGGTATCTGGCAACGGAGCCCAGGAGCATGGACATGGGTATGGCGCTGTATTCCACCGGCGGCACCGAGTTCCTGTTCGAGCGGCTCACGATGTTCGGCCTGGACGGCGAACTTCTGCCGGGTGCGGCGGAACGCTGGGAGAGCTCGGCTGATGGCAAAACGTGGACCTTCCATCTACGATCGAATGGACGATGGAGCGATGGCCGGAAAGTGACCGCCCACGACTTTGAATACACGTTTCGGAGATTTCTGCATCCGGATGCAGGCAACGTCTACGCTTTTCTATACTACGACATCAAAGGCGCCAGAGCATACAACCAGCGGGAGAACCCGGATGTAAATTCCGTGGGCGTTCGGGCGGTGGACGATCATACCTTCGTGATCGAAACAGAACAGGTGTGCGCTTTTCTTCCCTATATCACCGCCTACCATACCTCATCGCCGGTGCCACGCTGGCAGGTGGAGAAATACGGAGACCGGTGGTCGGATCTGGGCAACTGCCTCAGTAATTCGGCGTTTCAGTTGGAAAAATGGTTTACCCAGCAGTACATCACGTTCGATTTGAACCCGTATTATGAAGGGCCGAATCCGGCGCATGTCCGTCAGCTTGTGCTTATATCCACGGCACAGATCGGCTCATCCAGTTCCGCCAGCGATTTAGGACTCCTTCCCTACGAAAACAACGAAATCGACGCCATCGATGTGAGTCCGATGATTACGGCTCAGGCTCAGAATAACCCGGATCTGCGTGACGAAATATGGCCCTATGATGAGTTTACCACGATCTATCTTTATTTCAAGACGCAGGAACAGCCGTTCGGCGACCTGAGAGTTCGGCAGGCATTCGCCCATGCGATCGATAGACCGACCATTGTCAATGTTATCCTCAAAGGCATGATGATCCCGGCCTACACGATGCTGCCGCTGCATTTTCCCGGTTATGTGGGTGATAAGTATAAAGACATTCAGCGATACGACCCGGTGCTGGCCCGCAAGCTGCTCGCGCAAGCGGGGTATCCCGGTGGAAAGGGTTTTCCGACCAAAGAGTTGTGGCTTCCGGACGCCCAATCCAGTTCGCCGGTCGGGCAGGCTGCACAGGCTATCCAGCAGATGCTCAAGGAAAATCTGGGGATTACTATCAATATCCGTAACACAGAAGGCGGGACCTACCGGACCAGTATGTACAATTGGGAAATACCTATGAGCCTGGCCGCTTTCAACTACGATTTTCCGGACCCGCAGAGTATGCTGGGCATGATCTGGCGATCCCAGCCTCGTGGCTATGCCCGCCACGACTGGACCAACCCGGCGTTCGACGATCTGATCGACCGGGCCGCCGGTGAAATGAATCCGGAAAAGCGGATGGCGATGTACGACGAAGCGGAACGCATCCTAGCCACCGATGTGGGTGGCATCTTCCTGTGGCACATGAAGACGTACCAGCTCCGAAAACCCTGGTTAAAGGGCTTCCGGGTAGACAAATGGGGCAATTATCCCAATTACCGTAATGGCCATGCGTATTATGATCTCTACATCGGAAAGGAAGCCGTCGGCAGCGGTCGGAAAACCGTGTATTAAATGGAAGACTATCGAATGAGCATCGGCCCTTCGTCGTTTATTTTCGCCTATGTGCTGGTCTTCATCACGGCCTCCTTGACGATCGCCACCCAGGTTTATAAACTGATCTCAACCAATCCGGTAGAGGTTTGAGGAATGAATGAGGGCCAATGGTTTTACCACTTCAGCAAGCGTTTCAGAGTCAAGCCTCTTACTTTTGCCCGATCCGCCTCGGAAAAGTCGGAAAAATGAGTGTCTAACATGGCGGGGTTACCAGATCCCCAGACCATCCTGTCTGGACCGAAGGCCTCGATAACCCATCGGGTAAATGGTTTGACCGCCTCATAGAGTGGGGCGTCATCTGAAATATGGCCTAAGCCTGAGAACTTCATATAGACGTTATCGAATCGCGCCAGGTCCAGCACGTCTGCGAACTGAGGTCCGGTCCCTTCCTGCGGCTCGGCCAGATGGTCGATGAGGACGATGGTCTCCGGATAATCGGCAATCACCGCGCTGACCTCACGGGCGAAACGCGGACCGATGTGGAGTTCCACGATCAAACCAAGAGAGGCGGCCATATCCCACAGGGCAATCACGTTCGCATCCGTGAAACGGTCGAGATATTGCCTTTCTTTTCCCTCGGAAGCCGTGTCCAATTTGAGAGAAGAGGCATGATAGGCGTGGAATCGTGTCGCCACCATGCCCGGCTCCGCTTCCGCCAGATCCTTGAGTTTCTTCGGCGCATCCGTGTCGCGTGGAAAGAACAGGCTGGTCATGCGAAATCGTTCCCGGGCTTTTGCCAGGCAATCGCGCACGAGCCGGTGATCGTCACCGTAAGGTTCCGGATGAACCAGGACGGCGCGATCGATTCCTTCGGCGTCCATGCGTTTGATGTATTCTTCTAACGGATCATCCCGCAGACTAAACGCATCAGGCCGGTAACAGGCATTCGGGTGAAACGGGTAACGTGCGGTGTCTGCGCTGAATATGTGCGCGTTCCATTCGATGGTCATGGTCATTTCTCCTGTATAACCGCTACGCGTCTTTCGCGTAACATCAGTCAATAATCCTGAATTTCATGAAAGGCATCGGGAAAATACAACACATCTGCCAGGATCGACAGGGCTGCGCCTACTATATGACCGATCAGAATACCTAAGATCAATGGCTGGGTGGACCGATACATCTTCATACCGCCGGCACGGAGTAAAATGACCTTTAGCAGCCAGACCAGGAAAATAGGCAGAAAAGCACTGCGGACCGTTCCCCCTGCCGCGACGACGAACCCGATGGGGGACAGAGGCCACCACGGAAACAGATACCGCGCCACAGTGATGCCCATAACCGTAGCCGCACCAATTAATAAGAAAATAATCTCCGTGCCCGTAACATGCGTACTGTTTTTCAACCATGTGGCGACCAGCCCGTAAAACCGCCCATCTCCGTAAATACGCTGATAGAAATTAGCGGCGCCACCCAGACGATATCCGGAGTAAACCGTAAAGCAGAGGGCGATCAACAGGCTGATACCGAATGCCACAGCGCACCATAAAAAGAGCGTCCGTCCTTCAATACGCATCACCGATTTCAACCGGGCGATATGCGCGGGAACGACCATAGGCAGGGCCTTCCAGTTGCGGGCAAAGGCGCTGCCCAGCCCTAACCCCAGCAGGTTTTGAGGGGATAGGGAACCAGAGCCGAGTATCGCGACCGTAAACTGATGCACATTAACCGGCAGATCAACGAACACAAACCCTGATTCGGCCACAACACGGCACACCGCCATATAGAAGAGGAAAATCAGGAGGAGAAAAACCACAATCACAGGAAACGACATGCCCGTGGTATGTAGCCAGAAGACGACATACAGCGATCCGAAAACACCAAGCATCACGGCCGTCCGGTAAGGAAGCAGCTCGTCTTCATCCCGCAGGGAGGAAGGGCCGCCCCGGATATGACGCCATACCTCCGATAAATGTCGTCGTGCAGTCCAGAATCCCCAGATCACAAAAGCGATCAAACCACCTATGAACTGCACCGCAACCAGGCCTCCTGGTATGGCAGTGCCCGATACAGAATTGATGCCCACCCGGGTCAGTAATCCCTGTTCTAACGTTTTCAGAATCTGAAAAAACCAGATACTGAATAGAATATCCACATTCATAAAAAACGACAGGGTGAACGTAATAACGTTCATGCGGATAATCTGAGGGGGAAAGTCACGGCCGATCTGGATGGATGTGCCATTTCCCCAACGGATGGGGAACGGTTCCCAGTTCAGCCAGTAACCGGCAATATTCCAGAGCATCATGAATAAGGAGAGGCCAAAACCGATGGCAAACATCCGGTTGCGTATCATGGCAGGCCAGGGCGAGGCATCCTCCCCGG
>CAJXCW010000311.1 GCA_913051705.1 uncultured bacterium
CCATAAAATTCTTTTTGTATCTATCAGATGTTTCTTTAGATAATGGTTGCCTTGGTTATATTCCAAAAAGTCATATTATTGCATTTGTTCTAAAAAAAGGTATTTATGAAGATAAAATTAAATATACTCCATATTGGACATTAAGCGATTTTAGAAAAACAATTTTAATATCAGATAATTATGCATACATAAGAAAAAATGTAGATCCAAATATACTAAATGAATTCCTGGAGAAAACTGAACCTTCAATCTTTAAGAGTGGATCAGATCTAAAATATAATTTTCAACCAATTAAAGCTGGTGGTGCTACGCGTCGGCTACCGTAACGACCGTTGGCTCTATCCGCTTTTGCACACACATCAAGGGTTGTTGTTGGAATCTTCCCTGTATCTTCCGCATCGGGGTGTTGAAGTATTAACGGAACGGTTCGGCGCCGAACGCCTGATTTTCGGTACCGGTATGCCGCTCTGGGACATCGGAGCGGCTGTCTCCCACATTATGTATGCGGCGATATCGGACGCGGCCCGCAGCCGGATTGCCGGAGAAACGTTGCAGTCGATTCTCTGGTACGGAGGGGATGTATGAGCATGCTGTGGGAAGCTGTACGCCAGGGACGTATCCTGGCAGAGGAACTGATCATCGACTGCCATACGCATATGGGCCCCTGGTTCAATTTCAATGTACCGGGTAACCCATGGGCAGAGGGGATGATCCAGGCGATGGACACCTGTGGGATTCAGAAGGTGATCTGCATGCCGCACGTCGCCATTGCGACCGACTATCTGTGGGGCAATCGAATTATTGAAAAGGTGATCAAGAAGCATCCCGACCGTTTTGCCGGCTACTGCACGGTGAATCCGAACTATCCTGCTGCGGAGATAGAAGAAGAACTGGAACGCGCCATCACCAACGGACCGCTCTGCGCCATTAAATTTCATCCCAGCGCGCACGCCTATTCCGCCGATGGACCGGGGTATGAACCGGCCTGGGCCTTTGCTCAGGAATACGGGCTGCCATTACTGTCCCATACCTGGGAAAACGACCGGTTCTGCCATCCGATGATGTTCGTCGAACTGGGTAAAAAGTACCCTGACGTGCCCATATTACTGGGACATACAGGTGGATCACCGGGCGGCAATGAACAGGCTATAGAGGCTGCTATGCAGTGGCACAATCTGTATTGCGACCTGACGGCCTCCATGAGTGCCAACGGCCTGCTCGAAGTCCTCGTCCGCCGCGTCGGAGCGGATCGTATCGTGTTCGGCACGGATATGCCGTTTTTCGATTGCCGCGCCAAGATCGGATTTGTCGCCCATGCGCGTATACCGGATGAGGATAAACGGAAGATCCTGGGGTTGAATACGAAGCGGATATTCGGGTTGTAGAAAGGCGGTAAGCGGTAGGCGGTAAGCCGGTACTTTAAAGCACACGGAATTTGTAGGGTAAGCGGTGCACCGTGTGTGTACTATGTCCAAGCAAAGGATTTGATTATGGCTGAACATAAAATATTAGTTTTTGTGGACGATCTGTTTTTTTCTGCGAAGATTGGAGAAGTCATTCGACAACTTGGTGGAAAGCCGGTGATTACGGCTAATATGGAGGGCATTTTTGAGCGTCTTGAACCGGATGGTCCTACGGCGATTGTTGTCGATCTCGGATTGATGGGAGCGGATGCAGTAGATATTATCGCTCAGCTCAAAAAACAGTCCGGAACCATGGACGTGCCGATGATGGCTTTTGGTCGGCACACAAGTCCGGACGTGCTTGCCCACGCATCGGAAGCCGGTTGCGAGCAGGTCATGCCCCGATCCGATTTTGTAAAACGATTACCGGGGTTCCTGAAGGACAGTATGTGAGCAGGTGGGCAGGTGGGCAGGTGGATAAGTCGTACGAGTAACCTATGATGACGAATAAACAGATCAGCAACATATTGGATAAAATCGGCAAGCTGCTTGAATTGAAGGGAGAGAACACCTTCAAAACCAGGGCCTATGCACTTGCGTCGAGGAAGATAGATACGCTATCAGAACCCGCTGAAACGCTGGTGCAGGAGAAGCGGTTGAGCGATGTGCCCGGGCTCGGCTCTTCCATGGTAAGACATATTACGGAGATGGTGGAAAATGGGCATTCACCGTATCACGAAGAGCTCATGGTGGCCGTACCAGCCGGATTGCAGGAGATGCTCTCCATCTCGGGTCTGGGGTCGAAGAAAGTACGGTTGATCTATGAACAATTGCAGATCGACACCGTCGGCGAATTAGAATATGCCTGTCGGGAAAATCGTCTGGTAAAACTGGCTGGATTCGGTCTCAAAACCCAGGAGCGGGTGCTTAAAGGGATCGACCTGCTGAAGCGGTCCCGCGGTCTTCATCTGCTCAACCGGGCGGTGGCTGAAGCGGAAAGACTGGTCGAGGTGTTTCAGCGGCATCCTGATGTCTGGCGTGTGGCTATTGCCGGTGAGGTGCGGCGTGGTATGGAGGTGGTCCGCGATATCGATCTGATCGTGAGCAATCCGGATGCCGAGCGGATTCTTCCGGTTCTGACACGTTACGGGCAGGTCCATGAAACCGAGCAGGATGAGCTGATTGTTACCGGAGAAGCGGGCATCCCCGTGCGCCTTCACTTCGTATCGGAGGAGACTTTCGCCATTACTTTATATCATTGGACGGGCAGCGAATCCCATCGGGAGAAAATTGCCCGGCATGCCGATAGTCTGGGGATTACCGTGACGGATCGCCATGTGATTCGTGACCGGATGGTTTTACCCTGTCCGGATGAGACGGTGCTCTATGATGTACTGGGGTTGCAATATATTCCGCCGGAGTTAAGAGAAGGCGGTGATGAGGTGGAGCGTGCCGCCAGTCAAAATCTGCCTGTTCTGCCTGTTAGAGAGGATCTGCTGGGGGTCATTCATAATCATACCACGTATAGTGACGGCACGCATACTGTCCAGGAAATGGCCGATGCAGCCCGTGAGCGAGGCTATCAGTATATCGCCATCTGCGACCACAGCAAAACCGCCGCGTATGCCCATGGCCTGAGTATCGAGCGCGTACAGGAACAGCAGGAAGAGATCGATACGCTTAACACCCGATATGACAATTTTCGTATATTGAAGGGTATAGAATCGGACATCCTGCCGGACGGCAACCTGGACTATCCCGATGATATTCTGGCCTCTTTCGATCTGGTCGTTGCTTCCGTGCATTCTGTTTTCAACATGTCCGAAACAGATATGACGAACCGTATTATCCGTGCGATTCAGAATCCCTATACCACGATTCTGGGACATCCTACCGGCCGATTGCTTTTAGCGCGGGATGGTTACCCTGTTGATATGCACCGTATCATAGACGAAGCGGCTGCACAGGGTGTCGCCATCGAAGTCAACGCCAACCCGCATCGCCTCGATATGGACTGGCGGCATATAGCCTATGCGCTGGATCGCGGCGTAAGTATCAGCATCGGTCCCGATGCCCATCAGATCACTGAATTGGATTATGTGGATATTGGCCTGGCGATGGTCAAAAAAGGTGGGGGCACGGCGTCGCAGTTGGTCAATACGATGACGGCAGAAGAATTGATCGAATTAAAAGACAGGCGAAGGTAAAGATGCAACCTGTCTGGTCTGTCGGGGATGTGAAATAAGAACAGAAGTGTTATGCCCAGAATATCTTTGAAAGCGCAAAAATCCCGTATGGTAGAGGTCGTCGGATGTTTGAAAAAGACATACCCTGAGGCAAAAGGGGCCTTGTGTTTTTCCAACCCGCTGGAACTGTTGATTGCTACGATTCTGTCGGCCCAATGTACCGATGAACGGGTCAACCGGGTGACCACATCGCTGTTTAAGACCTATCGGTCGGCTCAAGACTACCTGGATATTCCCTTAGACGTATTGGAAAAAAATGTTTTCTCCACGGGATTTTATCATAACAAAGCGGTGAATATTAAAAAGTGCTGTCGGGCCCTGGTCGATCTTCATAACGGCGAGGTTCCCCATACGATGGATGATTTAACGGCGCTGGGCGGTGTGGGACGGAAGACGGCCAATGTCGTGCGAGGCAATGTCTTCGGTATTCCAGGTATCGCCGTTGACACCCATGTAAAACGGTTGTCCGGTCTACTCGGATTCACCAAACAGACCCATCCGGTTAAAATAGAAACCGACTTAATGAACATCGTACCGGAGTCTCATTGGACGGCGCTTGGTCATCTCTTCGCCCATCACGGTCGGGCCATCTGCATCGCCCGTCGACCAAAATGCGACGAATGCATCCTGAGCGACCTGTGTCCCTCGGCGAAGTGATATGGATCCCCGCTTAAAGCCTGCGGGGATGACAATCTTTTAACTTTTGTCGTGTACTATTAAACAGATAGTCTACTTAAAACCTGCGAGGATGACAATCTTTTAACTTTTGTCGTGTACTATAAGCAGAGAGAGTCTACTATTTGAACTTTTGATTTAACTGAGAGGATCTCCATGCAGATAGTTATTCTTTGCGGTGGCCAGGGTACTCGTTTACGGGAAGAAACGCAATATCGTCCGAAAGCCCTGGTTGAGATCAGTGGGCGCCCGGTGTTATGGCACGTCATGAAAAGTTACGGCCATTACGGTTTCCGAGACTTCACCCTCTGTCTGGGTTATAAAGGGGATATGATCAAACAGTATTTCCTTGATTACGATGTGTTACGCCATGATCTGAATATTACCGTGGGACCTAATAAAGAAGTGGCCCTGTTAAATCCCGAAGAGACTGATGACTGGACGGTCACCTGTGTGGATACAGGTTATGATACACCTACCGGCGGTCGGATACATCGTATAAAACCCTATATCCCCGATGCCGATGATACATTTATGCTGACCTATTGTGACGGAGTAGCCGATATTGATATTCGGTCCTTGTTACAATTTCATCAAAAAACGGGAAAGGTCGCGACCATCACAGCGGTGCGTCCGCCCTCCCGTTTTGGCGTACTGAAGATCGAGGGGAACATCGCCACAGGGTTTGCCAAGGGGGCGCATGTGGATTCCGGATGGATTGACGGCGGCTTTTTTGTTTTCAACAAACAAATTTTCGATTATCTTGATGATACGTCCTGGCTCTCGGGTGATGTAAGAGATGTTCAGGAAGGTAGAAGATCTACAGTGCAAAAGTTGATAGATGATCAGGAACTTGCCGTATACAAGCATGCCGGCCACTGGCAATGCATGGATACATCCCGTGAGATGGAAGTCTTGACTGAGTTATGGAGAACGGGACAGGCATTCTGGAAGCTCTGGTAGGGGTAGGGGGAAGAAAGGAAATGGTGATCGGGTGATTGGGTGATTAAAAAGACTAAAAGCAGAAGGCAGTGAAGAGGTGTTCCTTACTTTCGATTGAGCGTAGCGAAATCAATCAACAAATCAACAAATGGGCAGGGTGGTGCAGTCGGCAGGTGGGATTGGATTCTGATCATGA
>CAJXCW010000312.1 GCA_913051705.1 uncultured bacterium
GTGACGACTCGGACGACATTCGATCCGGCGATTGCATATCCGATCGGATGAAGAGGCCATGCCGGGAAATAGTATCGTAAGGCGGTCAGGACGCCTGCGATGAGGACGCCTGCGCCGAAAAAGAGCTGCTCTATACTGGAAATGACCGTCTTGTTTTTCATCCAGGTGACGATGATCTGGATGTATCCTACCCCGGCCGCGCCCGTACCGTCGCCTGCCCCACCAAAGGTGGTGATCTGATGCGGATTATACCCCATGTAGATGGTCCATACTATGACCGTGACCAGGCCGACGCCGCCCGCCATACAGAGGGTCCCGAACAGACGCATGTGTGTCGCGCCGATGGCTTTCACACCATACAGCAGGTGTGAGAGGGAGGACATTGAGAATAGACGCCAGTTACGGGCGTACACATTGGCCAGGGCCAGAGAAACCAGTGAGTTCGGCGTCAGGTTCCCCGATCCGATCAAACCGACGGTAAACTCATTGGCATTGACCGGCATATCCAGGTAGGCCAGACCCGTCTCTGCTACAATGCGTGCGATACCGAGAAAGAGAATAAACAGTGTAGCCAGAAAAATCAGGATGACATGGAACGCCATACCGGACATGGCCAGCCAGCCGGTGATATACACCATACAGGCGACCAGGCAGAATAAAGCGGTCCGGTAAGAGATGATTTCTTCTCGATCATCTAAATTCGACGGACGCCCCAGCGCATGTCTGAACACGGCGATCAGATGTCGACGCGCCGTCCATACCGACCAGAGGACGACCACGACAAAACCACCGAAGTAATGGGACAACATCACTGAGTTCAAGTTGTTGGTGCCCGCCGCTGCCGAAACGCCAATCCGGTTCAGCAAACCGGTCAGTAACGTAGCAGTGCCCTGAAAAAACCAGATACTGAAAAGCACCTCAATATTCGTGAAAAAAGCAAACGCCAGCACCAGAAAATTGATTTTTATCGGCACGGCGGGAAAATCGCGGCCGATCCCCACGCTGGTGATATATGAGGTGCCGATGGGTATGTTGCCGATATCAGGAATAAAATAGTTGATGATGTTCCAGCCAAGGATGAATGTCGGGATAAAGAACCCTACCCAGAACAATTTCTTACGCAGATACGGCGGAATCGGATGGGTCTCATCCTGCTGGATCATAATCAGGGGAATTTGTACCAGGGGGAATGTGAGTTTTTCATATTCCACCCACTGTTTTCTCAGCAATACGATCAGGGATGCGCCGGCGAGAAACAGCGCGCCGACCAGCAACACCCACCAGAAAATGGGGATAAACCATTCGTCCCAGGGGATGCTTGCCCCGTCGGGCATGCCTTCGAAAAACCAGGTCAGCGCTTGATTTTCATTGGTGACCACCAGCCAGTTCGGAAGATAGGGAAATAACAGCTCCGCCCACTGGTTTTCCGCCGAGGCAAAATAGTGCGGGGGGATGATGACGCGAAAGAAATAATTGGCAAAGCCGAACCCCGGTATCGTGGAGGCGATCAGTCCCATCGAAAAAATACCAAACAGTTCTACCGTAGAAAGTCGCCAGGCCGGCCGAAGCGCGATCAGGGCAGGATTGACGACGGCGGTCAACAAAAACAAGGGACACAACACGATCACCGGAATATGAGCGATGGTCATCAGCGACGACCGGACGGCAAACTCGGACACCGTCACCCAGATATTAATCAGGATGGCCAGCAAGATGCCGATGAGTACGGCGCGGAAAGACAAGGGTGAACCCCGGGTAGAGATTGAAAGGATGAGAGGCCGATTCATCCATAACGACCTGCCTGTAAAGACGCAAGGCATTATGTCTCAAAAATGACCAATGTATGCGATTACCACCCAAAGATACAAGTAAAATGATAGGAAAAGAGGAGGTTTGACGGAACGATGTTGAAGGAGTATGTGGAAGGGGAGACGGTCAGGACACTGATTCCGAAACATGGTATTGATCTGGATCTGTTTTGCGCCTGGTTCTGACGACGGTCTCCGACCAGGGAGAGGCGCCCATCCTGTTCATGGCGCCGGATTCGACTCTGGACGAGCAAGCCCTTCGTTATCCACAATTTCTACCGGATGGGCAGACCCTGATGTTTGTTTCGTGGAATCAGGATAGAACGGTAGATCTGGTCGTAAAAAAAGGGGAATACCGCCAGGTGATTATGCACACCAATCCGGATGAATTTCTGGGTTCCCCTGTCTTCGACCAATCAGGCCATATTCTATATACCCGTGGCAATGGCAATGAAAGAAACATCTGGGCCATATCTTTTGATGAAAATAGGCTCAACGTGACAGGAAGACCGTTTATCGTGGCGCATGAGGCCACCCGGCCCAGTGTATCTTATGATGGTACTTTAGTGTATCGATCAACAGGCGTGTTTCGTTTCGGCTCACCCCAGGGTTTGTTTTCATCCGAAACCTTACGAGCCACCAGACTCTCTGCAAGTTATGATGTCAACACCGACGGCCAGCAATTCGTTATGGTACAGAATCTGAATGAAGATAAAGCTATGACTTTGACCGTGGTGCAGAACTGGTATACTGAATTCACAAAAACGGAGTAGCGGGTGGCAAGTAGCAGATCGTTATTAAAATCATGCCGCCACCCGCCACCCGCCATCCGCACTGATGAATATCCTCAGTTTCTTATTGACACCATCGGTCAATTCGGCTATATTTGGGCCTTGCTCGGTGGGGTGTCTGAGTGGTCGAAAGAGACGGTCTTGAAAACCGTTGTACCCTTGCGGGTACCGTGGGTTCGAATCCCACCCCCACCGTATAAGTTAAGCGTGCAGAGTTAAGCGTGCAGAGATATAGTAAGAACGCTTAACTCTGCACGCTTAACTCTGCACTGCTTTTTGGAGAGGTGCGAGAGTGGCTTAATCGGATCGACTGCTAATCGATTGTGGGTCAAAAACCTACCGAGGGTTCGAATCCCTCCCTCTCCGTTTGTTGTACTGTATATCCCTCGCTAACCGTCATTTCGGACCAATGGCCGGGGCCCCGTTCTGGTCACTGCCACCCGGCGCTATAGCCCCGGACTCAACTCACCAACTCACCCCTTTAAAATGCCCCGTCCTCTTCGTGTTCGTTTCGCGCCCAGCCCAACTGGCCTGTTGCATATCGGTAGCGCGCACACCGCACTGTTCAATTACCTTTTCGCCAGAAAAGAGCAGGGTAAGTTCCTGCTGAGAATTGAAGATACAGATATCAAGCGTTCTCGCCAGGAATGGGTAGGCGCTATTTTTGATGTACTGAACTGGTTGGGCATCGATTGGGATGAAGAAGTCGTTTATCAATCTCAGCGTATCGACAGATATCAGGAACGGGCACAGGAATTATTGGATATCGGTAAGGCCTATCGATGTTATTATCTGCCTGAGGAGTTAGAGGAACGGAAACAAGCCGCGCTTAAGAAAGGAAAATCCTGGCGCAACGACAGGCGGTATGCGAAGATCAGCGAGACCGAGCGCAAAACCCTGGAAGCGGAAGGCCGACAGCCGGTCGTGCGCTTGATGATTCCGGCGGGCAAGACCGTTTTACAGGACCGGATTCTTGGTGAAATCGAAGTGGACAACAGCACCATCGACGATTTCGTTATCGTGCGTTCCAATGGCTCACCGCTCTATCATTTAGCCGTGGTGGTGGACGACATTGATATGGAAATTTCTCATGTCATTCGTGGTCTGGACCATGTGACCAATACATTCAAGCATGTCCAACTGTTCCACGCGTTCGGTTATGACCTGCCGGAATTCGGTCATCTGCCCAATATCCTGGGGCAGGATAAGAAAAAACTGTCTAAACGGCACGGGGCTGTTTCCGTCTCCGAATACCGCGACGCCGGCTACCTGACGGATGCTGTCGTCAACTTTCTATCTCTCTTAGGCTGGCAGACCGGTGACGATCAGGAATTTTTCACGCGAGAAGAACTCAGGCGGCGCTTTTCGCTTGATCAGGTCCATAAGCGGGATACCGTATTTGATTTACAGAAGTTTGAGTGGCTGAACGGCCAGCATATTATGGCGTTGTCGGAAGAGGAACTGCTGCCTCTGGTTTCCCCTTTTCTTGTTCAAGCCGGACTAATGGCCGAAGAGGCCATCGTGGACCAGCGTGCTTACATCCTGGCGGTCATCGGTCTGCTCAAAGAACGATGCCGGACGCTGGTGGAGTTCGCCATCCGGGGAAAATTTTTCTTTGTGACGGAAATGGACTATAATCCAAAAGCGGTGAGGAAACACTGGGCTAAAGAACCTGAAGCGGCGAATCAGCGGTTGCGTTGGCTGTGTGATGGGTTTAATGCTTTAGATTCATTCAATACAGAGGCGCTGGAAGGCGTTCTGCGGCAACTGGCGGAAGAACATGGTTTAAAAGCCGCTCAGTTCATTCATCCATGTCGTGTGGCGTTGACCGGTGAGATGGCGGGGCCTTCTCTGTTTCATCTGATTGCCGTCCTGGGTAAAGACGTGGTCATTGAGCGTTTAGAGCAGGCTTTACAGATCTTCCCTGAGGTTATAAAAAGTGCCGTTGATGAAGGACAAAATCCTTGACTATGCCTGTTTATTTGTTATAATTTAATCTTCTGTAGTTATCATGTTGGGGGATCGTTCAATGGTAGGACACACGGCTCTGGACCGTGGAATCGGGGTTCGAATCCCTGTCCCCCAGTTCCGATCTCTTTGGCTGTTTTGGAGTTAGAAAAATCCGGTCAAAATAGTATAGAGAAAACCCTTGACATTACCTCCATATTCTGTATGATTTTTATGTCATGTGGCGGTATCGTCTAGTGGTTAGGACAGGTGGTTCTCAGCCATCAAACCGGGGTTCGATTCCCCGTACCGCTATACTCACTCGGCAGACCGTCTTGACGAGGTCAAGTAGTCCTGTTCCTCAGGCGCGTTCGTGAACTAAATTAGGATTGCATGATGTTGTTACAACCATTGTAAAGACAACGGCGAGATGACGCATTGCAATCAAAAAATAACCTGGTAAAAATGCCATCTTCAAGTTTTTTCATCAGATGGCAGCATGTGGCTGTGCTGTCTTTTTCCCTCCTGTTTTCTTCGACTTCTTCAGCCCAGAAGCCGGATCAAATTCAGTCGGATCATCTGCTAAAAGTCAATCTGCTTTTTGTGGGCGCACACCCTGATGATGAAAGTGGTGTTACCGCTACATTTGCCCGCGAGGTACTCGATCACGGCGCCAGAGCGGCCGTGGTGCTGGCCACGCGAGGTGAGGGGGGCGGTAATGCCATCGGGAAAGAGTTGGGGCCCTCTCTGGGCATCCTCCGTGAAGCGGAAATTCGTCGTTCTGCACGGACCTATGGCGTTGACCTGGTGTACTTTCTCGATAAGACAGATTTTTTCTATACGCTCAGCAATCAGGCCGCCTTTGATGTCTGGAACCATGAAGATACTCTGGCGCGCCTTGTCCGTCTC
>CAJXCW010000313.1 GCA_913051705.1 uncultured bacterium
AGAAAGTCGGTCCATGATTTTCGCGAGCTGCGTGTCGGCACCCTTGACGAATGATTCATTTTCCTCGGTATGTCCATCACCCAGATGTTCACGCAGCTCGTGCTGCGCCAGGGTCAGAGCCGCTCCCATTCGGGCACTCAGCCGCGATGCAATCCGCCCAGGCGCGGGGTGTATAAGCCGGTGTAATATCGACTTGCTGTCCGTATATTTCAGTGTATATCGTCAGCTTGTCGCCGATAATTTCCGCACCGCCTTTGGTGCCTATCAGTTTGACGTAAGCGCCTTCCGACGGGACATGGGAAGCCCAACTGGTCTCTGCGATCAAAGAGATGCCGCCTTCTAATTTTATAAAGGCCGTGGCCAGGTCTTCCACGTCGATGACACCCTGTTCCGTATCGCTGAACTTCGCGTAGGTGGCGCCTAATACAGACTTGGGTTTCGGATTGCCGATGAGCCAGCGTGTCAGATCAATCATATGCACGCCCAGATCAATCAATGGACCGCCGCCAGACCTGGCTTTCTGGGTGAACCAGGTACCGGCGCCCGGGATGCCGCGTCGCCGCATCCACCCTGTTTTTGCGTAATATATCTCCCCCAGCACATCCTCTTCAATGAGTTTTTTCAACACCTGCGCTTCCGTCCGAAATCGATTGTTGAGCGCGATCATCAAAACCCGCTTGTTGCGATGCGCCGCATTCACCATACGTTGTGCTTCCGCCGCGTTCATAGCCATTGGTTTTTCACACAAGACATGCACACCAGCTTTCAACGCGTCTATGGTCGCCGGCGCATGTAGATAATTCGGCAGGGCAATGCTGACCAGATCCGGCTGACTCTTCAACAAATCCCTGTAGGATGTGTACGTATTGGGAATATGATATTCCTGAGCCATCGTTCTGAGCAGTTCCGCATTAACATCGGCGATGCCGACCACGTTGACCTCGTCATTGCGTACATACCCGGCCAGGTGATGACGCCCGAGACCCAATCCGATTACGCCGACACGAAGCTTCTTTTTCATAGAACCTCTAAAAATGGTGATTGGTGATTGGTGATTGTATATTGAATACGACCTCTGAGATCCTTTCAATCATACCAGGAATCCAGTCGAAAAAATCACGAATTGGTGGAGGAATATCCGGTGCAGAAATAAATAAAATTAGAATATACCTGTCAATCGTTTTTGCGCTTTCAGCATCTCCAAAACATCCTCTACATCGAACACGAAGCCGAACGCCAGGGCGACACGCCAGAGGCCGATTTCTTTCGCCAGTTCCTGCCGGGCGGTCTCTTTATTCTCCACGGCCGTCACGGCCTGCCGGATTGCAGAACACAGGACGCCGTAGCGACTCATGTCATGCATACCGCCTGGTGACAGCAGGAGGCACCAGTTGATGGCAAAGCCCATATAAATCAGATGATTTACCTCATGATTACGGCATAGCGCCGCCAGTTGATGGCCGTTTTCGGCAATGCCCTCGTGGCCAACCGGTTTTGCTTCGGATGCGAAATCAAGCCGGGCGAAACCACGCTGAACATCCGGCGCGTTTTCCGGTCCCGTGAAGACATGGTCTGCTCGAAACTGACGAAGTTTTTCCAGCGAGGGATCAGGATCAATTTTTGAGACGTCGTTGTCGAGTGGTCCGGCCAGTTCAACCGCCTGTTTATAACCGGGATACGCCTTGTAGTAATCACCGCCACCAACCACATGAAACAACGGCATCCGGGTCGACCGAATCGCAGACAGTAACGGCGGGAACACGGTTCGGCAGATCTTCTTTGCCCTCGGTATATATTCTACGGCGCGATGCCATCCGGGAAATTCTTGGCGCGTCCCGGCATCCCACGCATGCATGACCACAAAGGCTGTTCTACCGGTATCAATTTCTATCTCCGTCTTCTGCCAACCCTCATAGCCCTCACCGGGCACATCAAGCGTAAAATCCGCATCAAACTGCTGGTAGTAATTAGCAAAAATGGAGGTTACAGGCATTGAAGACTCCAGGTAGGCAAGTGGGCAGGTGGGCAAATAGGCCGTATACTCCGCGCTCCGCACTTCACTCTTCAACCGGATTATACCGATACAACCGCTGTGCCCGCTCCGACAGCATATCCTTTGCCGCCTGAGTTATCGGAGACAAATGGGTCAGATGGTTCGGGAGCCGATGCAACTGGCGGAAGTAGACGATGGAGAGCATGGTGCGGATGTCATTGGTTCGATTCGGCATCCCACGGTGCCAGACGCGCATGTCACGCACCAGGACGGACCCGGCAGGCATATGGGTACATACCGACGGCATCAGGGCCGCTCGTTCGGCTAATTGTTCCGGCCTGGTATCCTCCGGAGCCATATCCGTGATCAGATGGGTCCCGGGCCATACTTCGGTGCTGCCGTTCTCCTCGGTGAAATCAATCAGAGGGATATGGATGACCATCAGGGTCGGCGGCAGGGCGACAGGATAACCGGGAAAGAGGTGTTGCGTATCCCGATGAATATGCTGAGTATCAGCGCCCGGCCAGGAGGTGTTGGTATGGTACGGCATGATCGTCCAGATATCTTCGCCCATCATGGTTTCGATGATTTGCAGTCCCCATGGATTCTCAACCGCAAGCGGGTCAAGAAACGGCATCCGCAGCGGCGCCTGGCGGCCGCCTCGCTTATCGTCTCCATCCTTGTGGGGTTTATACAGCTCTGTCTCTTCATCGAATGCGGTCCGCATCATCGATACCCACTCATCCGGCAGTACCCGCTCCAGGACCACAAATCCACTCTCCCGGACCTGCCGGATCGCCTCAGCCAGATTCGACCTCGTCAACCGCCCTTTTTTCCGCTCTCTTCTGGTTATTTTCAATGTGTAATCCGGGAAGATGTACATTTACCAAAATGCAATAGGTATGTGTTTGGCGTTATTTCTGTAGCCTAAAACGGCAGAGTCTGTTTACAGTTAGTGTGATTTGGAGACTTTTATAGGATCCTGTATTGATATTAGTATCACTATCGTCCCGAATCAAGGAAATTGTACGCTACAGATACACGCACATCTGTTTAGATCATTTGATGTGGTCCAACTGGCCGATTCGAGGGGGCCTGCCCCCCCCCCACGCTAAATACCCTATATTGCCCATACGCTTCACTCTATACTCCACCGAGAAGCCCTCATGACCCTCATCACCCCACCCCCCGATGATCCCCGCAGGCGATTGGCCTGAACAGGGCGTATGGACCTATGAAGATTACTGCCGTCTGCCCGAAAACGGCTGGCGCGTTCGTATCATTTCTACGCGGAAAGCCACAAGACATGGGCAACATCAATATGCAAAGGACCGGTCATGAAATCAGAATACGATTTTTCTAAGGGAGACCGGGGAAAGTTTTACCACGCTGACGCCGTACTTGATTTGCCTGTCTATCTTGACCCGGAGGTAGCGGCTTTTGTCCAAAGGGCATCGGCATCAAAAGGGGTTGATGTAGAAACACTCGTCAACGATTGGATTCGTAAGGATATCTGCCACCTGCCACCCTCTATCTGCCATCTTTTGCACTCCATATAAGATAAAGTTGATGCCTGGGTTCGATAAGAGATTGACCTGACCGTCGTCGTTATATATTTTATCAGGCTTATGGTAGTACATCCTGCCGACGTATCATCTCCGTTTATTTGTAAATGGCCATATACACTATCAAATGATCACTTTTAGACATCATTTCAGGAGGACATTCGCATGTCCGATACATTGACGATCATCGACAATCGTACCGGTAAGAGATATGAAGTACCTATTGAGTACGGCACCTATCCCACCTACGGCGCCGCAATCCCCACTTCGGACCTTCGAAAGATCAAGGTTTCCGATGACGACTTCGGTCTACTTGGGTATGATCCGGCCTTTAATAATACGGCTTCCTGTAAGAGCGCCATTACGCATATTGACGGGGAGCGAGGTATATTGAGGTATCGCGGATATCCGATTGAGGATCTGGCGGCAAACAGTTCTTTTCTCGAGGTCGCCTATCTGATTGTGCATGGCGAGCTGCCGACAGCGGACGCCCTTGAGACGTGGTCCTGGGACATCCTTCATCATTCCATCGTCCATGAGAATATAAAGAAATTCATGGACGGTTTTCGATATGATGCCCACCCGATGGGCATTCTGATCAGTACCGTGGCCGCCTTATCCACGTTCTATCCGGAATCGAAAAATATCCATGATGAGGCCGTTCGTCATGAACAGATGCACCGCCTGATCGCCAAGATGCCGACGATTGCGGCGCTGGCTTACCGGCATAGTGAAGGATATCCGTATACCTATCCGGATAACGATCTCAGCTATTGCGGGAATTTTCTCCGGATGATGTTCAAAATGACGGAGCGAAATTACAAACCCGATCCGATTCTGGAAAAGGTACTGGACGTGGTGTTTATCCTGCATGTGGATCATGAGCAGAATTGCAGCGCCAATGCCATGCGCAGCGTAGGAAGTTCCTTTCCCGACCCGTATGTCTCTATCGCCGCCGCTGCTGCGGGCTTATACGGACCGCTCCACGGCGGGGCCAATGAGCAGGTCTTACGTATGCTTCATGAAATCGGCCATATTGATCACGTACCGGCTTATATCAAGAAGGTCAAAAACGGGGATTTTCGCCTGATGGGCTTCGGCCATCGGGTCTATAAGAATTACGATCCGCGGGCCAGGATTTTGAAAGAAATGACGCCGCAAGTTCTGGACGTTACAGGTAAGAGTCCATTACTGGAGATCGCAGTGGAACTGGAACGGATCGCGTTGGAAGATGAGTATTTCATCGATCGGAACCTTTACCCGAATGTCGATTTCTATTCCGGGATTATCTACCAGGCGATGGGCTTTCCGGCCGATATGTTTTCGGTCCTGTTCGCCATCCCACGTACGCCCGGCTGGCTGGCGCAATGGGCGGAGATGCTCGAGGACCCCGACCAGAAAATCGCCCGCCCCCGGCAGGTCTATATCGGCGAAGATGAACGGGCGTATGTACCGGTGGATAAGCGGGGATAGAACAGCAGGTGGGAAGATGGGCAGAAAAACCACCTTCATCATTTTCTTTCTCCCCCCTCGCCCCATCCATACGCCGTCTGACTGTTCTTCCACATCACCTTCTCCAGCACCTCCACGCCCTTCTGCTCAAAATAGGTCGTAGCCAGCTTTTGAACCTGGGCGTATTCCGCATAGCGCCATGAGACGGGCCAGTTGCCGCCATATACCAGCCGTTCTTCTCCAAACGCATTCCAGAGCGCATCGAGCGTTGGCGCATAATAGGCCGGATCATCCGGCGCCGGATCGTCCTGTGCTAATTCCACCAGGCCGGAGACCTTGCAAAATACGTTCGAAAAGGCAGCGGTCTTGTGGATACCGGCCAGCCTTTCGGTATCGGGCTGCCCGCCGGTT
>CAJXCW010000314.1 GCA_913051705.1 uncultured bacterium
GCCGTGCCCCAGACCTTCGCCCAGCCCGGCACCAAACTCCCGGTCCGCCACCTCCACCTCGACCTCGGCGGCACCGGCGAGCGCCGCGACCACGAGGGCAACCTCTGGGTCATCCCGCGCCCCGGCGAACACCTGCTCCTCCTCCAGTTCAACGCCACCCCCACCTTCGAGGAACAGGGCGGGCCGGTCCGGCGCAGCGGGAACTACACCCCCATCGCCAACACCAAGCGCCCCTTCCTCTTCGCCTCCGCCCTGCGCGGCATGAAGGACTGCCTCATCCCGGTCACCACCCCGGAGTCGGGTCCCTTCCGCTACCGTGTGCGCCTCGGCTTCTCCGCCCTGCCCGGCGACCAGCCCGGCCAGCGCGTCTTCGACGTCCTCCTCAACGGCAAGCCCGTGCTCCAGGACTTCGACATCATGAAGGAAAGCGGCCAGCCCGACTACGCGGTCTGGAAGGAGTTCGAAATCGAGATCACCAAGGACCTCGCCATCGCCCTCACCAGCAAAACCGGAACCAGCTCCGTCGACCGCATGCCCCTCATCAGTGCAGTGCAGGTCCTGCGGGTCGAGTGAGGGCAATCAGGGGTTCCCCTTATGCCGTAGGTTACGACAAGGACATTATTTGCGAGATGGACTTCAACGGTGCGGTCTTTAAGTGATGGCCTGCTTTTGTTTCTGGTGGCACGAGTGATTGCACTACCGTTGTGCGCAAGCCCGGGGGGCGATCCATTCATCCCCCTTCCTTTGCCAATACAACCTGGATTAATTCGGCATCCCCTTTACTCAATTCCATCCTGAAACGTGACTTATTTGCAGCATGTGTGAATTTGCGTTCTTCCCATTTTCTCTTTTCTTTATTCATGTGGAGAATGGATTTCACCTTACCTGAAAAATTTAATTTCACTTCATGCTCTGACGCAATGTCACGATTTCCTAATACAATAAAATGCTCACCTCCGCTACCTTCAAAGACCCCCATAACGATGTGCTCACCTTCAGGCAGCACCCAATAGTCGGCAGGAGCCTTGGCGGTGCTAGTGGGCAGGGGATCGGTATGATAAACAGCCGATGATCTGGCATGGGTTAAACTCGGACTGAAGGAGGCAATGGTATTATTGATGCCTGAGACCTCTCTGCCGATGTCTGATAATGGAGGAGGCTCGGTTGCGACAACCTTGTGGATGTCAAACATGGTCCAGCCTACCCACCACTTGAATGCCTTGATTCCATAAGCAAGGCTCATTGATACGGTCTGTCGCATCTTGATGACATTGTCTCCATGAACGTGCACGAACCTGAAAACAGGTATGCCGCCTGCCGCGATAGACATGCGTCTATAATACTCGAGGAAATGAAAATGCAGGTGTGCCTGGCGTTGCCAATGATAATCATAATACTCCAGCATTCTTGGGCGAACTGCATCGAGGAAGAACTCGATCCCCCCGTATTGGGAATAGGTGGTAAACTCAGTGGGATGAAACGGATCGATGGCCTCATATTTTTGCCGGATTGTGCCAAAATGAGGAAAACTTGAGGGTTTTCGGCGGTCGCTCATATAATAGGAAATGACCGTTTTCTCGTCCTTCAGGGCATGGGCTGTCCATGGGGTGACTCCATGCATCAGCATGTAAATCCCTGCTTTCTTTGATTTGTCAAAGTCCGCTAAACTCCCTTCCAGTCCGTTAAAGTTCGCTTTCCTCATCGTTACAAAAAGATTGTCCAACCCCACCCGCGGACCCACCCAGCTGGGGGAAAGGAATGAAATTAATGCCGGCATTTTGAAAGGCCCGGGCAAGGCTTCACGGACTTTCTTTTCATAGGGGCCAATGCCAAAAACCTCACTGGTCCTCTGCTTCGGGTAGACTTCCAGTCGCTGGATTTCCCCGTCACGGTATACCAACTCCACCCCCAGGCCTGTTATGCTGTCGATCCTGAAATCAATGTCCCGATCAGCGGGCCACCCGGGAAGCACGCACACGCGCTTGCCTGTCGCCTCAATGAGCATCGAGCGCAATGAATCCACAAAAGAATCCACCCCGTTCTTCACTGGTGGCAATCGAGAAAAATCGGATCCCCAGAAACGGGGAAACCGAGAACCCCTCGCATCAGGTTCCAGCAATGGTTTGGCGAGCTTAAGGGCCTTGGCAATTGCCTGTTCGGATCGTTTATCTGGCCAATCCGATATTGGACCTTCCGGGATCTCAGGGTTTTGGACGGCTTCGGGAATGAGAGCATGCGGGCCCCGTCCACTGCAGGCACTTAAATACCGCCTTAATACAAGGGCCCTCGAAATTTCAGGACCGTTCTCAATGCCACGAAGAAAAATACTGCCCCTGTTCCAGAATTTTTCCCATGCTTGGATTTGGGCGGTGACCGCACCGTTGACATCAACCTTGGCAACAGCTTCAGCGACCTTCTCCGGTTTTTCATTTTCCTTCGCGGGAACCAAATGAACCTGTAAATCAAAGGCTGTCCCTGGGCCAACAGCCTGCAGATGGTTGTCCTTGACCTCCATCCCGTCACAAAGAACCACGAGCACATCCTTGGCATTGGTTTGAAAGATTCGTTTCGTTCCCTGAAACGCGATGGTGTTCCCCTCCTTAGTATCAAAGAACACTTTTAAAGGGACGGGGATCTTGCTGCGAAACTGCAAATGTAAGATGTCCCGCGTTGCATCCACAAAAAATGAATAGGACGCTCCTTGCGCCTCCCTGATATTTTTCACCACCACCTCACCGTAATTGAAGCGAAGCATTTGCCGGAACGTATCCGGCGATGTTTTAAGGCTGGGGTCTAATTGGAAGCGCAGTGAACCTATGCTTCTTACAGGGCCTTCCGGGTTTGAGGAGTGCGCCAATGAGACACGGACGTCACCACCCTTTTCAGTCCAGACATTGGCGAGCAATGATCCATTGCCGATCGGCATGGCCTCCTCGCTCCCAAGAGAAGGACTGGTCCATGTAATGTTTGCAGACACAGGGTCGGGTCCACGATCAATGGTCGGGGGATTTGCCGGGGCCAGGGCTACTAGATCAGAATCACTGAGCTTTTCATCAAGGATCAAGATCTCGGTTGCCCCTGGATTCGGTCCCCCGTGGGAATTTAAAAAACGCAGGGTAAGCTTTTTTGCTTTTTGTCTTTTGAATGAAACGCGTTGGCCGCCATGCATTTTTTCAAATGCTCCCTTGGCTACTGGAACTGCATTGCCATCAATAAAAAGTTCGTAATCCTTGAAGCATTCATCCAGCAACCAGGAAGTCCGACCAAAATAAATCAGTTCCTGTAAAGAGACTGGATTTTCCCACTCGAAGACTAGTTCCCCTTTATCATTTGCCTCCTCGCCATTGACAGCCCATGACTTGGCCCCTTTCTCCGGGGGAAAGAATTCAAAGTGCTGGCACAGGGCCGGGGCAATTCTCCCGTCAGCAATTGCGGGGGCCAGTAATTCCTGCGCCTTGAGTTCTGAGGAAGCGGTAATTTTAGCCTGCGATGCGAGGTTTATGTATTGAACTTTTTCGGCTAAACAAAGTCCGCCCAATGAATAGAAAGCCAGCAAGAGAGGAAAAACTTTCATGGGAGAAATGTAACTGGAAATGCAAATAAATGGAAGACTTTGCCTCATGCCCGAGGTTTATTGCATGATTGCGAGGAGCTTGTCGGACTTTGAACAGGTCCGACAAGCTCCTCGCAATCATGCAAAAATCCCATTTCTATTTTTCTGAAAATCGCATCTCTCACGATTCGGTTAAGAAAGGAGACCGCATATGATAGCCGTAAATCGCCGCGTTTTCTACTTGGCCGTGATTGCCCTCGCGTCTTTGGATTCGATCGCATTTGGAGAGATCCTTGATTTCCGCACCGCCTTTCGGAGTGAATCTCCTCGGATTTCGCCCAACACTGCCAGCTTTGTGGCGGTCGAAGCCATCCCCGAGGAAAACGAGACAAAAACGGCTCAGGCCTTTGCAGGGGGTTATTTTTCAGGGCAATTCGATATGGGGGCCCTTGAACAGATATCGAGTCGGAACGCAGAAGACGGTGTGCTTGTCGGTTTCATACGAGATCCTGCTGCCGGAGTCTGGGTGACCAACTGGAGGCTTCAAGTGCAGTGCGAGGTTGGTGACGCTCGAATTACTGATGTCGCAATCGCTCGCACCGGTGAGATCTATGTTTGTGGGACCTTCGAAGGAATTGCACGGTTGAATCGCCCTCCTCCCCTATCCCCGATCACTCTGACCGCCCCTGCGGATGGAAGACCCGTCAGCTTTATTGCAACGGCAGATCCAGGCGGAGCCTGGCTCGACGCCTTCGTCGTTTCGGGTATGGAAGCCCGAAGCCTTGCCCTCGATTCAAGCAAAGATATTTTCGTAACCGGCCCTCCATTTCTCGCCCGCCGACTTAATCCAGGTGGGCAGGTGCTCTGGAGTGTAGCAGCGCCTCCCAACACCCTCTCTCTGCAGCAGATCGCTGCGGAATTTTCGGCTAATGCTCGCAACCTCTACGTTCTGGGAACCTACGATAGCGACCCAAATCCAGGGATCACTAATCGGGACGCCATTCTCGTCCGCCTCAACAAGTTAAGCGGGGCAGAAGATTGGAGAACTAGGATCTCTTCAAGGGGGCGAGAGGGCGCAGGGGGGTTGGGAATCGGCCCACTGGGTGACCTCCGGATCTCAGTTTCCTCATCACCGCAACCACCTCAGATAGGGGATGATTTGCAGGTCGGAGGCAGGCCGATCAAGGACCTCCCCACCATCCGTGCGTCGGGACATGCCCATCTTCTCTTTATTTCTCCGGATGGCTTGCTCTTCCGTGACCGTTTGTTGGGAAACTCTTCTAAGCAGGGAGGAGAAATGAATACTCGTGACCTTGCCATTGACTACGCTGGCAACACCTATGTCTCCACGAGTTTCAGCGGCTCCTATGAATTTGAAGGCGTCACTTACACAGGACAGGAGGACGCTGCCATCGTTGCCATTGATGTCCTCGCCACTCCCATTCGATTTACGAACACTGCCGGAACCAGCTCCGCCTTAGGAGCTGCCGTCGCAGCCCCCGATCGTAACCAACAGATTCTTGTGGGCAGCATTCGAGGAACCACAGCGGAGGACTTCGGCGGAATTATCGTCCCCACCCTCCCCAACCAGCTGGCCTATTTCAGTGCCGTTGAGCCGGTCTCCGATCAACAGCCCTACATTCTCACCAGTCTGCTCCCGGACACTACCATCGAATCCATGACGCAGGACATCAACAGAGTTGGCGGTGAGATTTATCGTGCCCTCGATTTTCCAAACGAAAAGATTCGCCTTGTTGCAGCCTACCTCACAACGGAACAGCGCAGTGGCCTAGGACAG
>CAJXCW010000315.1 GCA_913051705.1 uncultured bacterium
GAGATCCACATATACAGGTTCGCCGTAGGGGGCCAGCCCCATGACTTTATATTCGCCTGAGTTGACTTTAAAACCGGTATAGTACGTAAACGCGCTGTATAACAGGCCTAACGAGTGGGGAAAGCGGATCTCATGCTGAAGCTCCAGACGGTTGTCATGCCCGACACCCCAGCTTGACGTGGTCCATTCACCTACCCCATCTATGGTTAATATAGCCGATTCTTTGAAGGGAGAGGGAAAAAAAGCACTGGCGGCATGTGATTCGTGATGATCACAGAACAACACTCGTCCGTCGTATCCCGCCAACTCTCCCTTTATGATGTCCGGCATCCATAGTTTTTCCTTCAGCCACAATGGCATGGCCATCATAAAAGATTTGATGCCTACCGGGGCATATCTGAGATAGGTTTCCAGCAATCGTTCAAATTTGGTCAGCGGTTTGTCGTAAAAGATGGCATGGTCAAGCTCATCGGGGGTCAGCCCGGCTTCCTGTAAGCAATACGAAATGGCACGTGTTGGAAAGGCATGATCATGCTTTTTACGGGTAAAACGTTCTTCCTGGGCAGCCGCAATGATCTCACCGTCACGTATCAGTGCCGCTGCGCTGTCATGATAAAATGCAGAAATACCTAAAATGTTCATAAATATTCTGTTGCTGGTTTTTCAACCTGTACAGGAGAGTCACTCATTAAAACAAGTTAATATAATAAATGCTTAAAGGGGGTTCAAGCAAAAAACAAGACCGAATCGAAGATCAGGGGAAAAAGCGGCTTGTGGCTTGTGGCATGTGGCTTACGGGTGTATATTAAATGCAACCTCGGCCAAAAGCTAAACTCCTTTCATCGATCGCTATATGACCGCCCCATCTAAACATGTCGTCCTTCCGATAACCACATGCTTTGGCCTATCGCGGCGTGCTATAGGTATCGGCTTGTTGTTTACTGTAATGATCAATATATGGGTTCCGTATGGTTCATTTCTTGTCCACTCTTCGCGGATGACGTTGAGCCACTTACCCATTTCTGTGTTGATCCCGTTTTTTCTCCTTCTGTTCATCGTCAACCCGCTCTTGCGCACCTGGCCATCTCAAAGGCATCTGACCGGCAGTGAGCTGGCGCTCATCTTTGTGATGATGTTCGTCGCTTCGCTTGTACCAGGCAAAGTGATGGTCGCCTACCTGATGGGCATTATCGCCACGCCGTATTATTTTGCCCGGCCGGAAAACCAGTGGGCGGCGACTTTTTTTCAATATCTACCCGATTGGCTTCTGGTCCATGGACAGGGATCAACGTTGACGTGGTTCTATGAAGGGATCCCGCCCGGTGCCGGTGAGGTCATCTGGGGACCGTGGTTCCCGCCTTTGTTCTGGTGGCTTACCCTTTTCATGGTGTTGTTTTTTGTGGGCGCCTGTTTATCCACCATCATGCGGAAGACCTGGGTTGAACATGAACGGCTGGCATTCCCGCTGGTGCGTATGGCTATAGATCTCATCCGGCATGACGAACAGACGACCCGCCGATTCCCGACTTTCGTATATGACCGAATGTTCCAGGTGGGTTTCGGGACGACGCTCATGCTGATGGTCTGGAATATTTCATCCTTCTGGGGTGCTGTGCCGCCTATCCCTATCGGCGTGATGTACAGTACCATGCTGCCGGTGATGGATGGGGCGAGCGCCATAAAAATCAGTGTGAATATCTATGCGCTGTGTTTTGCTTTTCTGGCGCCGCTGGAGATTACGTTCAGCCTCTGGTTTTTTGCGTTGTTCGGTGTGCTGGAAGGCGGCCTGCTCAATCGCTTCGGGTTGCAGTATTCGGGCAGCGCGGTCGGGGCCAATGCGGTGGTGAAAGCACAGTTTTTTGGCGGGTTTATCATGTTTGTGATCTGGCACCTCTGGACGGCACGTCATCAGATCGCTGAGGTGATCCGGCAGGCCTGGCAGGGCGTGCCGACTCCGTCGACCGAATTGTTGTCGTACCGCACGGCAGTATTCGGTCTGCTGGGCGGCGTTTTTTATCTGGTTGCCTGGATGATCATATCGGGGATGGTCTGGTGGGTTATTCCGGTGCTGCTTTTTTTCATGTTTATCCTCTATGTCGGAATGACACGTGTCATTGCGCAAACAGGTATGGCTTTTCTGGATCTGCCGGTCAATGCGCACCACTTTACGATTCTTACCCTGGGTTCCGCCCATATCGACCCGCAGAGTCTGACGGCCCTGGGGCTGGCCTCCGCCTATGCCAGAAACTGGCGCGGTATGGGTATCGGCACCATCGCCCAGTCAGACAAGGTGATGTCAGATCTGCAACAGAATAAACGGGGGCTTTTTGGCCTTATGACGCTCACCTTTCTGCTCAGTTTGCTGACGTCTATTCTGTTCACCATATATATCGGCTATACGACCATCGGCGCATACAACTTCGGTGGAAGGGATGCATTTGGCGGGATTAACGAATCGTATTACGACGACATCGTTCGATGGATACGAAATGCCGATCAACTTCAGGTCCCCGAATTTGTATTCATGGCGATGGGAGGGGCCATGATGCTGGTCTTGACCATATTGACGCACCGGTTGCCGGCCTGGCCCCTGGCGCCGGTAGGTTTTACCGTCGCTTTTGCAGATGTCGCCCGCCTGCTCATGTTCTCCCTGTTTCTGGCCTGGCTGACTAAAATGCTGCTGCTTCGCATCGGCGGCGTAACGGTATACCGACGGGCGCAGCCATTTGTCTGGGGCGTCCTCGTCGGCTTCTGTGCCGGGGTGTTTCTGGGCTTTTTAGTCGATGTAATCTGGTTCCCCGGCCAGGGGCATTCGCTGCATGAATGGGTGTGAGAGAGGAGCAGGTGGGCAAGTGGGCAAAAAAGATACTTCTCTCAACTACCTACCTGCCGCCCAGCAGTGAAACACCGTAACCGTTTACTGCTTATTGCTTTTAGCCTTTCCAATCACCCAATCACCCAATCCTTTCTGCCCACCTGCCTACTTGCCGTAATCCCCTGTCACATCCTGAAGTAGTCGGTCTATCTCCGTATGATCATATCGGTCAAGGCTGCCCGGCGCCCTGGTGTAGGTCGATTTGATAATACCCCGGCGTTTTAGGATTTCCTTACAGAAGATGACGCCATGCAGATTTTCAATACTGATGAGCGGCAAGAGCCGGGTATGGATTTCACGGGCGCCTTCTACATCGCCTGCCCGGTATTGTTCATATAGTTTCACCATTACATCCGTAAACTGACAGGCCGGCATCGTGCCGCTGACGCCGCGATTCAACTCGTCGATAAACCAGCGTCCGCTGAAACCGGTGAATACGCCTTTCAGTTCATCGCCGCAGGTCTCCATCAGGGCCGTTACAGAATGGCCGCCCGGCATCATTTCTTCTTTCACATAGTCGACATTCGGAATATCCAGAATCAGCTGTTGAATAAACTGCGGAGACAGGCTGGAACCTAACGGCGGATCGAAATTCTGGATAAACATTGGACCGCTGATCGCACCGGCTACCCGGCGATAATAGTCCACCAGACCGTCCAGATTGGGTTTGAGGACATACGGCGGCAGCGCAATCGCCCCATCAGCGCCCACTTCCTCCGAAAACCGGCTGAACATCACCGCTACTTCTGTACTCACCCCTGCAACCCCGGCAATCATCGGAACACGGCCATCCACTTGGCGCACTACGATTTCTATCACCCGCTTACGTTCATCATCCGACAGCAGCCAGAATTCACTGACCATCGCCGGATACACGATTCCGTGCGTCCCGACCTCCAGGCAGAAATCAATCTCCCGCCGTAGGCTGTCTTCATCCAGTACCCCGTTATCCGTAAATGGCGTCTGAGGGATGGTAAAAATGCCATGCCAGTTCTCGTTGTTCATGATAACCCCGATAAAATTTGTTGATTTGTTGATTGTCTGATTGATAAAATCATTCAAAATATCTGCACGAACGCCTTTTGTTCTTGAATTTACAATCAACAAATGATTTATGCTTTAATTCCGCTCATGGCAATCCCGCGTACGTAATATTTTTGGAGTACAACAAACAGAAGAATAATGGGGACGGACGCCATAGCAGAGGCGGCCATGATGCGACCCCAGTAGATGCCGTAGGTGGTTGTAAAGCCGGCGATGCCTACCTGAATGACCTGTTTTTCGGGTGAATTCATGACCACCAGCGGCCATAGAAAGCTTCCCCACTCGCCCATAAACACGAGCAGTCCCAGTGTAATAAGTGCTGCTTTGCCGAGGGGAAGGATGATGTGCCAGTAGATACCCGGTATGGGGCAACCGTCGATCCGAGCGGCATCTTCCAGATCACGGGGAATATCTCGAAAAAACTGACGTAGCAGAAAAATACCGAAAGCGCCGAACAGGGGAGGAACGATCAGTGCCGCATATTGATCGATCCAGCCCAGCGTTTTGATTACCATAAAGAGCGGCATAAACGTCACTTCACCGGGAATGATCATGGTAGAGAGCACGACGATGAACAACGCATCCCGACCAGGAAACTGAAGGCGGGCAAAGGCAAACGCCGCCAGAGAGGCGACCAGCAGATGCCCGAAGGTCACGGTTACGGCAACGAACAGCGTATTCAGCAGATATCGGGCGAACGGCACCGCATTAAAAACTTTAGCGTAGTGTTCCAGGGTCGGTTGACTAACCCAGAACGCCTCCCACTGCAACGGCATCGTGCTGGCAAAGATGTCCGCCTGTGGCTTAAAAGAAGACACGATCATCCACAGGAACGGCGCCAGAAAGATGAAGGCGAGAACGAGGAGGGTCGTGTAGGTGAGGATTCGTTTCATAGTAGACATGGAAACAACGGATGGAAGTTCCATCCCGCTTTTAAACCGCCGTATCTCTCCGTAACAGCTTCATCTGAATCAAGGTAAGAACCAGAATGATACAAAATAGAACAAAGGCCATCGCCGAAGCATAGCCTGCTTTCAAGAAAAGGAACATATTCTTATAAATATAATGGACGATCACGGTGGTCGAGTTCAAAGGGCCACCGTCGGTCATGATAAAAATGGGGGCGAACAGTTTCATGGCATCCATCGTTGTAATCACCAGGACGAACAGCATCGCTTGGTTCAGCATGGGCAGGGTGACATGACGGAATCGATGCCACCGACCGGCGCCGTCGACTGTAGCCGCCTCGTACAGTTCCTCCGGGATCGCTTGCAGACCGGCCAGAAAAATCAGCATAAAGAACCCGCAGCTTTTCCAGATGCCCATGACCATGATGGAAGGCATGGCCTGTGTCGTGCTGGATAAGAAAAGTTGTTTTGACAGTCCGGTATGAACCAGCAAGCCGTTGATGAGACCGGC
>CAJXCW010000316.1 GCA_913051705.1 uncultured bacterium
CACTAAATCCTTTGTATCTTTCCCTCACCTGCTCAGGTGATGCCGTACCGGTGGCGCCGAGTTGCTGGACCGTGATGGAGGCAATCAGGTTGCCGATCAAGCCCGACTCGGAATAGGAGGCGCCGGCGCACAGGGCGGCGATGATACCGGCGGTGGTGCTGTCGCCTGCGCCGACCGGATCGGTCGGCGCAGGCACGGTGACCCCCGGTATATGTTCGCACCCATCGGCGGTAATCAGTAACAGGCCCTCTTCGCTCAGGGTCAGGTAAACCGGCTTCTGCGTCTGTTCAAACAACCTCTTACCGCACTGTTCCGCCAATGTGTTATCGGTTGGCCCCTCGTAATTCGGCTGAACGGCCTTTACAGCTTCATCGCGGTTCGGCTTGAGTAGAATACGCCGGTATTCTCCAATGCGTACACGAGAGTCTGCCAGAACGAACGTATCCGGATGGGCTCGTGCCAGTGATGCCATCTCCTCGCGTACCCGAGCCGTGATGACACCGAAGTTGCACTCCTGCACCTGATCGGCAATAATGATGCCGTCTACCTCAGGTACCATGTCCTTCAAATGCTCGATGAGGCGATCTTCCAGATGAGGCGGCATGGGAGCCCGGTTCTTGATGTCGATCCGGTTTATCTCCCGTTCTCCTTCGGATTCCCGCATCATGGGTTTGGTATAGGTCGGCGTAAACCGATCCGGTGATTCGATCAGGCTGTCGGTCTGTACGTTAGTTGCCGCCAGACCCTGCTTGAGTTCATACCCTTCGCCGTCATCCCCGATCACCCCAAGGGCATGCAGCGTACCGACTTCCAGCGCATGCAGGTTGGAGGTGACAGTGCCTGCCGCCCCAGGACTGCACCTTTTTTCCACCACCTGATAGGCCTCGAGATCGGTTTCAATAGACGTCTCGGTCAACGCCGGATCAAGAATAAGATATTTATCCAGGAAGAAGTCTCCGACAACCAGGACGGACAGATCGGGGAAGCGGGAGAGGAGGGATTGGAGGCGTTGTGGGGACATGGGTGAATTATGAATTATGAGTGTTGAATTATGAGTTGTGATTGTTGATGGTCTTTCATTCATAAATCAACAATCATAATTCAACGATGGCATGTTTCCTGGTTAGAACGGGGCGCCGGTCGCCCATTCATCATCCCACACGTCGTAGCTCTTATGCCGGGTGAGATACTCAATATCATGACTAACGAAGTCGACAGCCGAATTTAATACCGGGTGTTCGAATATCGATTCTGTCCCTTCAGGGAACGACATGCGTGAGGACCCGTACCATTCACAGGTGTGGATCATCGCGATCATAGGCCTTGGTTTCTCGCTGTGGTTCGGCATCCCCCGATGCCAGAGTCGCATGTCTCGTATCAGTACGCTGCCGGCAGGAACCTCCGGCTGGAAGGGACCGAACTCATCCTGTCGCGCCAGTACGTTTTCTCTGGGGATGCGGATTTTATCGTCTGGCCCTATGGTCGTATCCTGGTGGCTGCCCGGCCACAGTTCGATGCTACCGGTATGAACGGTCATATCCACAATCGGCACGTTAACGACCAGTGCGCAGGGTGGATGCGCCTGTTCCTGATGATACCAGAGGTGGCATTGATCGGCGTGTACCGGTTGTCGCACCGACCCCGGCAGATTGGTGTTGCCGGTATATGCCGTATTTTTGATCTTCTGACCCAATACGGCATGCGCTACCGAGATAATGAGATCATTACATAACATTTCACGGAACAGATACGGTTTCAATGGCGGCGGGTCGTGCTGAATATGGCCTTTGACGAATTGATAGGGTGGATTCTTCAGAGCTGCAATTTTCGGTGCGTCCTCAAGCATTTTGGGTTGCAGCACCTGGATGAGTGCCGGATCAATAACATGGTGCAGCACGACGTAGCCGTCGGTGCGGATGGCCTGGACGGCTTGATCCCGTACCTTTCGATTAAGACTGTCGATCTTCAGGTTTTTGGTAGAGACTTTGATGGTATTCATTTACCTAACCCCTGACCCCTTTTCTGGGAGGGAAGAGGTTGTTTTGAGATTGTGGCTGTTTGGATGCAAAATGTAACGTCTACAGGGACAAAGTCAACTATTTTGGTTTCGACTTGACTTTGAGGGGGAAAGAGATAAGTTCGAGGGCGACGGATGGAAAACGGCAAATCTATGAGACATTGATCGGTCTGGCGCAGGAACGATGGCCGAAGTCGTATGTGAGTCCGAATGTGAAGCCGAGGCGGGAACTGAAAGAAAATGGATAATGGGCTGTTTGTAGAAGATGTCGATAAAGCAGCGTGTCCATGAGCCGAATGCATACGCCCTCCGGGCGCTGGGCATTGGGTCTGGGATTGTCCATCATTACATCGCTGGCCTTCGGATTTCTGCCGATCGCCTTGAAGGGTATGTTGGAGATGCTGGATGTCTACACGCTGACCTGGTATCGGTTTATGATATCGGTGGCGGTGCTGGCACCGTTTATCGTGCGCCCCGGCAAGCTATCCACTACCGCCTGGCCGGGCAAGCGGCTCATCGTGATCATCCTCCTGACCGGCCTGTTGATGTCCGGCAACTATCTGCTTTACATTCTCGGTCTGCTCTATGTCTCTCCGAGTACCGCACAGGTGGTCATTCAACAAGCATCGCTGTTCTTTCTGTTGGGCAGTCTGGTGATCTACCGTGAGCAGTTTACGGGCCGGCAATGGGTGGGCCTGGCCATCGTCATTTTCGGTCTGCTCCTGTTTTTCAATGAGCGTCTCATCGCGATGGTTATCAACTTTACCGAGGATACGCTCGGTGTATTGCTGATTACAGGCGCGGCGGTGATCTGGGCGATCTATGCGCTCTTACAGAAGCAATTGTTAAAAACCTATTCGGCCTCGACGACGATTCTGCTATTCTACAGTATCGGCTCTCTGGCCTTTCTACCCTTTGCACAGCCGTCGCTGGTTTTTCAACTAAGCGGTGTGCATATCGGCCTGCTGTTCGGCCTGGGCCTGATCTCCCTTATCTCATACGGCGCGTTTGCTGAAGCGCTCAACCACTGGGAGGCGTCCCGCGTAAGCGCCGTTTTGGCGACTGTGCCTATCATTACGGTAGCGACGGTAAAAATAACCACGGCCCTGTTTCCGGATCTTATTCCGCCTGAGTCGCTTAGCATGCTCAGTATCGCCGGTGCGGTTCTGGTGGTAACCGGATCGATAATAATGGCACTGGGCAGAAGTCGATAAGGTTCATCCATTTTTTATTATATAATGAAGCCGTTGCTTTTTTAAATATATAATTATAGAATGTATACGTCTGTTTCAGTCCACTGTAATAAAACCGTCTCCGAGGTTAAAGCCTTTAAGGTATCTCGATGCAACTGATTGATCCCATCCCGGATCCAATTTACAAAAAATTAGACCCTCTATTAGAACCCGACGAAGAAATCCGGATCGCTCTGGAATCGGATATCGATGCCGCCGGGCACTTCAATCCGCGCTGGCTGGTTATGACTGATCGGCGGGTGATGACGCTGGGCCTGAACGGCAACGACCAGGATCTGGAAGTGCCGCTGGCGGATCTGACCAAAGTTCAGATAGAACCACTGGTCGGCGGATCGAGTCTGGAGGTTTCTACCGCTGAAGATACGATTCCGCTGATCACCTATTCACAGAGCCGCACCGACAAATTCATCGAAGCGTCTCGTGGCATCGAGCAGTTTATAGAAGACAAACCATTTCTGGTCAAGACGACCTTCCCCAAAGTGACCTGTGAAAAATGCGGGCGTCGTCTGCCGACAAAAGACGGATTGTGCTCGGCCTGTGTGAGCAAGTGGAGCATGTTCACTCGGATCTGCACTTACCTGACCACCCATAGAACAAAGACCATCGTGATCGTGGTGATGTTCCTGTTGATCAGCATCGCCGATCTGCTGCCTCCCAAAATTACGCAGCTTATCATAGATGATGTGTTTGCCAATAAGGATCCCGAACTCCTATTCTGGCTCGTCTTTCTCATGGGCGGGCTCATGGTCTTCCGCTGGCTTGGGGAGATGGTCAACGGCTGGCTGACGGCCTGGCTTGGGGCCCGCGTAGTGTCCGATATGCGTAGCGAGGTGTACAAGCACCTGGAATTGCTTTCTCTGGGCTACCATGACAAGCAGAGGACAGGGGGCTTGCTGTCGCGGGTAACCAACGACACGCGTAACCTGCGCCATTTTATTATTGACGGCCTGCCGTTTCTGATTCTCCGCTGGTTGACGACCCTCGGCGTCATCGGCATGCTATTTTACACCAACTGGGTGTTGACGATTTACATCCTCATTCCGGTGCCGTTGATCTTTTACTGGGGGAAGTCGCTATACAAGCGGCTGCGGGTCTATTATACGCGTCTCTGGCGACGCTGGGAGGATTTCTACTCTCATATTCAGGAATCACTGTCGGGTATCCGCGTGGTCAAGGCCTTTGCGCAGGAACCCCGGGAGATAGC
Organism: uncultured bacterium; assembly: GCA_913051705.1. Lineage (GTDB taxonomy): Bacteria > JAAXHH01 > JAAXHH01 > JAAXHH01 > JAAXHH01 > CAJXCW01. Next base: position 4,475 of record CAJXCW010000316.1, read on the forward strand.
GAAGTTCAAGCGAAATACACAGACCCTGTTTGATATTGAATACTGGACCGAAACGCGGTGGATCTTCTATTTTTCGACCATGGGGTTAATCAATTTTCTGGGTTTTATCGTCGTCTGGCTGGTCGGCGGTAATCAGGTGCTTGGCCAGGAACTGACGCTGGGTGAATTGATGCTCTTCTATTTTTACCTTCATATGTTTTATGGACCGCTAAGGTGGTTGGGCCGTGTGAACAGCTGGATGACGCGGGCGATGAGTGCGGCGGAGCGAATTTTTGAGGTCTTAGATACGGCCCCGGAATCCTATGATGACCTGAATGCCATCCCGATGCCGCGTATTAACGGCGACATCACGTTTAAAAACGTGACCTTCGGGTATGAAGCGGCGTTGCCCGTCCTAAAAGATGTGAATCTTGAGATTAAAGCCGGAGAGATGATCGGGCTGGTAGGTAAATCGGGTGCAGGGAAAACCACAACCATCAACCTGATCTGCCGATTTTATCATGCCAATTACGGGACCATAGAAATTGACGGCGTGGATATACGGGATATCCGATTGGAGGATGTGCGTAGCCACATCGGGGTGGTCATGCAGGATCCTATATTGTTCAATGGATCGATCCGTGATAACATTTCCTATGGCAGACCGGATGCCAAATTCGAGGATATCGTGGCAGCGGCGCGGGCGGCCAACGCCCATGATTTCATCCTGGGCAAGCCGGATGGATACGATACGATTCTGGGTGAGAAAGGCGCCGGATTGTCCGGCGGAGAGAAGCAGCGCATGTCAATCGCCCGGGCGATATTGCATGATCCC
>CAJXCW010000317.1 GCA_913051705.1 uncultured bacterium
ATTAAAGACTATCTGATTTCCAGCAGGGGACCAGGAGGGACCCCATTTTAAGTCGGCTGTAAAAGTCAAAGGAGTCAGGGAGGACTTTGATAGCGACTTCGCGCTTGAGGCGGGTGTCTTCGGCGAGGTACACTTCCCCCGTGCCGCCTTTACCGAGGGGGCGGATGATCCCATAGTGTCCGAGTGTCTGACCTGTATTCATAATTTAGCAATCAGGTTGTTAGGCCGTAGAACGACCCGATAGTTCTGACGCTTATTCTCAACGATTCAGCCGCTCATTCCTGGCCATCTAATCTCCTACGAATTAATTCCTTTTGGTCTCACTTCTCCATCCGCCTCAGACGCTGTTCACCCACGACCGCCGTCGCGGCGCCGATAACGCCGGTCGCTATCGTACGCATGCGGGATCGATTCATACGAAGCGGATGCGTAACCAGGTCCGCCAGGGTATCCAGCCCCCGCTGCGTTCGGAACCGGCCATGGACTACCCTGTGAAGTAAACGGTAGTATTCAGGAGAATAGGTCCCCTGAAACATCAACGCCAGATCATCGCTGTCGGTCCAGTTGGTCTTATCGACGAGGTCCTGCCGGACCTGTTCATAAAACTTTGTACCGGGTAATGGATAGGACACCGATATACCGATATCATCAGGCCGGCCTTTTTTTACCATGTGTATGGTCTTTTCGATATCCTCTCTCGTTTCGCCGGGATACCCGAATTGCAGGAAGAAGCCCACTTTAATGCCGTGATGATGTAAACGCTGCGCCGCTTTATGGATCTGCTCGACCGTGGTCCCTTTATCCATGGCATCGAGAATCTTCTGCGATCCGGATTCCGCACCGACCCATGCCATATCGCACCCGGCGCGTTTAAGGGCTGCGACCACCGGTTCATCAAGCAAATCAACCCGCGCCTGGATTTTAAACGGGGTTTTACATTGTAATTCTTCCACATGCCGACTGAAGGATTCGACCCAATCCGGTTTCAAACCGAAAATATCATCCGCAAACCAGATATGGTCAGGATGGTAGGTGTCTTTCAGCGCTTTTAAATCATGCGCTACATAGGCCGGGCTGTGGCTGTTATATCTATTTCCGTAGATTGGCTTGGCGCACCAGTTGCATTTGAATGGGCAGCCGCGGGTGGTCACCATATTCGTAGAGAAATAACCATGGCGGCTTCGCCAGGCGGCTTCATACGCCGACATGTCCGCCAGATCCCGTGCCGGCGCCGGTAATTCGTCCAGATCCTTCAAAAATCCGCGTGGCGGAGTTTCTTTTATGGTATCATCCTGGCGCCTAGCCAGCCCGGCAATATCCTCAATCGCCGTCTTCGATCGCCCCGACAGGCTGTTCAGCAGTTCTCCCAGCGTATATTCTCCTTCACCCACCAGAATATAATCAACGCCCTGTGAAAAATACGACGCCTTATGATCCGTTGCATCCGAACTTGAAACAACCACCGTGCAACCTGCGCTCTTAGCCAGCGCCGCCATATGATAAGCGGCCTCGCGCATACGCGTCAGGCACATTTTGCTGAGATAGTTGAAATGATCTTCGAAGAGGACCACATAGGCGGGACGGTGTCGCTTTAACGCCTCTTCAAATAATGCGGGACCATCGGCCAGCATACTGTCGAAAACACCCACGTCGTATCCCAATTGACGCACATATCCGGCCGCATACAGCGTGCCGAGCGGCGGATACGGCTGCATCGTCTCCCACTGCTTGGGATCGAAGCGTAAAAAATACGCATGGGTGAATAAGACGTCGGACATAGATAAAATGGTGATTTGGTGATTTAGTGATTGGGTGATTGGAAAGTCAAAAACGAATCGGCGGATTAGCCAATCACCATTTGACCGTCATATGGCCGTTGTGCGCTGTATGGCTTTCTTGCGCGATCAGGTTCATTCGTTCGTGTTGCTCCATCACTTCGGTAATGCGATCTTCAAATTTCTTTAAAAAACGATGCCTATGGTCGTTGGTGTGCAGTTTAATTCGATCTCGCGTTAAATAAACGCCGCTTGTCTGCGATGGGGATATCGTTTCCTCTATTCGTTTTTTATACAACTTGAAAATCAGCCACTCCAGAGGTTGAAACAGCGGTAAATAGCCTATCCACTCCAGCAGGCGTTTACCCCAGGCTGCCCATCTTGACAGCTTGAGTTCAGGGAAGGTATGGGTGCCCTCCGCATGACCATTCCATTGGGGTAAATAGCCCATAACCCATCCGTTTGTGGCGGTAAATTTTCGGTAGTGGGTCCAACCATACATCGGACGCAGGTTGGCAATCTGATGGGCGTTAAAGATATCCTGATCCTTGATGTGGGTATCCGATCGTCCGATGATGTAATTCAGACACAACAGTTCCCGTTTACCGATCAGTTTGGCCGTAACGGCCAGGAAGGCATAGATGGTCCATAACCGCTTCTTATCAATGACCAGGAAAAGATCGATATCGCTGTCTTCTTTACAGTTCTTAAACGCCAGCGCGCCGGACAGCGACATCATGCGAACAAAGGGACAGGAGCAAAGCCAGTACAACAGCTTTCGATGCCGTTCGAATAATCGTTGGGCCTCTTCGGTTTTATTCAATCGCTCTTCGTATAGATGGGATCGTCCTTTAAGCATACAATAACCCTGCTCAAATGTGATCAAATCCGTTAATTCCGGCGTTTTCAGTGCAGCGGCCACCATGGTGCGAGAGGCCCGGAATCCGAACAGGTTCTGGTGGATTTCCTCCATCGTCAGGGGATAGTCGAACAAATCCGCGTACACGATGGTTTTCAGGACGGCGAATGAACAGGCATCGGGGACAGGTCCTTCCGTTTCAAGGGGCTGCCTGTGTATATCCGACACACGCCCTGGGGACTGTCCAGCCGCTTGCTCATAAATACGTACGGTTTTATCGGCCACATTCTGCCAGGCATAATTTTCGAGATTCTCCAGATGCCGGTCGGAGCGGCGTGTTCCATTCAGTGCATGATCCAACCGTTCACACCACGCCCGTACATTGACAGGCTCTACAACCAGCCCTGTTCGTGTGGTCGTTTCCAGAATAGAGGGGGAGGGAGATGAGAGGATCGGCGTGCCGCAGGCCAGCGCCTCCAGCGCCGGAAACCCGTACCCCTCATAGCGTGAGGACGAAACAAATAAGCGGGCGCCGCTGTACAGTATAGGCAGATCCTCTTCTTCTACATATCCGAGAAGGTGTATCCGTTTCTCTAAATTTCTTTCTGCAATAGCCCGCACCAGTTCAAGGTGACCGTTGCCTTTTTGACCGACAATAACCAGAGCGCATCCCGGGTCTTTGTCCTGAATCAACATATGATAAGCCTGTATCAGGGTCTGTAGATTCTTCCGCCGATCCAGGGTCCCTACAGTCAGAATATACGGCGTCGTAATCCCGTATCGCTTCTGCACCCGATGTAATAATCGCGCGTCGGCTGTCGGGCGAAACGCCTCGTCAATGCCGGAATGGATGACGGTAATATTGTCTGTCCGGGCCTTTAAAATATGGACGATTTCGTTTTTGGTGGCTTCTGAAGTAGCGATAATGTGGTCCGACATACGGAGCGCATGCGGCAAAGCCCGCTGAAACGTAGCCCGTTTCACCCAAGAATATAATTCCGGGAAGATATAAAACACCATATCATGGAAGGTTACGACAATTTTGCAGTGACCGGCAGATCGCGGTACGATGTAGTGGGGGGCATGCCATACATCCAGCTTGTGCTGAGTGATCACGTGAGACGTCTGGAAAAATTCCCAGTATAACCGGGCGGGCCGGTTGAGATACGGAATATCTATAAAGTTGATATTCGACCAGTCTATATGTTGAAACCGGGATCGATCTGTTTTTTTTATAAAAACAACATACTCATGATCGGAATCAATCGAGGCAAGGCCGGTAATCAATCCACGAATATATCGTCCGGCGCCTGCGAGTGAGGCAGGAAGGGACGTCGCGTCGATGCCAATGCGCATAATGGGAAATTTGTACTTATGATATACTAAAGTTCGGACAATACACTTTTATGAAGTAATAAATACGCGTCATTCAACGCCGAAAAACTGGATTCCCGCTTCAAGCCTGCGGGAATGACAGTCGAGTTTTCGCGGTTTATATTGTCCAGACTTTAGTAGGCTATAATATACTATCAAGATGTGTTTGAAAGATACTTGGGGGCGGACAAGATGTCAAGCGCCTCTGATTACCAGATCGGCCATTTGTGATTTGTTGATTTGTTGATTTGGGTTTTTCAATCACTAAATCACCACTTCACCTCACGGCAGATCCGTACTGCCCATTAAATACCGATCACATTCTCTTGCGGCGCCGCGGCCTTCGTGGATGGCCCATACGACCAGGCTCTGGCCGCGACGAGCGTCGCCGGCCGCGAAGATGCCTGGTGCATTGGTGGCATATTTTCCGTATTCGGCTCTCGCATTCGATCGGGTGTCGCGTTCGATACCGAGTTGATCCAGCACCGTATCTTCAGGACCGGAAAAGCCCATGGCCAACAGGACCAGATCGGCGGGCCATTCTTTTTCCGTACCGGGGATCTTTCCAAACGGCGCCCCGGTCGCTGTTTTTTTCCATTCAAGATCTATGGTTGACAACCCCTTCAGATGACCCTGATCGTCGCCGACGAACTCGAATGTGCTGGTACGATAGCGTCTCGGATCATCACCGAAACGCGCGGCCGCCTCTTCCTGGCCGTAGTCCAGCTTGTAGATCGTAGGCCACTGCGGCCACGGGTTGTCCGGGGCGCGTTCATTCGGCGGTTTCGGAATCACATCGAATTGATTCACCGTTTTACAGCCATGCCGTAGCGAAGTGCCTACACAATCCGTCCCTGTATCGCCGCCGCCCAGAACGATGATATGCTTGTCTTTGGCGGAAATGTAGTTCCCGTCTGCATGGCCGGTATCAAGCAGACTTTTCGTATTGGCACTCAGGAAGTCCATGGCAAAATAAATGCCCTTAAGATCCCGGCCGGATGCATCTTTCACAAAGTCCATCGGCTTTGTCGCCCCGGTACAGATCACCGTGGCATCGAAGAGATCACCTATTTGAGAAGCAGCCTGATCTTTACCGATTTCCGTATTGATTACAAATTCGATGCCTTCTGCAGCCATAAGATCCAGACGCCGCTGTACCACCTTCTGTTTATCCAATTTCATATTCGGGATGCCGTACATCAGCAAGCCGCCAATACGGTCGGACCGTTCGTATACAGATCGGAAGAGCACACGTCTGAACTCCAGTCAC
>CAJXCW010000318.1 GCA_913051705.1 uncultured bacterium
ATGGCGATTGATACAACAGGCGGTAAACAGGTAGCAGACGAACTCGATACGCCGATCACGGCAGAAGTCACCACACCGCTGGAAGCCTCTCAGGTCATGTCTACACAATCCGCAGATCATATAAAAACCGGCACGCCTTACAGCGGCGGTATCACCGATATCCTGAAAATCGCCCGTTGCGCTGAGGCCTTCGGGGCTTTTTGCCATCTCGACGGCCCGGGTGCCTGTGACGGTTTCGCCCACGGGCATCTACTTGGCGCCATCAAAAACTCACCGTTTTTTGAATGGACAGATCACGACAACCCATCGCCTATAATCAAAAATTCACTCCAGGTCGTCGAAGGTCATATCCGGATCCCTTCAGGACCGGGGCTAGGTATGGACATCGATCCAGACGCCCTTGATGATCAGACAGCAGAAATAATAAGTACCTGAAAAAAACCAGACCCCGTAATCCGTGCTCGACCTCAAAATGATGAGGATAAACCATGCAGATCAAAGATGTGAAATGCTATATCTCCAGAGGAGAGCCGGAAATCCGAAAAGAGAGCGTCATGGATCGAGGGAATATGGAACTGGTGCCACCTGGCATCACGGGTATTTTTACCCATACCCACGGATTTGGAAATCCGCCCGTCGACGGCGCTGAGTTTATTGGTGAAACCGAAGAACCAACCTATAATTTAATGATCAGGCTGATTACAGATGGTGACCTTGACGCCTATGCCGTCTATGGCAAAGGGTTTAACGTAAAAGAACTCGAATGGCAGGCCAAAGCGTTCCTCGCCCGGTATGCCCATATGCTCATCGGCATAGATGCGTTCGACCGGGAATTTATCTGGCAGCGATTCTGGATGGCTCAGCGGTTTATGTATACCGGGCGACAACTTCTCGACACCATCGACAGGATGCTATGGGATCTGGCCGGCCGGCATGCTCGTATGCCCATATATAAGCTCCTCGGCGCCTGCAGAGAACGCGTCCCCGCGTACTGCAATGTCGGTGGACGGACCATCGACGATCTGGTGGCCAATGCGGTAAAACGGGTGAACGAAGAAGGCTTTATCGGCTGCAAGGACCACTCATATCGTGGCGTCAAAGGCAACACGGAAATGGCCTTCAAACTGCGTGAGGCGCTGGGAGATGATATTTTTCTTTTTCACGACCCGGTTGAATCATATACTTACGAGGAGGCCGTCAAAATCGGCCGCGTCATGGAAAAATGCAATTATACCTGGATAGAAGAGCCGCTTCAGGATTACGACATTATGGGCCTGAAGAAGCTCTGTGCTACGTTGGACCTGCCCGTCCTGACGCTCGAATGGATCGGCGCTATCGGCGGGCAGCCGTACAACACCGCACCGTATCTGGCCCTGCAGGCAGCGGATATTGTCCGGCAGCGCGGCATCGGCATCACCGGTGAGATCAAACAGGCCCACCTGGCAGAAAGCTTCGGTGTACAGGTACACGGCGGTACTCCGAATGTCATTCTGGCCGTCGGTAACGACCCGGTCTTCGAAGCGTTTATGGGCCTGCGTCCCCGCCCGCCAGAAGAAGAACTCGATTGCCGCGGCACGCTGGTTGTAGAAAACGGCTACATGGAAATCGCCTGGAGCGATCGCCCCGTGGTGGAACCCGATTGGGACGACGTGGCGAGTAAAGCAGAGATGGTGATATAATAGCCGGGTGACCCGATGGAGGTTTGAATTCCCTTCCAACCTCGAACCGGCTCTAAAACAAGGTGGATACATGAAATACGGCCATCTCGAAGGTGTCGATAAATAGATATCCCGCCTGGTGCAGGGTACCATGATGTTCAGTACGGCAGAAGAAGAGTATAGCTTTGACCTGCTGGACACGGTATTCGAAGCCGGGATCAACACATTCGATTGCGGCCATATTTACGGCGGTGGTGATTGTGAGCGCGTGCTGGGGAGATGGATCGAAGACCGGGGTGTTCGGAAAGAGGTCGTTATTCTCACCAAAGGCTGTCATAATAATGCGGACCGGCGGCGTGTGACGCCCTTCGACATCTCGGCAGACCTCTACGACTCCCTGGCACGGCTCAGGACGGATCATCTTGACCTGTATCTCTTGCACCGGGATGATCCCCGGAAGGCGGTCGGACCGATCGTGGATACCCTCAACCACTACATCCAGGATGGTCGTATCGGTGTTATTGGCGGTTCCAACTGGTCGCATGACCGGATTCGAATGGCGAATATCTATGCAGAGGCCAATGGCCTGCAACCGTTCGGCGTCAGCAGTCCGAACTTCAGCCTGGCCGATCAGGCCGAGCCCCCCTGGGCCGAATGCATCAGCATCAGCGGCGCTGACGGTGAAGAAGCGCGGGCGTGGTATCAGGAAAATTAGATACCGCTGTTCACCTGGTCCAGCATCGCCCTTGGGTTTTTCACCGGCAAGGTGAGCCGGGACAACTGCAAACAACTTGTTTAAGACGGGATATTGGACGGAAGCTCCGCAAAATCATACCGCACGCCGGATAATTTCAAACGCCTGGATCGTGTCGAAATACTGGCAAAAGAGAAAAAAATGACCATCCCGCAGATCGCCCTGGCCTATGTGCTCAGCCAGCCGCTCAATATCTTCCCGCTGGTCGGCGCCCGAAGTGGCGATGAAATCACGGCCAATCTTCAATCCCTGGATACGACACTGACGCAGGAAGAGATGGCCTGGCTCGATCTCAATTCGTCCCAAAAACCGGCCAGCATGAAAAGTGCGAAGCGTTAGAGTGAAATAATGGTATGAAACGTTATTTTAATGGTCATGAACCTTATTTCTCAACATCAAAAAGATCTATCGCCGATCGCCGAGGAACCAACCATGGGGTTTGGTCTTTACTTATATTCCTGACTTTAATGTCCTCACCGTATTTGGTATCTGCTTTAGGAGAATAACAATACTTCAGTACTTTACCTCGTGCCTCATAGTCTTGTGTCTGGTTTTATCTGCTCCCCTGCGAGCCCAACCGGTGCGTAATACGGTAGGTAGAATCATGCCGATGGATGCCGCTGCCCTTGATAAGCAGGTATTTCGATATCTTGTGGTGGAGCCCATCACGCTCGATGCGAACATCGCCAATTATAAAGCCCAGAGTGGTATGATGCCGTTTGAAGGGTTGACGTTGATCAATTCTAATCAAGAACTCCTGCCAGCTGCGGCAGATCGTTGGGAAGTGTCTGAGGACGAGTTAAAATGGACGTTTTATCTCCGTGAAGGAGCAAGGTGGAGTGATGGGCGGCCCGTTACGGCCCATGATTTCGAATATACCTATAAACGCGGTCTTGATCCAAAAAACGGTAATGTTTATGCTTTTATGAACTATCCCATCAAGGGTGCCGAGGCGTTCAATATCGGCGAGGCTTCAGATCCAAGCACGGTTCTCGTTACCGCCCTGGATGAATTGACTTTGGTCATAGAAACCGAGGTCCCCTGTCCGTATTTGCCCTACATTACAACTTGGAGAGGGTCTGGAGCGGTTCCTCGCTGGAAAGTGGAAAAATACGGCGAGAAATGGACCGAACCTGAAAATATTGCCACAAATTCCACCTTTGTTTTAAATCGCTGGGATATCGGCGATTCATTTGAATTTGGCTTGAATCGGTACTATAACGGTCCTCACAAGGCGTACCTCGAGCGTATCATCGGCCGGTTTATCGGCGCTGAATCCCCCTCAGGGTACCTGGCTTATGAAAATGACGAGGTGGACTATCAGGCCTTGACCTCCATGGATGTAGCTTCCATCCGGAACAATCCCGTGTTAGGAAGAGAACTCCGTCTCGTCCAAGCTTTCTGGACCGAGTTTATTTTTTTTGATACCACTAAACCGCCTTTCAATAATCTGAAAGTACGCCAGGCTATTAGCCATGCCATTGACAGAGACGCGTTGTGTCGTATCGTGCTGCAGGATACGGCTACTCCTGCACATTCCATGTTGCCGCCGGGTTATCCTGCCTATCTGGACAATCAGCTTGCCTCTATTCAGCGTTACGATCCGGTCTTGGCGAAGAAACTACTTAAGGAAGCTGGATATCCGAACGGACGAGGTTTTGCACGGCAAGAATTTGTGCTTGGACGTCCTCATCACAGGCTGGTGGCAGAAGCCATACAACAGATGCTCAAATCCACATTGAATATAGATCTGAACATCCGTCTTATGGATTATTCAGGTTATATTGATGCGATGTATCAGTGGCAGTTACCTATGAGCCTGAACGGATTTTCATCGGACTACTACGATCCGAGCAGTATGCTGACCATGGTGTGGCGTAGTCGGCCAAAAGGTGCCGGCCGTCAACCGTGGCAGCATGACGAATTCGATCGGTTAGTGGATGAAGCGGGCAGGGAAATGGATCAGGATAAACGCCTTGGTATGTACGTGGATGCTCAGAGGATACTCAGCGAGGATGTCGGTGGCGTATTCCTGTTCTACCCGAAGCAAGCTTACCTGGGTAAACCATGGCTCAAAGGAATCAAGGAAAATCCGCTGGGTGAATATCCTTTCTGGAATCACATAGATATCTATATCGGTGATAACAAGCCCTAAAACGCCCCGGGCGAACCTGCCATCTGTTCTCGGGAGGAAGATATCCTTTTTGTGACGGTAAAACCAATGATCAACGGAAACCCGAGAGGCGAGCCTTCGTGTCTACCTAACCCGCGATTCCCATGAAACAAACAACATTTCTCCCAAATTACTCGAAAAAAAACCTTTCCCATTTCCCGAGAGAGGAACGGTGGTTGCAGAGACTGTGCGTCCATAACGCTCGTTCTCGTCGTTTCTTCCTTTCACAAATCATCCGGCGTATATTGTGAGCCGATTATTCAGACTGACCCCGGCATTACTGATCGCTCTTGCGGGCCTCATATTGTATCGGAGCGACCCGGATGCTCGGATCCTTAATGCGGTCGGCAAACTCATGCCGGCCGATGCGGCGCCGTCGGATCAGCAGATCTTCCGGTTCCTGAATGACGAGCTGCACAAGCTCAAGGAGCGCAAGGCAGCCCGCACGGGCCATCCGATCGA
>CAJXCW010000319.1 GCA_913051705.1 uncultured bacterium
CCAGAGCTATAGCGCCAATAAGCATCCCCGCACCTTTAGCACCTTGACCGATGATATAGCTGTGGTCGCTCTTCATCATTTACTCGTTCCACTTCCAAGGTACCAGTTCAGATCAAGGACGAATTGACCGAATTGAACTGAGTCGAATATAGTCTCATTGATAAACAACTTATTATACCCGGCTCCGACTCCCAGGGCAAATCTTCTGGTCAACCGAAATTCATAGCCTAATCCTATGAGAATACCAAATCCGCTCTCATTGAAACTTGTTTTTGTACTTCCGACTGTCACATCAAGAGCCGCTTCGGCGATCCCGATGCCTCCACGAAGATAAAACCCTCCCGATGGCTGGGTCGGATCACCAGGATACAACGTTCCGGCAATGGCAACATTTGCGAAGCTAAATGTTGCCATTGCCCGTGGGATCCGTCTTTTCACGTATATACACCTGGGATTCAACGTGGATCACGAACTTGGGATGGATCATTCTACCAACGCGCACGTTACCTATCCCTCCACCTTCTGAGGAGGACTTATTCCCAATGACTCCATCCGTAAAGTTTGCAAGACCTCCTCCTAAAGAGAAACCCAACATCCACCCGGCGCGACTATGTTCTTTGCGCTTACCTGCATTGGATTCAGTGTCAGTATCTATAACCTGCTTAGGCTCTTTGGTAATCTTCACAACCTGGTCCATCTGTATGACCATTTCACTTCCACCTATGAGCTGAATACGTGTGGTAGAATCCGGGATTGTTTCTATAATCATACCACGCAGGATTGACCCGTCTTTCAAAGTTATGACATCTTCCATTTCCTGTGCATCAGCAGATTCCTGCTTGCATATACAGAAAACCATGGTGACAATCAGAGCTAACCTGAACATGAGACACCACTCCTTATCGTGAGTAATATCAAGACATTCGACGCAAACAATATCAAGACCCCCCCGCTATGCAGGAAATAAGCTTTTTCATCAGTTGATACTCTTTTATGTTTCTTACTTCATCAGGGTCATCCTATTAGTCTCGGTATACCCACTGCCGCTGGCCACGCCTGCGCCCTTAATGACCAAAGGCGAGGGCGTCTCCTTCAGTGCTTGTTACCAACGACCTTGCTTAACAGCATAGAATACTTGAGGAGCGACCAAACATTCGTCCACCATAGATAGATACTTCTCGGTTTCTTCGGGGCTGTGAACGGCACCTATAACACCAGGGTATGAAGAGTTTGCCTCTTTGACAACGGGGTCCATGAGCCAAATGTAAGTGTAACTACTGTCCTTATCCGCCTTTGTGGCCTCCAACATCCTTGTATGCTCTATAATCTTCCTGGAGCTCGGATCGCTTTCAGCTTTCTTTTCCAACGCTGGCAGAAGAACCTCGTAGACAAACTTCTCGAACTGTGGGCGCTTGTCTGCCTTTACATGATTGAGTATAACCCACACCGGATCACCAGACGCTGCTACACTATAAATTTTTGGATGGTCTTGTGCATACAGTCCCGCACACAAAACCAATACTACTGCAAAAGAGATTGTTCCTTTTAACACAATTCTCCCCCTGTTGTCAGAATCTATTACGGGCCCTTTATAGGCCTGTATTTACTATTAATGTACCTGCCATCAACTCCGCAAGTAATTCAGCATCACGGACGGCTAATCGATTTAATCCATAGTCCCGATCCATTACTTCAGCAGGGTCATCCACCCGTTTCCGTTTACCCACAACCGCTCGTGATGTGGTAAAGGTACAGGGAAAACCCGGGATAGTCATTGACAAGTCAAAACCTCAACGCCATACTTTATCTAAACCATAAAACATGTCAACCACCAAGGGGTTACACTGTTTTGTTAATGTGACGTACCGCCATGTGCTGCGCATCCCTATTTCAGCTGCGTCATCCGCTTAACCTCGGCGGCAAGATCGAATGCCAGCGTTTGTAATAAGAAGCATTATCCTACACGATATTGCTCGATCACATCCATATCCAGCGTTACACCCAGGCCGGGACCTTCGGGCAGTACAAAATGGCCCTTGTCCAGAACCAGGCCCCCGCCCAGGACATCCGCTACACGGACGAAAGGAAGCTCATCGCAGGGAAGCGTGGCATTCGGAATCGTCGCCTGTACGTGGGAGGAGTATGCGGCCAGGACGCCGAGGCATACCCCCCCCATCTGTATCCAGACCGGGACATCGGCCGCTTCCGCCACTGCAGCGGCTTTTATCACCTCCTGAGAGGTGCCGCCCAGCGTAGCATAGTCGATACATTCCGCCTTCAACGCTTCCAGCACATCGCTGGCCAAGCACGGCCGGGCACCGCCTGCCTGAGGCGCGCCGAAGTGCATGGCAAGTGGGATATGAGTCTTTTCCCGTAACAGGCGGTACCAGTCCAGCCGATTCTTGAGCATCGGATCTTCGAAATTGGAGACGGTGCCATACGGTCCCAGCTCTTCCGCCAGCCGCGCAGCCACGTGCAGATGTTTGAACTCCGTGTTGGGATCTACACCGACCGTGTAATCAGGCCCCGCCGCCTCTTTCATAAGTCTCACTGTCTCAACGATATTCCAGCTTCGGGCTTTAAGTTTATGATTGGTAAACCCCATCCGGGCGCCAGTCTCAGCCTCCGCAGCCGTATCTTCCGGCTCCATGGGACTCGACCAGTACGAAACCGGAATCCGATCCCGAACTTTGGACCCGAAAAACCGCCATACCGGAATACCGTACGCCTGCCCCGCGATATCCAGCAGCGCGCACTCGAACAGCATCCCCTGCGCAAATGGATCGATCGCCAGCGGATCCTGCCCTACATACGCTTCGGCCTTTGCACTGAGCTGTTCCCGTGACTCTCTGGACAGATGGTACACAGCGGATTCCCCGATACCGGTCAGCCTCTCATCCGTGAGGATACGGCATATCGTAATATCATAGATCTTTTCCCGGTATTTCGCTATTGCCGGGATCAAAGGCACATCGACCTGAAACAGGTCTACCTGGGTAATTTTCATAAACCTTCACGGCCCCTATGTTTTGTTGTCTGATGAATTGGCCGTTGCTCGCCTTCTGACACTTCATAAGGCGTCTCAGGCTGGGTTAATACTTGCAAATCGGTTGCACTACCATGAGAGATGACTGGTGTTCAGCAGTTCATCCATCTGCCCTATGATCTTTTTCGCGGTACCGAAGGCCTGCTGGGCCAGCATCTCCTGATGATCACGCGGATAAGTTCGAAGACAGATGAAAAGAGAATTACCCATCACAAAGCCGGAAGCGACCTGTATCGAGTTGCTTTCGGCTTTGTGTATTTTAGACCATCATTTCGGGTTATGTTAAAAATTGCGATGGGCTGACTCTTATTGTCACTAAAACATTTAGAAAGGCATGTCTACTGAAAAAAGTAATTGAATCCTCCGACCATCAAGGCTTGGGATTGGCCACCAATGTCTATTACGATCATTTTCACTCACCGGATCCCTATAGTCAAATCTAGGTTTTTCTAAATGGTACTCCTCCAGGTGTCGCTTTAGCATAACATCGTTTGGATGGATCCTGATGACCTCACGGTAGGCTTTGTACGCATCATCTAGAAAGGCATTGCCACTGAAAATAATTGTAGACCCCCCCAACCCCTTATGTCCCATCTCTTCCAATAATAATCCAACCCTGAAGTGAGCGAGGCTATCATCAGGGGTAGTTCTGATGACTTCACGGTAGGCTATAACTGCTTCACTGAGATCTCCAAGCATATATAACGATAGACCCATGTTGAAGTATGCGTCGGCATAATCAGCATTGATGCGTATCGCTTCTCTGAATATATGGACTGCGCCATCCAGATCACCAGTGTCCCTCAGGAGAAGCCCCCAATTGTTGTAAGATAAAACATGTTTAGGGTTAATTCTGATGGCTTCACGGTAGGCCTCAATAGCACCTTGGGTGTCTGTCCTCTCCAATATGTCCGCGATGCGGAATTGCGTTGAATCGGAATCGGGGTTAAGATGAGCGCACAGGCGGTAGAGGGCAAGGGCTCCTCTAAAGTCACGTTTCAGATAAACATCATGGGCTATTTCAAATATTTTATCGAAATAAAATAGACTATCAGGATTGATTCTGATGGCCTCACGGAAAGCCACTATAGCACGGCGTATATCTCCCCGGCCTGCGTCTACCCTCCCATTATTGAAATGAGTCGTGGCAGGTATCTCCGTAGGGATAGGGAGACGACCAACAGGTTGTGTACCACTATCCCATAGATTCGATGCAATAATCAAAAGTACTACGAATGCAATTGACAACGTGACCATTTTAACGCGCCCGATTAACGATTTTAACTCGCCAGCCTGTTTCCGCCTACTTGCTTCCTCAGTCCTACGACGCCTTTCTGCCTCATCAGCTTGTCCTTTTGTACGCTCGTCAGCTTGGGAATCATCACGATATTTGTTTTGTCGGCCGCGATCATAATTAGCGCGTTTGGCAGGATCAGCTAGGCACTCGTATGCCAAATTGATATCCTGCATTCTCTTTGTAGCATCCGCCGATTTATTTAAATCCGGATGATACCGGCGAGCCAACCCCTTATACGCGGCCTCAATCACGGCTTGTTCAGCAGATGGAATTACTTGCAGTATTTCGTAATAATCTATGTTGAGCATTTGGAGTTGTGCCGTTTTTTCTAACAGTTACGAGCTTGCGAGTTCAGGGCTTATCAGATAACTCTGGAAATGATATGACAAAAATATACATGCCTATCAAACTGGGTCAACTCCAACCCACCTGCGGCACGCCGGCATCATTGACAATTACTAACTGCCGTGCTGTCACCGTGTTGAACTCTGCATCCCTGCTCTGCGGTGCTGCGGCCATCACCGCGGCTGCCACGGCAACCAGGACAAGGGCGGTGATGGTGATGCGCTGCCTGCGCACGGATGTTTCTAATGATTCTGTTAATTTGCTCACCTTAGTATCCAGCGCTTCAATACGTTGTTCCGTCGTCATGTGTGCCTCCGTTGGATGATCCGGCAATTCAGTTTTCTTTATAATTT
>CAJXCW010000320.1 GCA_913051705.1 uncultured bacterium
CCAGCCGGTCTTTGTATTCGACTGCCATATAGTATTTGTTAAAGGCGGCCACATTGGTATTTATTTCCGTGGTCCGCCGGGTGTATATTTCTGGGGTCTGTTCGGATAGGCCAGACGCCTGTGTGGTGGGATAGGCCAAGCCGTTGTCTATAGCCGATAAAGCGGGGGAGAAAGGGTACAGATCCGGGAAGATCAGATCGCCCCGTTGAAAATTGATCAGTTCATAGTCAATGTCCACGAGTCGGTCAGGCGTGCTGCCCGGATCTACACCACGGCGATCAAGTCCAAGCAACTGGATATAGGGCTGGCCCTGTTCGTCCACATCCTGGTCCTGCTGGCCGGCCTCCCGTTTGAAGATCCGTAGTTCGAAGCCGTCCGGGTTGATATCCGTTTTCCCCAGAAAGTATACATTCCGCCACTCATACTGCCAGCTGCCCCATTTGCCCGGGTCATCTTCATTAGCGAATGCTGGGGGATTTTCCTGCCGCCTCTTCAACAACCGTAGTTGGGCTTCGATGCCCTGGTCATTGACCTCGGGCACGATGCCGTACTCGATGCGGATACCAGAAAGCCGATGGCGGGTTGTATAATAGACGCCAAGGGCATCTGTAGGTTGCAACGGGGTATTCAGGACGATATAACCCAGATTCCGATCCACCGCAAACTCATTAAATTCCAGCTCCCGAAAATCACCCCGTTCGATTTCCTGGTTGCTGGAATCCGGATTGGAAAAAATGCCGCCGGAGAAACTGATCGGCGGTTCAAGATAGGCCACGGCTTTACGGATGTTGGCCAGATCCTGTCGCGACGTCCGATCGGCCACAAAAACGCGGATAATCTCCACCGAATCCTCATCGGCAATATGGAGCCCACGCACATTTCTCCGGGAAAAATTCCGTCGATAATCGCCGTCGATAAAGAAGTACGTTCGACGCCTGTAATCGAGGTCGCGAATCTGCTTCCGATTGCCCTGTGAACCGGCTTGAAACGTAGCCGCTTGCCCTGCGGCCTTTTCCTGACTTATGATCGTCGTCAGTTGTAATCCGCCGAGTTGACTTTCCATCTTTATGCCGAACAAACCGGAATGCTGATCCGTATACCCCGTAAACTGAGCATTTTCCAGGGAAAGGGAAATGTTTCCCGCCTCAAATCTTTTAATGATGCCGTTACCTTCACGCCCATCATCAAAACGGTCCTCATAACGCACGGATATACTGTTGTCGAGATCACTGAACGCCTGACTGTCCTGGGATATCGTGACGCTGATCTTCTGGCCGACCGTCCCGTTGACCGTGAACTGCTGCTGTTGCTTCATTGACAAATTGGGGAAACGGGAGACGCGATTAGTCGCCGTACGTACCAGACCGTCGGTCCATTCGCTGCGCATATCCATCTGGATACGCTGGCTGCCGGAAATACTGAAATTCGGCGTTCCACCGCCTAAGAATGTAGGCAGGTTTACGGGCAAATCGAGAGACAATAGACTCTGACTTCCCTGAGCGTTTTTGATTTCCGAAATGTGCGCCAGCATATAGCGACGCCATAGGGAACGGAATTGAGCCCGACCACGACGCTGGAAGTAGTCGTCAAAGGAGAGCACGAGCGGTACACGAATGCCCAGGCCATTTTGTTCGTCTACAAACGCCAGTAATTGCAGATCGGGGTGGACAATCGTTCGATATCTCGTGAGTTCCAGACGATCTGAGAGGGAACGGAGTGGCCGCTTGCCGTATTTGGCTACAATCTCGTCCACATCATCCAGCATCACCAGATATTGTCTGGCGCTTTCCAGGCGAAATACAGGCCCCAATGCCTGTACCGGTGAAATCCAGGAGAGGATAATCAAGTTGCAAAAAGCAAATAGCAAATAGCGGTTCATATACAAACCGTTGACGTGTGAAAAGGTGAAGACGTGATATATTCGTTCAATCACGTCTTCACGCGTCACGTTTCACATTTTTTTAAGGGGATACGGAATCCACAATACCTGACCATACGCCTATGTTATCGTACTTTTAATGACAATCTTACATCCTAACTACTAAATCATAGCGTATTGCGGTATATGCTTCACTCCGTTTAATAAGGTATATACCAGGAAGGGTATAACGTCGTCTGGATAAACTCATTTTAATATAGGGGGCTTCACGGGAACTGTCAAGCCATTTCACAGGAGAAAGTGCTTGACAGACAGGAGGGATCGGTATATATCGGAGGCTTGGAAACCGCAGGTGGTCAGGTGGTCAGGTAGGCATACTGAATTGGTGATCTCACCTGCCCACCTGACCACCTGCCCACTTGCTGATTTCGGAGGTTCTGCATGGGCGTTTGCCTCATCACCGGCGCGGCCGGTTTGGTCGGATCTGAATCCGTCCGCTACTTTGCTCTAAAAGACTTTGCTATTGTCGGTATTGATAACGATATGCGGCAGTATTTCTTTGGTGAAAACGCCTCAACAGACTGGAATCGTCATCGGCTGGAAGAAGACATACCGAGCTATACGCATTATGAGACAGATATTCGTGATGAGCAGGCGATGGCCTCGATATTCAAAGAATACGGCGCCGACATCGAGCTGATTATTCATGCGGCCGCACAGCCTTCGCACGATTGGGCTGCCCGTGAACCGTTTGTCGATTTCGGTGTCAATGCCAACGGTACGCTGGTCCTTCTGGAGATGACGCGCCGGCATTGTCCCGGGGCGGTCTTCATCTTCACTTCAACCAACAAAGTGTATGGCGACACGCCCAACCGATTGCCCCTGATTGAGGAAGAATTTCGCTGGGAAATAGACCCCTCTCACCCCTATAGCGCCGGCATCGATGAGTCGATGAGCATTGATCAGACCAAGCATAGTTTGTTCGGCGCATCCAAGGTGGCGGCGGATGTGGTTGTTCAGGAATATGGCCGGTATTTTGACATGAAGACCGCCTGCTTCAGGGGAGGCTGCCTCACCGGCCCGTCACATTCCGGCGCCCAGTTGCATGGGTTTCTTGCTTATCTGATGAAATGTACACTGGAAGGCGAACCGTATACGATATTCGGCTACAAGGGCAAACAGGTCCGTGACAATCTTCATAGTCAGGATCTGGCCGGCGCCTTCTGGCAAGTCTTTCAACAGCCGCGTGTGGCGGAAGTCTATAACATGGGCGGAGGCCGCTACTCCCACTGCTCCATGCTGGAAGGCATCCGGCTCTGTGAAGATATTACAGGCAAGAAACTGAATTGGACCTACGCCGATGATCATCGTAGTGGTGATCATATCTGGTACATCAGCGACCTGAGCAAATTTGAGCGCCACTATCCGGACTGGCGGGTCACCTTCGATTTGAAAGGTATATTGACGGATATTTATGACGGATTGATGGAACGAGGATGACGCAGCCCCCTTTCCGCCATCCGGGTTTCATTCGCAAAGGATATTATACATGCTTCGTCTTGCTGTCGTAGGTACGGGATACTGGGGGAAAAATATTGTTCGGGCCTTTTCCAATACCCAACCGAGCGCCCTCTATGCCTGTTGCGATGCCGATCAGGATCGATTACAACAGATCAAGACGTCTTATCCCGGCATTCAAGCCTATACGTCGTACGATACCCTACTTCAGGATACGAAAGTTGATGCCATAGCCATAGCTACTCCGTCCCCTACACATTTCATGCTGGCCAAGCAGGCCCTGGCGTCGGGAAAGCATGTCTATGTGGAAAAACCGCTCACTATGACGGTATCCGAATCATCGGAACTCATCGATCTGGCAGCCCGTCACAAACGGATCTTGATGGTCGGCCATCTGATGATCTACCATCCGGCCATACAGAAGCTGAAAGACATCATTGATTCGGGTGAGTTAGGCGACATCTTTTATGTGTATACCCAACGGTTGAACCTGGGTATCATCAGAGAGAACGAGAATGCCTGGTGGAGCCTGGCGCCGCACGATATCTCCATCATTCTATATCTGTCAGGCAGTATCCCTTCCCGAATCAGTGTAAATGGACAGGGGTATTTACGATCCCATGTCCAGGATGTCGTGTTTGCCGATCTGCAATTTGAAGACGGTCGTATGGCGCAAATCCACGTAAGCTGGCTTGACCCGCATAAGATGCGCAAACTCACCGTGGTAGGCAGCCGGAAGATGGTGGTGTTCGATGACATGGAACCCATTGAAAAACTCAAAATATACGACAAGGGTGTGGAGGCCAAACTCGGCTATGAATCTTATGGAGATGCGCTCACCCTTCGCCAGGGAGATATATATATCCCGAATGTAACCATGGAAGAGCCTTTAAAAATAGAATGTCAGCATTTTGTCCATTGTGTGATGAACGGGCATAAACCCGAAACTGATGGTGAAAATGGTCTGGCGGTTGTTAAAATTCTGGAGGCCGGTCAACAGTCTCTGGACAGCTCGGGCGCTGTTGTGGATATCTTGTGAAGAAGGGATGGAGAGATGGAGGGAAGGGTGGGAGGGTGGAAGGATGGAGGGGGGGAGTGAAATGATCCATGGACGAAAAGAGGCGTAATCATGGAACTACAGATCGATGGATTGACTACAGGCGGCTGGATTTTCCTCATTTCCGCCTGGACCATTATATCGGGTATGACCGCCTATTGTTTTTACAGAGTGATGAAATTAAAGTAGGAACACAGCGCGTATCCGGTGGTATAACGATAAAATCAGGCCGATTTTGTGTTATAGAATGCTACTTGACCAGGCCTACTATAGCGATAGTAGAAACAACACAATGATCAATAAGAAATTCATTGACACATGAGTCGTCACAGCCCTATATTGGGATACTTTGGATGCTCTAAAAACCGAAGTATTACTTGTTCTTTTTCAACAAGTTGTGCCTTTTGATATTTTCTGCCCGTGCTTGGTATAATGTAATTATGAAAGGTCTCACAATCACCAATCACCAATCACCAACCACGAAGTGCTCGCATCGTGTCCAGAGGACACATGCCATCACCATTTTCATCTGTTTCCTGCTTCTCTGTTCAGTCGATCTCCCTTATGCTCAGAATGCCCTGCAGG
>CAJXCW010000321.1 GCA_913051705.1 uncultured bacterium
ATTCCAGCAGCTGTAGCTGAGGCTGAATCGATTGATGCAGCCGCTGCTGCACTCGCCGAAATGCGAGTTTACGCCAATCCGGCCACTGCAATCAACATCCCGACCTCAGCAAACCAGGAAGACCATGTGAGTATGGGCGCCATCGCCGTTCACCATACGAAACAAGTGCTCGACCATGTAGAAACCATCGTGGCTATCGAATTATTGACCGCAGCTCAGGGGATAGACTTTCGCTGCGAAACCATGGGATTAACACCGGCGGATATGGGACAAGGCACCACCAAGGCCTATGCCCTGATTCGTGAGCAGGTGCCGTTTTTAGATCAGGATACGCCTTTAGCGCCGCATATCGACTTCATTAGAAAAATGGTTCATCAGGGCCGCTTTAAAGCGTGTATACAATCGGTGGTCGATCTATCGAAACCCACGCTTGATTAAGGGCATAAGACATCACAAGGAGACCATTCCATGACAACCGACCTGCCGGAAAAACTATATGCCTGCTGGCATCCGGTGGCATACACGGAAGATGTGAAACCGGATGAGCCATTTTCTGTAAAACTCCTTGGAGAGATGCTGGTCATCTGGCGGACCGGGGATGGGTTGCCGAGGGCGATGAAAGATTTATGTATACACCGGGGGACCGCCCTTTCCCTCGGGACCATCGCAGATGACTGTATCGTATGTCCATATCATGGCTGGCGGTACAATGCAGAGGGGACCTGTGTGTTGATTCCCCAGACGGACAGCCTGAATATTCCCGCCAAGGCGCGTACCACCACCTACCGATGCATGGAACGATATGGCCTCATCTGGGTTGCCATGGCCGACCCGATCTATCCCATGCCGGAGATTCCTGAACTAGAAGATACAAGCTGGCAGGTCATTCATGCCGGCCCGTATGACTGGCCCTGTGACTCCTCTCGTCAGGTAGAGAACTTCACGGACTTCGGCCATTTTCCGTGGCTCCATCCGGGTTTACTCAACGACAGGGACCGGTCCGTCATCCCCGACCACACTGTGGAAGTGAAAAATCATGTGTTGCATTACAGCATCGTCCGTCCGGAATCAACGAATAGCGAAGACTTCCCCATCTTTGCTAATGAGGAAAAAGTCAAACCCGAACGGCGTAGCCGATACGAACTGCATTGTCCTTATACGATTGTACTCAGACTTGGTTGGGGCCACGAAGAAGGCATGGTCTATTTGTTCATATCTCAACCGATCGCCAGGGATGCCAGCCGCGGGTATTGTATCGTGGCACGGAACTATGATTTCGATGAGCCCGTGAGTGTGATCCAGAGATTTGAAGATACGATCTTCAGCCAGGATAAACGGATCATCGTATCCCAGCGTCCCGAAATGGTTCCCTTTGATATTTCGGATGAACTCCACTTGAAATTCGACACCGTGGCCATCAATTACCGGCGAACAATGAAAAAAGAGCAATTGGCCTAATCATAATTGCCGATCCCTGCGGGCTCCAGTGAGCGCTACGCGGTTCATAAATCTTAATTCAACATTCCCATCGCGGAGCTTCCCCATGCAAAAGACCTGGACCTGGTCGACAACCGGATATGGACTTATCTCAAAATCAAACGACGATATCATCGCACTCTGTCATGCGGCCGGCCTGGCCGGCATCAAAATCTCAACGTTCCACCTGCCGTTCTCGGAACAGGACAATTTAGCCTCCATCTACGAAACCGTACGTCGAAAGGCCATCGAGACCGCCCGGACCTGGATGGAACGCAGCGCGCTGGTGGGCGCCACGGTCGGTATCCAGCACTCGACCACGAGCCGCTATAACGTCGACGTCGAGGGCTTGAATCTGTATATACATCAACTCGGAAAGAGCCTTGAAGTCCTGTTGCCGGTAGCCGAGAGCCTGAACTATACGATTGCCCTTGAAAATCTTCCGCCCGGCGAAGACGGCGGCAGGCTGAGCTCGAGGCCGGAACACTTCGAAAAATTCATTGAGGCATTCAAACATCCCAACCTGGGTTTTATACTCGACACGGGCCATGCCCTGATCGCAGCCGGACCAGCGCACGCGGATGATTTCCATGCGGTGATGGCCCCCTATATGGCGGCCTATCATCTGGCAGATAACGCGGGTGACCGGGATTCACATCTCGCGCCGGGCCATGGTCTCGTAGGCTGGAAACGAGTATTCCAGCGTGCGGCGGAGATTGGTTTTTCCGGTCGTATGTACATCGAAACACCGCCCTTTGCAGCCGACGCGAACGGTACCTACACCGTAGAAGCGTGGAAACAGATGGTCGACGATACGGACACGCTGGTGGCGCAGGCGCTGCGGTCATGATGTATCGGATATCAAATTAGCAGATGGATTCCCGCTTAAAGATATCGGGAATGACAGTCGGGGCCTGGCGGGTCCCGACTGTCATTCCCTTACTGTTATTAGTAAACCATGATTTTTCAACACTTTAATGGATAATATGGTTATTATATGGAACACGCAGATCTGTTGCTGTTACACGCAAAGCAGGTAGCGACCTGTGCCGGTGTGGCTCCCAGACGTGGGGCTGATATGAAATCGGTCGGGCTCATCGAGAAGGGCGCCGTCGCCGTGAGGGGGGGATGCATTACCGCGGTAGGCCCCACGGCGAAAATTGTGGAAAAATACCAGGCCGATCAAACCATTGATTGTACCGGCAAAGCGGTCTGTCCCGGGTTTGTTGATCCACATACGCATGTCGTTTTTGGAGGGGATCGAGCAGGAGAGTTCGAGCTACGAATAAAAGGGGCTTCCTATCTGGAAATCATGGCTGCAGGGGGCGGTATTGTCAGCACCGTTCGCCATACGCGTGAATCCTCAGTTGAGGATCTGGTCACCTCTGCCGCCAGGCGGCTCGATGGTATGCTGGCCCTGGGGACGACGACGGTAGAGATAAAGACGGGCTATGGCCTGGATACAGCCAATGAATTGAAGATGCTCCGCGTCATAGAACAACTGGCCCTGGAGCATCCCTGTACTATTGTCCCTACCTTCCTCGGCGCCCACACGGTCCCGGTTGAATACAAGCAGGATACCGAGAGATACATCCGGCTTGTCATTGATGACATGTTGCCGGAAGTCATGAAATGGTACGAAGCGTCCCTGTTTTCATCACGCGGCGTCCCCCTGTTTATTGATGTATTTTGTGAAGATCATGCGTTTGATGTGGATCAATCCCGACGGGTGTTGCAAGCCGGTATTGATAGGGGGTTGAAGGCCAAAATCCATGTAGACCAATTTAACCGGTTTGGTGGCGTGACTATGGCGGTAGAATTGGGTGCGATATCAGCCGATCATCTGGAAGTGACCGACCAAATTGAAATCGAAACGCTCGCCCAATCAAAGACCATCGCCACCCCGTTGCCTGCGGTAAATTTTAATCTGGGCGCCCATGCGTATGCCGATGCAAGGGGCCTGGTCGATGCCGGGGCTGCCGTGGCCCTGGCCACTGATATTAATCCCGGTTCCGCCCCCTGTCCTTCCATGCCCCTGGTCATGGCGATCGCCTGTCGTTTCCAGAGCCTGCTGCCTGCTGAGGCGCTCAACGCAGGGACCATCAATGCCGCCCATGCGATCGGCCTGGGGGATCAGACCGGGTCTATCGAGGTTGGGAAACAGGCTGATCTTCTGATCTTGAAAGAAGGGGACTATCGTCATATCCCCTATTTTTTTGGTGGTAATCCTGTTGAGACCGTGATAAAAAATGGGCACATAGTTGGAGAACCCCATGTCAGATCAAAATGAACACGGTGAAGTACATCAGACGGTCCCTGCGGCATCTGACCCAACAGGTGAAGGTTGGCTCTCCACGCTTTTAGGGCATAACATACGCATCCGGACCCACGGCAAAGAGACGGACAACCAGGTCACGATTATTGAATATATAGAGAAACCGCACAGTTCACCTCCGGTTTTTACCCGGCATGAGTTTGTGGAGATCTTTTATATCCGGTCCGGTATGCTAACATTCCAGTTTCTGGATAAAGAGGCCTTCCAGGCGCCGGCCGAGACCGTCATTACGGTTCCAGGCTGGAAACCGCATGCGTTCTGGAACGACACTTCCGATCCCGCATTGGTGACCCTGGTGTGCTCCCCGGCTGGTCTGGACCGTTTTTTTGAGGCCTCGCATGCGTTACTGCAAAGGCGGCCACCAGATACCGCTGGCCGGGATGAAATGGCAGCAGAAATGAAGGCATTGCGGGACGAGTACGGATTGGAGCATGTAGGGCCTGCTCCCGTGGTGAATGACCCCGACACGGGATGAATACGGAGAGAGCATGTAACACCTGCCCCCGTTATGAAAGAGATGGAAAAGGGTATCTTATACGACAAAAATCTGAAAAGCTGTTATTCTATAGGTTTGATCAAGACAGTATCAATTTTTGTCGTTTACTATGGTAGTGTACTATGGGAAAACGGATAACATGGAAAATCATCTTGAAGGGTCGGCGCCACCTGTCTTCCTATCCGGAAACCGGTGGGTGATGCCGGGTATGGCCACCGCGCACTCCCATGCGTTTCAGCGGGTCTTGCGTGGGCGGACACAAAGACGGGCGACGGAGGCCGGCTCGTTCTGGTCGTGGCGTGGCTTGATGTATAAGTTGGTAGAACAGCTTGACCCGGATGATATGTACCACATCGCCCGTTTCGCCTATACCGAACTGGCCATGTCCGGCGTCACGGCGGTTGGTGAATTCCACTATGTCCATCATGACCGAACCGGCCGACCCTATGCGCAACGTACCGAACTCGCTGAGGCGGTGATTCGCGCGGCGCTGGATACGGGGATTCGTATCTGCCTGATCCGTACAGCGTATATGAGAGGCGGGCATCAGCGTACCCTCGAAACGGCACAGCGGCGTTTTTTCGATCCATCGACGGATGTGATTTTGCAGGATGTGGACCGTTTAAAAATACAGTTCGGGGAGCACCCGATGGTTTCGATGGCCATGGCTGCCCATAGCATTCGGGCCGTACCGATCACAGCCATTCAAGAACTGGCGGCTT
>CAJXCW010000322.1 GCA_913051705.1 uncultured bacterium
ACATGCTGATGGAAATCGGGGATATTGAACATACGGAAGACCATGTAAAAGGAAAACTGGCAGCCAAAATCAAAATTCCTGGATTTGGTCATCGTGTATATAAAACCGAAGATCCCCGCGCCACCCACCTCCGGCGATTATCCAAAGAACTCGGTGAAAAAGCCGGTAATATGAAATGGTTTGATATGTCCCGACGTATCGAGACGATTATGATGGACGAAAAACAGATCGCCAGCAATGTCGATTTTTATTCCGCGTCCGTCTACCATACCATGGGCATTCCTATCGAACTGTTCACACTCATCTTCGCCTGCAGCCGAATCTCCGGTTGGACCGCCCATCTGCTGGAACAATATGCGGACAACCGGCTCATTCGACCGGTCGGTGAGTATATCGGTACAACGAACGAGTCTTATGTACCGATAGAAAGTCGGAATTAAGTGGAACGTCGTCACAGAAATCGCGCCTAAAATGATGCATGCCCAATGGCGATGAGTTCTCATCAGGAAAACGTCCTTCACCCTGAACTCTGCCCTGCTCATCTTTACCTTGTCATCCCAATTGCCAAATTAAAGACTTTATATGAATGGTCATAGTACACGACAAAAATTAGAAAAGACCTATAATTGTCATCCCGAGCGTAGTCGAGGGATCTACTATGAGGCGGCTATGAGTAGATCTCTCCGCTCGCTGCGCTCGGTCGAGATGACAAATCAGTTTTTTGTCGTGTACGTATGATGAATGTTTATAATTGACTGGGAATTATAAGGTTTTCACTCATAAATCACAATTCATAAATCAACAATTGGTATAATATCCCCGACATAGATCGTTCCTCAGAGGTCGGTCATTTTGAGCCTTCATCATCAGTTTAATCCGTCGGATTCGATAAAAAATTAGTGCTGTGTCGCAGAATATAGAGTACAAAGGAGACTTCATGGAGCTCGCGTGCCGGAAAGAAATAATCGAACTGCATCAGTTTTTCGAGGACTGGTTTAATGGACGTCCGACCCAAACAGATGAATCCTTCAGCCGTATGGATGAGGTCATGGGAGATGAATTTGTTATCGTCATGCCACGAGGCGTAAAAGTGGATAGAGGGCCTCTGCTAAAAGGTCTTTTCGATGCACACGGGGCCCAGCCTGGCATTCGCATCTGGATCGAGAATATCCGGCTTCATGCGGATAACGGCCCACTTGTTATCGTAGAATATGAGGAGTGGCAGCAAACGGATGAAGAAACCGATTCCCGTTATAGCACCGCAGTATTTCGAAAAAAAGAAGACACACCGAACGGTATAGAGTGGGTTCACGTCCATGAAACATGGTTCAATCAGGAATAATCACTTATGCGGGATAATCCATAATAGCTGATCGCTGTAAGTTCCATCAAACGCGACGCGGTTCATAATTCATAACTCATAATTCATAACTCACTCAATACCTTGTTTCCTCAAAGTCCCTGAACACCGAGGGCACGTTCAATTCTTCGGCAAGGTCATCCAGGACGCGCTGATGATCTTCACCAATGGGCACACCTGATTTGGCATTCTCATGCGCCCAACGCCATTCCATACCGCCCGGTAATTCGGCATAGGGCATATCCGGAAATGGTTTCATGTCCCGTGCTTGACCAATAAACCGATCCATGGTCGTTTCAAACTCATCGATGCCCATGAAATGTTCTATATTAAACACAGCCAGAAAAGCCCCCTGATTGGATTCCCATCGTGAATGGGGTGGTTCTAATTCCGGCTTCCTGATCCCCGCCAGTATTCCCCCTAATGCATGAAGGGCCACACCGAGACCAAGACTTTTGGTAAAGACAGAATGGAACTGTTTAAACAACTCTTCGTCATAGCCCATCATGGAGGCGCTCATATCGAGAACCAGAGGTGGCTGCGCGCGTGAAGGAAAAGCAAGACTCATAGGAGAACCGCCACTCGCGCCCATGATCAGACGATCGGCATCCAGTGGATACCGATGGCTGGAAAGCGCTAATCCGATGCAATTATTGGCCAGGGCCATTCGAGAATAATTGCCTGCAGCGCCAAAATGGAAATGGTTACGTGTCGTCACGACACCAACCCCATATTGCCTGGCTTTGTCGATAGCCATCTCCATACCCCGGTAACTCGGAAAATACCCCAAACCACCATCGCCATCCAGGACAGCCGTTGTGTTCTGTTCCTGAACGATCGTAATAGTAGGACGGGCATTGACATCGCCATCCTGGATCTTACGGATATAACCGGGCGTTTGCCGGGTACCGTGGCTGAACACGCATCGATTGTCAGCTCCCGTCAGGATCTTGCCCAACAACTTGGCATCATGCCGATATAAACCAGCATTCACAAAGAGGTCGCTGACGAACTGAGCCAGATCTTCGAATGGAATCCTGATGCCATGCTCAGGCGGTTTATTTCGCATCGGGAGAGACATCGATTTTCCTTTTAAATCACTCAATCACTCTCCCACCTGCTGACCCGCATGCGCAGGTCCTCTGAAGATCGCATTCATGAGCAATATATTTAAACCGTCCATATACGCTCGATAATTCGGATCCGCTGTAAAACCGATAGCCAAACCGCGTCCGTGGCGTTGTTCCATCATGAGAGGCTTATAGGCCATCTGGTCAACACTTCCTTCCCACAAAAAACCGCTGACCAGAACCTGATCGGACCCCAGATATACCGCCACATTTCGCCCCTTGTCCAACTTGAGCAGTGAGAACACATCGCTACCGCGGACCAGGGCATGCACCGTTTGGTCCAGACCGACTGCAAGCCAGTGATCCGAATCGAGCTTCGCTTTCAGCAGCACGCCTTGTGCCGCCGGCGGTGTGTTTTGATCCGGCTCAATAGCATTTAAATAATCCGCTTCCGTTTTAAGGATCTGGCCTTCCACCCGGCCATTTTCGGGCTCGTCCGCTTTCTCCTCATCCCCGGATTCTACAAGGTGTTCCCTGGAAGTTGCCAGCAGGCCTGTATCTTCGTCTGCAAGAAAAGTCACCGCCCCACTGCCCAAGGCTACGACGGTGCCACCGGCGCGCACCCATTCTTTAAGTCGCTTGACACCGTTTTCTCCAAGCACCCCACCGTATCCACCACCAAAAAAGCCAGCGCTGGGCAACAAAAGCACGTCAAAGCCACTCAGATTCGCACTGCCCAGTTGGGAGGTACGAATAGGAGTCACCGGATATCCGATTTGCCGTTCAATGACGAACCTGGTGGCCCCAGCGTTATTGGACCCTGTCGGCCGATCCCATGCCATGGCGATACGCGGCTTGCGCATATGTACGACGTTGTTACTGCCGAAATTAGGTCCGTCTATGACCCAGCTTGTGTTGACGGCAAACACCTCGGCGCCGGAAAACTGTGCGATAAGGCTGAGTTTAGCATGAAGATCGGTAGGATTTTCTTTAACCTTGAATATTAATGTACCCGATGGGTAACGCCGGTCTTCCTGCGCAAAAGCCAGATCAGAACTGTGGACCCGCAATCCAACGCGCCATGCTGAGGCCAAAAGACGGCCCGCCGCCTGGGTGCCCCATGGAACGAGATACGCGACTTCCGCCTTGCCGCCGACCATCCGTCCCGGCGGTACCATCACCGGATTGACGATCTCAAAATCACCCTGTACCGCCTGACTGCTTGCGACCGATTCTATATTATACATGATCGGTAAGGACCAGGCGGTTACGTCATAGATTTGATCGCCCATACGTTTACTTCTTCGGCGTTCCTGCTCCTGAACAAACACTTCTTCCATGGGGACATCAACATCCATAATTGTTCGGATAAGCCTTTTCGTTGGTTGTGCGAGAGAGATGACATACGTTCCCGCCGGATAGGGTCTTCCGCTGGAGCGGAAGGCACCATTGGCCTGCATGATCTCCACGCCCTGCAAATTCAATACGGCAACCAGCTTATCGACAGCAGATGTATTTCCGGTACGCGGCAGGATGTACGCTTTGATCGCTTCCGAACGACCTTCCTGAATAGCTGACTGACGATAGGCATAAAAGTCATCCAACAACTTTTTACGATGGATGGCCGCCGTTTCAGACGTGGAAATCGAGGCAACAAAGTGGTGCCATACCGTATCCCTGAAATGCATGGTCGTCCCGTCACTACGTTTTACAGTGAGTCCTCTTGCAGAAGCCTGCTCGTAGGTCATGGCAACACTTCCGTAATAGGAAGGCCAGCTTGCGCCATACCCCGGATAAAACGCATCAAATACTTCTCGCGTAAAATATGAAAAACCATAATGGTCGAACCATTTGGCGTTGTTTTTACCGAACAGTTCCAGGCTTTCTCGTTGGTCTTTGGCCAGATGGGGATTATAGGGGACGGCCTCGGGGGCAAAATAGTAGCTCGCATTGGAACCCATTTCGTGTAAATCGACAAACACGAGAGGATAATAATCCTGCAATACTTTCACCCGACCTCTGGTTTCCGGTTGGGTGAGCGCCAACCAGTCGCGGTTCAGATCAAAATAATAATGATTGGTGCGTCCACCCGGCCAGGGCTCGTTATGCTCGGCGGCCAGCGGACTGGAATCCGGTTCCAGGCCTTCTGAGATTTCAAAATTGTGAACGAAACGGTCGCGGCCATCCGGATTCTGGGTCGGATCGATCATGACAACAGCCTGACTTCGGATCGTATCCACGACTTCATTATTCTGGGCAGCGAGCAGGTGATACGCGGTCAGCAACGCCGCGTCCGGCGAAGAAATTTCATTGCCGTGGACGCCATAGCTTAAGCAGACAATCGCCGGCAGGGTAGCGATCATATTATCTGCTTCGGCTTGAGAGGTTTGACGGGGATCGGCCAGTTGCTTCATCTGGCTGCTGATGGTATCCAGCCGACCGATATAATCTGCTGATCCTACAAAGGCATAGACCAGTTTTCGCCCTTCCCAGCTTTCAGCGTATTCAACGATTTTCATCCGATCCGGTGCAGCGGCCTCCAGCGCTTCCAGGTAC
>CAJXCW010000323.1 GCA_913051705.1 uncultured bacterium
CTAAAAGCAGAAGGCAGTATGTATTTCAATCAACAAAAAGTAGAACGAGCGAAGCGGAGCGCGTTCCAATAATGCCTCGAAGAGGCGTTCCTTGAAGAGGCGTTCCTTACTTTCGATTGAGCGTAGCGAAATCAATCAACAAATCTACAAATCTACAAATGGGGCAGGGTGGTGAGCGGCCGGCAGGTGGGATTGGATTCTGATCATGAAAACATATACGGATACCGAAGTAGATTCTCTCATTCGTTTGCTGGCTGATGATGATGAGGCGATGCTTACGTTGGTTGGGGACCGGCTGTTTGAAATAGGAGATGTGGTCGTTCCTACGCTATGGGATGCGCGGATGCGCGTCTCCTCGGCTATTCGCACCCGTATCGATAGTATTCTTTCCCGTCTGTCCGTCGATGCAGGCAAGGAACTGGCGATTCAGGACTGGCAATTTCTGGCGGCCCAACCTGATGAGTTGGATCTGGAAAAAGGTATTGCCACGATTGCCCGCTCGAATTTCCCGGATTTAGACTGGGATACGTATCGTCTGTTACTTGATAATCTGGCTGATGAACTGGCGATTCGGTTGACCGGTGTATCTGAAACGCTTGATGTGGTTGAATTGTTTTCCCAATATCTGTTTCAGGAACAGCAGTTTACCGGATCGGATATAGCGTATTACGAGTCCGATGATTACTATATCAACCGCGTTCTTGATCGCAAGCGCGGCATTCCGATCTCCCTGTCAGTCATTTGTTTACTGATTGGCCAGAGATTGTCTCTGCCGATGTATGGTATCGGTCTGCCGGGACACTTTATCGTAAAATATCAGGCCGGCGAAACCGAAGTTCTGTTTGATCCTTACCATGAGGGCAAGGTAGTAACGCGAGAAGAATGCGAAGAGATGATCATCCGAAATCAGTATCGCTATTCGGATGATTTTTTCGAGCCGTATTCAAACCGGATGATTCTCGCCCGCATGCTGGGTAATCTACGTAATTTCTATTTACAACGCCACGACCGGGAACGCTTGTCGACCGTGACCCATTATTTTAAATTAGTCACGAAAGATTAGGGCGTGAGGGCGTGTAAGCGTGAAATCAGGAGGGGCTTGCATAATGGTGTTATGCGAGCCCCTTTTTTTGTATGGGTTTACAGCCAGGGGTCGAATAGAATTTTAACCGCTTGTCTGGTTCGTAACAGGTCAACGCCTGCGGCATATCGGGTAAACGGCATGGTATGGGTAATCAGAGGGGCCAGGTTCAGGCGGCCCTCCTCGATCAGGCGTAACGCTTTTTCGCCTGCTGCCCGGTTATGCGATCCGTAGCCGAGAAGAGAGAAACCGCCGCGCCAGAGATCGGCGGTAAAGGTGACCTCTTCTCTGAGGACACCAAAGATGACCACGGCTTTTCGGGTCCGTGCGATCAGATATTCGATCGATGTCTTCAGCCCTGTGGCATCGATGGCGGCATCCATCGTTCCATCTGAGAATCGTCCCGGTGGGTACGCATTCTGGTCCGGTGAAATAACCCGGTCTGCCCCTATCTGCAAGGCCATACCACGTCTTTCCTCAACAGGATCGATGCCGATGACTTCCGACGCACCGTAAGCTCGGGCCATTTGCACCGCGATCAATCCGGCAGG
Organism: uncultured bacterium; assembly: GCA_913051705.1. Taxonomy (GTDB): domain Bacteria; phylum JAAXHH01; class JAAXHH01; order JAAXHH01; family JAAXHH01; genus CAJXCW01. Next base: position 1,633 of record CAJXCW010000323.1, read on the forward strand.
CCCCAGACCACCGACACCGAAACGTTTCCCCTGGATCACGTCAAACGGCGCCAGTTGATCGAAGGCGACCTGAACACACATGGCCAGTTCAAGCGGGGCTATTTCGGACGGCGTGAGTTGCTGAGGGATTTTCAGCAACCCTTTCTCGTCAAAGGCAACATATTGCGCATAACATCCCTGGGTGATCCCCGATCCCCGGTCCTGCCAGGCTGCGACCTGGTCGCCTGCCACCAGGGCGGTCACCTGTTCACCGATCTCTACAACTTCTCCGGTCATTTCATGGCCGGGCTGACCGGGGATGAGCGGATAGGTTAAGGCGACCCCCGGTAACATAGGCACGCCGTCCATCATATGGATGTCCCAATGAGGACAGGTGGTCACGCCGTGTATTTTGATGAGCACTTCATGCGAAGAGGGAACAGGCATCGGCGCGTCCACCCATTCGACCTGGCCGGCGTTCAGGATGTGGAGTCGTTTCATGGTCTCCTCAGAGAGGGGTCGTATCGTCGATTCAGGAAATGGCACCCTTATTTAATCATCATTCCTACCAGTCCAGGATGACGCCGAGGACGGGTTCGGATTTGGATTCTATCAGTTGCCACGCTTTCGCGGCGGCTGATACCGGAAAATGATGGGTTATCAGCGGTAAAGTTTCCAGGGTGCCGTTGGCGATTAGAGCCAGGGTTTGATCCATACGGTCCGGCGTCAGGCCGGAAACCAGATCGATGGACAGTTCCTGGTAACGCGGCGGCTGAAGGGCCAGGCGGTCTTCCGTGCCATAAAAACCAGCGGACACGATATGGCCGTATTTTTTCATGCAAGTCATATAGTGCGCTATCATATCCGTCGAACCGATGGTATCTACCAGCACTTGAACACCATCAGGAAAGCGGCGCTTAAGTTCTTCCACCGGATCCATGTTTCGGCTATTGATTACAGCTCTTCCCGCCCTACCTGTAAATTGATTCAGCCGATCATCATGACGGCCGACCAGAACGACCTCAGCGCCACGCCACGCCAGCGTTTGGGCGGCCCACTGGCCTACAAGACCATCGCCTACAACAACGGCGCCGTCCCCTATATTTATCGGCGCCCGCACCCCACAGTTGTATCCGACCTGGGTTAATACCATGCCGGAAAAGGCCAGTGAGTCGCACGCTTCAGGCAATTTCCAGATGGCCCCTCTGGCGGTGACTGACGGTGAAACCTGGCCGCCGCGAGGCATAAACATGCTGTTTACCGAGCCGACTACAGAGAACACAGTCTCACCAATTTCCAGGTCCTCGATATTTTTGCCGATCCACTCTACAACACCAATTCGTTGATATCCGGCGACCATCGGGAAGGGCCAGGGATCGCCTTCCCGATACGCTGTATCCCCATCAATACGTTCGCCGCGTAAAAAGGACCCCTCGGTGCCGTTGCTGATCCAGGAATGCGTTAATCGAATTACAGCCTGGTCAGGGCCGGGGTCAGGGGTCTCTACTTCCTGGTAGACGACGGTGTTGGGTTCGGTGAATACGACGGCGTGGGAGAGCATGGAAGATATTGGTGAATGGTGAATGGTGAATGGTGATACGGATGTGAGAAATCGGGTAATAGATTCTCATTTTGTCACACAATTGTTACATGAATGTAATAATATATAGATAATAATTATAGCATAATTATGGCCATGAATATATGATACACGTCACAACAGGATAGCGGTGATTTTCAAGGACCGAATATAAAGACTGTAGAGATCATGATCAAATATTTTTCCAGGAGGAAGTCAGTTATGAGCTTCAAACGCTGGACGGCGTTTTTCTCTATAATGGTCTGTCTGTTTATTAGTGGGCATGCATGGGCTCAGGATATCAGGCGCGCTGCAAAGGATAGGGATGCCTTTCCAGATAGGGTCGCCGGGGCAGAAAAATCCACCAAGATTGATTCTGCTGAAACCACCGAATCGATACCGGATGGGGGGATCCCTGCAGCTCAGGACATCGATCTGATGAAGCGTATGGCGCGTTTAGAAGAACAGTTGAAAGCGCTGAAATCTGCCTTTGACGGGCGGGTGAAGAACGGCCATGCCAATTCAAAACTGTCTCTTCACGGGCGGATTCACTTCGATCACTGGGCTTTTCCTGATAACGACCCCGGTGTTGATGTGATTGAGGGGCAGAATCCCCAGGACCGGTTGGCGTTCCGTCGTGTGCGTTTCGGAGTAAAGGGGGATATCACCGACAAGACATATTTTCGGATCACGATTGATTATGCCAACCCCAATAAGGTAGAATATCGGGATATATTCATCGGCATGAACGGCGTGCCTTTTTTTCAGAAACTACAGATCGGGAATCAGAAGCGGCCGTATAGTCTGGATCAACTCAACAGCAGTAATGCCATTGTATTTATCGAGCGGCCGTTCATCGCCGATGCCACACAGCAGGATACCCGTCGGCTCGGCATCCAGTCGTGGAATGTCTCGTCCAATCAGTCCTGGAACTGGCAATACGGCGTGTTTAACCGGGAGAATACTCAGAACGACGGCCGTTATATCAGCGATCACTATCAATTGGAAGTCGCCGGTCGCCTGGCCAACACGGTGTATTATGACAAAAATACGGATGGACGGAATTATGCGCACTGGGCGATTGCCGGGTCCTATGGACATCCGGATGAGGACGGCGATCCGGCCGCGAACACCGCTCGTTTGCGTGCCCGTCCTGAAGCGCGGGCTTCCAGCCGCTGGCTCGAGACGGGCGCCGTCGCCGGGGCGCAGGCGGCCGGACTCGAGGTCTTCCTCGGCTCGTACCCGATCACTCCCGCCACCGACATCCTGCACGAGCTGGCCAGCTATCGCCAGTTCGGGGTCAAGACCTTCCAAGCCGAAGATGAGATCGCAGCCGTCGGCTCCGCCATCGGCGCGGCGTACGGCGGCTCGATCGGAGTGACCGGCACGAGCGGACCGGGCATCGCGCTCAAGAGCGAGGCGATCGGTCTCGCCGTAATGACGGAGCTGCCGCTAATCGTGCTGGACATCCAGCGATCCGGCCCCAGCACCGGCATGCCAACCAAGACCGAACAGGGTGATCTGCTCCAGGTCCTGTTCGGGCGCAACAGCGACAGCCCGCTCTGCGTCATCGCGCCGCAGAGCCCAGGCGACTGTTTCTTCACCGCGATCGAAGCCGTGCGGCTGGCCTTCCGCCACATGACGCCCGTGATCGTGCTTTCCGACGGCTACCTGGCAAACACGTCGGAGCCTTGGCCTGTCCCAGATTTCAGTTCAATCGAACCGATCACGATCACCACACACACGGATCCAGCCACCTTCGAACCCTAC
>CAJXCW010000324.1 GCA_913051705.1 uncultured bacterium
AAGCCTAATATTTGTAACAGAATCCGGGTTCATAACCGATTCCCCGCATTCCGAATTCGGATAGAATTTCTGACTTTACAAAATCGCAAGGGCATTTTGACTGCAGCATCGATCCCATTTTAGATCACCTAAACTATTCAGTGCATAGTAGATTTTGTGGGTGTATCAATTCTAATTTTTTCCATTTCAATTATTTTAAGACCGCAAAATGTAATAATCGTCGACACCCTGGGGAGGGGGGAGTAAGGAATCCCTTAGATGCTCGACGCGTGGGGATTTTTGTGGTGCTTGCGTGCATATAACACGTCGGCTTGATTCTTAATTAAGCCATATGCCATTTGCCGACCCTGACTGAATTTTAATTGTGACGTCCGTTATTTTATGAAGCCCTCAGTTAATTCCCATTGCCTATATTTAGCAGGTAATATTAATAGTTCTTTAAAGAAGGAGCTATAGATACATGGATTCTCAGAAAATACGGACATGGCTATGCGGCCCCATGGTTGCCGTGACCACGCCATTTAAGGAGGACCTGTCACTTGACCTTGAAGTACTTACGACAAACATACGTTTCATGATTGATAGAGGCGTTAAAACGGGAAACGACACCCTGCCTGTCGGCGGCGCAGGTGGGGAACACCCAGGGATGAATGTTGAAGAGAGAATGGCTGTTATGACGACAGCACATGAGGCTGCCAATGGTGAAGTCCCGGTTTTAACAAGTATCCAGCACACGGACACCAGGGTAATAGTCGAGCTCGCCCAATAGGCATCCAAAATAGGCCTTCAAGGGGTCCAACCGGGCCCAACCTATTACTACGAACCATCAGAAGACACCGTTCCCACAACTCGCCCGCCGATCTCGCCATGAGTGATTTCCGCTGATGCGCGGAATCAGTGATTCAGAAGCGGTTGCGTTAACGGCACAGCTGGGGTAGAGACCCAAAAAAACGGATAGAAAAAGGTGGATAAATGTTTTTATAATCTTCTACCCGAAGTCGTGTAACCACTTTTATTTGGATTGATAAAAACATTCGGTCCCCGGTGAATTTTTGCCGTGCTCTAAGGATAAAGTTGAATACTTGGATACGAGGTAATGAGGTGCTGGATTAAACCCTTCAGCAGGGACAGATCGTACTGTAGTTCTGAGTCTATTCGTGCAAGCACCTGTCTACTCTTGCAATCAACGGCAACATTTGTTATTTTTTAATGAACTCATTGATGGTTATTTACACGTATCTGATGATTTTTATTTACACGCATCAGATAGCATAGGATATTGAAGGTTCTATTAAATGGAATCTCGGTAAGTGGGAGAAACCAACACTTGTGCCATTGGATGCACTTATAATCGGATTTGAAGGAGTAACGCCATGCGAAAATATATCCCGCTGACGCTCGTTTTCATGTCGCTTCTATTTCTGGGTGCTCAAAAGCCCTTTAATCAGGTGTTTCCACCGGACGTCGAGCCGAGCGATGGGTTCCGGTCCAACCGAAATTCGTTTTCTGCGGTTATGGACGTGTTGAAGGATTCACGGCCCGAAGTCACCCAGGAAGAACTGGCAAAGCTCGACGGGCTGCAACTGGAGAATATCCATAGCGCCATGGGAATATACTCGGCGAACTATGTCCGTGGTCTGGTGAGTACCCGGCCCGGTGAACGTATCGTCGGACGGGCGCTGACCATACGGACGCTGCCCGCCCGCCCCGATCTGAGAGAAGCCCTGAATCAACTTGCTGAAGAAGGCGACTGGGACAGCCGGTTTTACGTACGTGCCGGTGAAGAGGCCAACCCCGGGGACGTGGTGGTCGTGGATCTCGGTGGTCGGGACGGGGCGACGTTCTTCGGTGATGTCACCGCGCTCGGTATGAAGTTGCGCGGAGCGGCCGGTGTGATAATCGATGGCGGAACGCGGGATCTAGAAGAACTGTCGGAAGATATGTTTGAAGGGTTCCCGGTCTTCGCCCGATTCTTCGACCCGGTAGGCCCCCGGTGGCTGGACACGGAATGGAATGTGCCTATCCGCGTGGGCACGGCGACGGTCCTTCCGGGTGATATCGTGGTAGCTGAAGATGAAGCCGTCCTGTTCTTCCCGCCTCAGATGCTTGATGAGGTGGTTCGGCTGGCATCCGAGCGCCAGGCGAAAGAGGACTATGAGCGTGACATGTTGCTCAAGAAAAAATACCGCGTTCGGGATGTCTACCCGCTGTCTCCGGAGCTTCAGAAAGAATACGAAAAGGAAATGAAACGAAAAAAACGGAACCCCTCAAAAGACTGAGGTCTGCTGTTCCGACATTGTGTAAAGACCCATTTAAATTCACGACAATCTTCAGGAAGAAAGAGGTAGAAGATTAGCTTCGGCGGGTCAGGCGGTCCGTATCATGAACATATGTCCTCATTGTACTAAAGAAAACCATAGGGAAGCGAACTATTGTAATCGTTGCGGCCATGATGTGCGAACACGGCAGACTGTGGCTGGCTTCCAGTCCGGCCGAAGGCGACATTTTCACACCAGGAGGCGTCATATGGGGGGATTTAAGCTGTTATTTGTCGGTATTATGGTGACCCTGCTCAGTTGCCGGACTGCGGAACCGCCCAATGGAGCTGTTGGATCACCTTCGCCGGAGGAGAACAAGGCCCCGCTTGTGCATGCTGATCTGGATACGATAAAAGCACGAAATAAGCTGATTGCCATTACCGGTTACGACGCCAACAGCTACTTTCTGTATAAAGGCCGCCCCATGGGTTATGAATATGAACTGCTTAAAAAGTTTGCAGAATCGCTTGATTTGAAGCTGGAGCTTGTGGTTGCGCGGAACAAAGCAGAGATATTCGAAATGCTTGAGCGGGGGGAGGGCGATATCCTGGCAGCCAACCTCACTGTAACCAAACAGCGTGCAGAGAAATTCAGTTTCACAGAATATCTGAGTACTACCCGTCAGGTTCTGGTGCAGAAGAAGCCGGACAACTGGCAGAAGATGAAATTACATGAGATCGACAATGCAATGATACGAAGCCAGATCGATTTGATAGGTAAACGGGTCCATGTACGCAAAGCCTCATCCTATGTGCCCCGCCTTCAGAATCTGTCCGATGAAATCGGGGGGGACATCAATATCGTGGAAGAGGCGGGTGATATTTCCACAGATGCGTTGATCAAACAGGTCGCCGACGGAACGATCCCCTTTACCGTCTCCGATGAGAATATCGCATTGATTAATCAGGCGTATCTTGCTGATATCGATATCGCCACGCCCTTGAGCTTTCCGCAGCAGATAGCTTGGGCGGTCCGAAAGAATTCACCGCAGCTTCTGGAAGCCGCCAGCGTCTGGATCCGTCAGGCCAAGAAAACCTCTGATTATTATGTGATATATAACAAATACTACAAGAATCGTCGAGGATTCAGAAAACGGGCCCGGAGTGATTATTTTTCGTATAGGGGCGGTAAAATATCCAAATATGACGACATGATTCAGGCGTATGCCAAAACGATCAACTGGGATTGGAGAATTCTGGCCTCTCAGATCTATCAGGAATCCCGTTTCGATCCAGAAATCGAATCCTGGGCCGGTGCAGTCGGGCTGATGCAGCTCCTCCCGGAGACAGCAAAGGATTTCGGCGTGACGCAGACGGAGAATCCATCAGAGAACATCAAAGCAGGAACGAAATACATCCACTGGCTGGAAAACTACTGGAATCATATTCCGGATGAGGAACAGAGGATGAAATTTGTGCTGGGTTCCTACAATGCCGGCCAGGGACATGTGGCGGACGCCCGCCGTCTGGCGGAGAAATTCGGCAAAGATCAGAATGTGTGGGACGGGAATGTAGAAGAGTATATACTGCGTCTGTCCGAACGGAAATACTTTAACGATGACGTGGTCAGATACGGTTATTGCCGGGGCGAGGAACCGTTCCAGTATGTCAGGAATATCCTGGCGCGTTACGGGGAGTACAGGAAATTTTTGAATTGATTTCCGACCACCGGAAGATCAAGACGATGATCTGTTATCCGGATTGGAATGGTCATCCGAAATGGAGTGGACAATGTGGTTCGAATCCTATCTTCTGAGGTCGATCGTATTTCTTTTCAGTTTATCTGTACAGGCTCAAGAATCCGCTCTTGTCCAGATAAAAACCTGAATATCGAATACCATCTGGCAAGGAAAGCTGTTTTCGATACCGGCGAAAATCCAGGTGCTTTAAGCTACAGCTCTTGCAGACATGCCTCAGATCAGCTCTCCCTCTACGAAGCTGTTGTAGCTGATTATAGCGACGCGACCCAGTTTCAAAGTTTTTTCTTGTATACTACGAAATACCCGATTACGGTACCTGATTCTACCGTTCATTCTCTGATTGGACCAATACTTTCCAATATGGAAAATTATAACTTGCCAATATGGAAAGTAAGTGTTATATTACTTTCCATGTCGGAAAGACAGCGTTGTATTATCTTCCATGTCGGAAAAACGAATAGGAGACAAAGAAATGACAGACAATAAAGATCGAAATGAACCCGGCAATGTGCAGGGAGCGCTTGACTCGATACAAGAGATGAAGCGAGCGGCCCTGTGGAGAGCCATGCCCCCTCGCAGGTTTGGTGCCATTATAGCCCTGTTAGCCGGGGCGCTGGTTGCCCTCTCGGTGGCGGGCCTTCGCGAATATCATGTATATATCATTATATTAATGGCACTCGTTCTAGTGTACCAATCCCAAAAAACAGGTGTGTCCGTGAGGCAATTTCCTTCAAAACTTACAGGCATTGCACTGATTATCCTGATCCCTTTATTCTTCCTGCTCATTGTCGTAGCACAGACGCTATCAGACAGGCTTGGCTATGTCTGGGCTTCTCTATCTGCTGGCGTAGTACTCGCTATTGCTGTCTACACGCTAAGTGTATTTGAGCGCCGCAGGCACCTCACCAGGGTCGGTGCGGAGAAAGGCGAATGAAGATGC